>NZ_OY780935.1:1018750-1347500 GCF_963675965.1 uncultured Celeribacter sp. | reverse complement strand
ACCCTGACCTCCAGCTAAGGCCCCTAATTCATGGCTAAGTGGGAAAGCAGGTGGGACGACCAAAACAACCAGGAGGTTGGCTTAGAAGCAGCCATCCTTTAAAGATAGCGTAACAGCTCACTGGTCTAGATAAGTTGTCCTGCGGCGAAGATGTAACGGGGCTCAAGCCATGAGCCGAAGCTGAGGATGCCGTAAGGCATGGTAGCAGAGCGTAGTGTGACATAGTCTCATGTGTCCTTACCTTCTTCGGAAGGCTTGGACACAAGAGGCTTTCTGTGAAGCCGGCGTGTGAACGATCCGGTGGAGAGATCACTAGTGAGAATGATGACATGAGTAGCGACAAACAGGGTGAGAGACCCTGTCGCCGAAAGTCCAAGGGTTCCTGCTTAAAGCTAATCTGAGCAGGGTAAGCCGACCCCTAAGGCGAGGCCGAAAGGCGTAGTCGATGGGAATCAGGTTAATATTCCTGAGCCAGAGAGAAGTGACGGATCGCAAAGGTTGTTCATCCTTATCGGATTGAATGGGCAGCTCAGCGGTCCCTGGAAATAGCCTCTCATGAGATCGTACCCTAAACCGACACAGGTGGACTGGTAGAGAATACCAAGGCGCTTGAGAGAACGATGTTGAAGGAACTCGGCAAAATACCTCCGTAAGTTCGCGAGAAGGAGGCCCAGTTTCTACGCAAGTATTGGCTGGGGGCACAAACCAGGGGGTGGCGACTGTTTACTAAAAACACAGGGCTCTGCGAAGTCGCAAGACGACGTATAGGGTCTGACGCCTGCCCGGTGCCTGAAGGTTAAAAGGAGGAGTGCAAGCTCCGAATTGAAGCCCAGGTAAACGGCGGCCGTAACTATAACGGTCCTAAGGTAGCGAAATTCCTTGTCGGGTAAGTTCCGACCTGCACGAATGGCGTAACGACTTCCCCGCTGTCTCCAACATCGACTCAGCGAAATTGAATTGCCTGTCAAGATGCAGGCTTCCCGCGGTTAGACGGAAAGACCCCGTGCACCTTTACTACAGCTTCACACTGGCATTAGGCCGAACATGTGCAGGATAGGTGGTGGGCTTTGAAACCGGGACGCCAGTCCCGGTGGAGCCTCCCTTGAGATACCACCCTTGTTCTGCTTGATGTCTAACCGCGGTCCGTTATCCGGATCCGGGACCCTGTGTGGCGGGTAGTTTGACTGGGGCGGTCGCCTCCCAAAGAGTAACGGAGGCGCGCGAAGGTTGGCTCAGAGCGGTCGGAAATCGCTCGTTGAGTGCAATGGCAGAAGCCAGCCTGACTGCAAGACTGACAAGTCGAGCAGAGACGAAAGTCGGCCATAGTGATCCGGTGGTCCCGAGTGGAAGGGCCATCGCTCAACGGATAAAAGGTACGCCGGGGATAACAGGCTGATACTGCCCAAGAGTCCATATCGACGGCAGTGTTTGGCACCTCGATGTCGGCTCATCTCATCCTGGGGCTGGAGCAGGTCCCAAGGGTACGGCTGTTCGCCGTTTAAAGAGGTACGTGAGCTGGGTTTAGAACGTCGTGAGACAGTTCGGTCCCTATCTGCCGTGGGTGTAGGATACTTGAGAGGAGTTGCCCCTAGTACGAGAGGACCGGGGTGAACGATCCACTGGTGGACCAGTTGTTATGCCAATAGCAGTGCTGGGTAGCTATGATCGGAAAGGATAACCGCTGAAGGCATCTAAGCGGGAAGCCCCCCTCAAAACAAGGTATCCCTGAGGGCCGTGGAAGACCACCACGTCGATAGGCCGGAGATGTAAGTGCAGCAATGTACTCAGTTGACCGGTACTAATTGCCCGATAGGCTTGATTTGATCCAGTAAAAGCAAAACTGAAAACTGCAATTACTCATCAATATCAAAAGCATACACATAAAATCACTTGACTTGGGCATCCTCAATACGAGGATAATGGGGTTTTTATTCGGTTTGGTGGTCACAGCAACAGTGAAACACCCGATCCCATCCCGAACTCGGCCGTTAAGCACGTTCGCGCCAATGGTACTGCGACTTAAGTCGTGGGAGAGTAGGTCACCGCCAAACCTAATAAAAACCCCTTAATCTCTCTAAACGATACGTCACAATAATCGACACTGTCGCGGGATGGAGCAGCCCGGTAGCTCGTCAGGCTCATAACCTGAAGGTCGTAGGTTCAAATCCTACTCCCGCAACCAAATTTACCGATATATAAGACATTTAAGCGCCTCCTCCGGGAGGCCTTTGGCGTTGCCAGCCCCCCGCTGGAAGCACAATGGAAGCAAATGAAGCGCGCTCAGTGGTATGTAAGCGTAAGCGTTGCATCTGCCCCCTCCAAATAGCCTCTGACGGGTGACATCACACCCTGATAGCCTTCCTCCAAACCAGAGGAAAGCAACATGTCAGAACAACCGAGCATTTTAAACCACTACGGTTTTTCAATTGAGGACCACACCGGTGGTCGCCGTGTCTGGCCGCCCAGCTTCAAGCGATTTATCCGCACAAAGATTGAGAGTGGCGAACTGACGACTGAGGATGTCACGAAAGAATGTCGCGTCTCAAAATCGCTCGTCTACAAATGGCGCTCAGGCGTTGCGCATCCTACTCATGAGTTGGAGCCTCCGGCAAACCCGGCGCGGTTCACAATTTGCGCAATGTTCGACTGACGAAATGCGCACTTAAGCAGGCTTCCATGCCCACCACGCAATGCGGCAGCTCTTCAAATGTCGCAACTAACGCGAGGCGCTTGACCTGTTTCCGCAGGACCCGCTGCCCCGCCTGATTGAAGCCCGCCAAGTGGAATGTGTCTTTGCCAATATCGATCCCGATCGACATCAGTTCATCAAACTCGTTCTTCGCCATGCTACTTCTTCTGTTTGCAGAAATATGCTCAGCCTAACCTGCCGGGTGAAGCAGCCGGTACATCCCATTACCGGACATTTGCCGGATCGCCTACTGCTGCGATGCAGATTCTCCGAACCGGTCGTTCGCCGCAAATCCACGATGAGAAAATTCGAGAAGCGCACTTGCCGCCACCGCTAGAACACGCACTCAACGAACGTGACGCGCCTCAACCTGTGTGCCCTTTAAGTCCGCAGACGGACTTCGATTTTCAAAGAATGTTCTGAGGGTTTAGCACAGGTACCTTGGACGAAGTGCCTGCCGCGATATCTGCCTCTAAAAGTTCTTTTTGGGAACTATTTTGTAAATTAAAATGAACTTTTGTGGCTGCATAGTCGTGCTTATAGTCCGCTCATACACAGATCAGACCGACGGCGAGACATGAGAGATACTGTCACAGACATGAAATTGCACCAGGGGCTGGCCAAGGCACTGGTGGCCCATAACACCACGCATCTCTACGGCCTTGTCGGAGACGCCAACCTGTTCATGGTCAAGGCCTATGTCGATGCGAATATCGGCCGCTATGTCGCCTGCACCCATGAGGCAAATGCCGTGCTGGCGGCTATCGGCTATGCCCAGGCCACCGGTCAAACCGGTGTTGCGACGATCACGCACGGCCCGGCGCTGACCAATGTGGTGACCGCGCTTGCCGAAGCGGCGCGCGGTGGTATCCCGCTTGTCGTGCTCTGCGGGGACACAGCGCCCGGTGATCTGCAACACCTGCAAAAGATCAATCAAAGAGAAGTCGTGGCAAGCGCAGGGGCCGTGTTCATCGACATGCGCAGCCCTGCAACAGCCCTCGAAGATCTCGATCGGGCCTTCCGTATCGCCGCTCATCGCCGCTGTCCGGTCGTGTTCAACATGCGCGTCGATTTGATGTGGGAGGACTTGCCAGCCCGCGCCTCCGCCGCACCGCTACCGCAGTATGTGACGGCACCCGTCTCGGGAGAACTTCTGGAGGAAGCTGCTGGTATGTTGGCCTCCGCCCGTCGCCCGTTGATCCTCGCTGGTCGTGGTGCATGTACGCCAGAGGCGCGCGATGCCCTTGTCGCGCTGGCCAAGCGGATAGAGGTGCCGTTGGCGACCACGCTCAAGGCACAAGGGCTTTTCGAGGGCGAGACATTCAATATCGGTATTTGCGGCGGGCTGAGCCATCCGACCGCGAGCGATGTGATCATGAAATCCGACTGTATCCTCGCCTTCGGCGCAAGTCTCAGCAAGCACACAACCGAAGAGCGCGCCTACACCAAGGGCAAGCGCGTGGTCCAAATTTTGCCCGACGCAGAAGAAAACCCGCGCCTCGATACGCCGACCCTGCGACTGATCGGCGATATTGCCGGAACGGCGCGCGCATTTGCGGAGCTGTTGGATTTGGCTGAGATCCCCGGGTCCGGCGCGACGGATGATCTTTTAGAACCTCTGAGGCAAGAGGCTGAAGCCTTCGCGCGTGTTCCAGACGCCTCAGAGGTTGCACCCGGTTGTGTCGATATGGTTCCGGCTTTGCGGCGTCTCCATCAGGCGCTGCCCAAAGAGCGTGTGCTAGTTACCGATCTCGGGCGTTTCGTCACGACTGCCTGGCGTAACCTGCCGGTGACACGCCCCTCCGATCTGGTCTACACCTCGCATTTTGGTGCGATCGGCTGTGGCCTTGGCGAAACCATTGGCGCTGCGACCGCGATCACCGATCGTCCGACGGTCTTCGTGGCGGGCGATGGTGGGTTTTCCCTCTCCGGTCTGAGCGAACTTGTCACTCTCGTACGTGAAAAGACGGATGTGATCATCATCCTCTGCAACGACGGCAGTTATGGTGCCGAGCATGTGCAGTTCACCAATCGCGGCATGGATCCTCAGCTCTCGATGATCGCCCCCATAGATTTTGCGGCGACATGCGCGACGCTCGGGTTCGCCACGGTGGGCGTGACCGATGCGGACAGTCTCGACGAGGCCTGTGCTGCAATCGTTAAACGCACCGGTCCCGTTTTGATCGATCTGCACCTCGACCCCGATAATATCGAGATGTAGCTCACCCCAGAATCCCGCTCTCAAAAAATGCGGAGATATACGGTCGGCAGCGGTTTTCTTCCCCGTGCTTCTGCCGGCCGACAACAAAGAAACCCAACAGGAGACCTCCCATGAGTCTAACGCGACGCAATTTCCTCAAAACCTCCGCTGGGGCCGCCGCCCTTGGCGCTATCGGCCTTCCGGCCTTTTCCCAATCCGACACCTTCATTGTGAACATGTTCGGCGGCCGCTGGGAAAACGACTGGCGCAAATTCGTGATGCCGAAATTCGCCGAGCAGATCGGCATGGATTTCGATCTGGACATCGGTCTAGGTATGGCTTGGATTTCGAACTTCCGGGCAGCCGGTCCTGAGAACCCGCCGTTTCCGGCCGTGATGCTCAACGAAAAATACACTGCGATGATCCGCAATGACGATTATTTCGAAGAACTGACTCCCGAGTTGGTGCCGAACATGGCCGATGTCATCGAGCCTGCGGTCCTCAAGGGTAATACCGCCGTCACCGGCATGCTGGCGCCGCTGGTTCTGGCCTACCGCACCGACATGATCGATGAGCCGCCCAAAGGCTGGGCAGATCTCTGGGACGAGCGGTTCCGTGGCCTCTTGGGTCTTTACAAGATCACCAACTCGGCCGCGACCATGATGGCGCTCTGGGCCGGTGAGCATTTCGGCTCGGGCCGCGACGACATCGAAACCGCCGTTGCGAAATTCAAGGAACTCGGGCCGTTCCCGCAGATCGGCTATTCGGCCCAGTTGACGCCGCTTCTGACACAGGGTCAGATCGCCGTGGCGCCGATCGATCTCGGCGAGATCAAGGCCATGCAGGAACAGGGCGTGCCGATCGATTACGTCGTGCCGGAAGAAGGCATGATGGTGTTCGACCACTCCTTCTCCGTGTTCAAAAACAGCCCCGACAAGCAACTTGGTTTTGACTATGTGAACTTCGTACTCAGCCCCGAGATCCAGCTCTGGATGGCGGAAAACTGGCTGATCGCTCCGACGAACAAGACCGTCGAGCTGCCCGAAGAACTGCAAAAATGGCCGCTTCAGCCCGAAGTGGTCTCTCAAGCGATCCGGTTTGACTGGGATGAAACCCTGTCCATCATGCCGGCTCTGAACGACCTCTGGGAACGGACGATCTAAAAAATGACGACGGTTGAAGTCAAAAAATTGCGCAAGTCCTACGAGGATTTTCTTGCGCTTGATGGTGTCTCTCTCACCGCAGAAACCGGACAGCTCGTCACGCTGCTCGGGCCCTCGGGTTGCGGCAAGAGCACGACGCTTCGGTGTCTTGCGGGATTTCACGAGCCGAATGGCGGTGACATCCTGGTGGATGGCGAGAGCATCCTCAACGTGCCTTCCAACCGTCGCAAATTTGGCGTGGTTTTTCAGAACTACGCCTTGTTCCCGCATATGACCGTAGCCGAGAACATCGGCTACGGGCTACGCTTGCAGAAACGCTCGAAGGGCGAGATCGAAACCCGCGTCTTCGATGTGATGAAACTGGTGCGGCTGACCGGGCTCGAAGATCGGCTGCCGCGCGAAATTTCCGGCGGGCAACAGCAGCGCGTGGCACTTGCGCGCGCGTTGGTGCTCAAGCCACGGCTGCTGTTGCTCGACGAACCGCTGGCCAACCTCGATGCAAGGCTGCGCGACGAGGTGCGCTGGCTGATCCGGGATTTGCAGCAGCAATCGGGGATCACCGCCTTTTACGTTACCCATGACCAATCCGAGGCCATGGCCATGTCGGATATGGTTGCTGTGATGAAAGCGGGCCGAGTGGCGCAATTTGCCACCCCGCGCGAGATCTATCAGAAGCCTAGCGAACGCTATGTCGCCGATTTCACCGGTGAGGCCAATTTCCTGACCGCGCAAAGGGTTCAACCGGTCGCGGAGGGGCGCTACAGCCTCCACGTCGCGGGTGCGGATATCGAGGTCGAGGGCGTTCCCGGATTGTTGAAAGACGCCGCCGCCGAATTGCTGCTGCGGCCCGAGAGCCTGACCCTTGTGACCACCGGAGAGACGGCAACTTTCGAGGGCGAGGTGATCAAATGCGCCTTCCTCGGGGCATCGCTACATTGCGAGATCGCCCTGCCCGAAGGCGGACGGCTCAAACTGACCGCGCCCCCGAACCATGAGGTCGGCGCTGGTGACCGCGTCGGGATCGCCATCGACCTGTCGCATGCCTGGCTGATGCCGGAGGTCGCGCCATGATCCGGTCGAAGAAACTGACATGGGCGCTGGCCTTGCCGGCGGTGGCGCTGATCTTTGTTTTCATGATCCTGCCGATCACAAATATGGTCGAGATGAGCTTTCGCACGCCGGGGAACTCCGAGCCCTTCGGCGAAGACTACACATGGATGCATTACACCCGGATTCTCGGGGATGGCTACTATTGGGGCGTACTCTGGCGCTCGCTCTACACCGCCGGGATCGTCACCCTGCTCTGTCTCGTTGTCAGCTATCCGATCGCCTGGCACCTGTCGCGGGCCAAGGGGTTCAAGGCGGTGTTTCTGTACGCCTGTATCGCTTCGCCGCTGATGACCGGCGTGCTGGTGCGCAATTTTGGCTGGATGATTGTCGCCGCTCTTAATGGACCGCTCAACGAGAGCCTGATCGCGTTGGGGATCATCGAACGACCGTTGCGGCTGTTGTTCACTCAGTCGCTGGTGATCCTGGCGCTGGTGCATGTTTTCGTGCCCTTCATGGTGCTGCCGATCAACAATGCCCTGCGCAATATCCCGCAAAGCCTGACCGAGGCCTCGGCCTCAATGGGTGCAAGTCGTTATCAGGTATTCCGCGACATCATTCTGCCCTTGAGCTTTCCGGGCATTCAGCCGGGCGTGATCCTGGTCTATGTGCTGGCCGTCGCGGCCTATGTGACCCCGGCGCTTCTGGGCGGGCAGATGGTGAGCTATATGCCGACCCTGATCATCGGCGAGCTGACCGGGACCTTTCAATGGCCATTCGGCTCGGCTCTGGCGATTGTTCTGTCGATCTCCACGGTGCTGGTCGTGGTGCTGTTCACCCGTCTGACATGGAAACTCAACGAGAGGGCCCGGGCATGAGCATGGCCGCACAAACCTTTGGTGGGCAACGCAGCGTGAATCTCGGCTTTGCCGTGCTGATCATTGCGCTTTACATTTTCCTGCTGGTGCCGGTCGTCACCATCGTCGGTGCCTCGCTGACCGATGGGCTGATGATCGAATTCCCACCGCGCGGCCTGTCTTTGCGTTGGTATCAGGAATTCTTCGCGCGTCAGGATCTTGTCGATGGTTTGCTGATGTCGCTGCGGATCGGAGCGATCACCGCCGTCGTCACCAGCACGGTTGCGATGATGGCGGCGCTGGCCGGCCAGGGGCTTTCGGGCAGGCTCTCCGGCCTGTTCCAGCTCGGCATGACGCTGCCGCTTCTGGTGCCCGAACTGCTCACCGCGGTCGGTCTGTTGTTCTTTCTCTACAAGATCGAATTGGGCAAGACCGTCACCGGTCTGCAATTCGGCCATATCCTGATGTCCTTCCCCTATGCCTATGTCTCGATCTCGGCCGCGTTGCGGCAAGTGCCGCCGTCGCTCGAGGAGGCCTCCGCCTCTCTGGGAGCAACAGGGTGGCAGACCTTCCGGCTGGTCATCCTGCCGCTGGTCATGCCGGGGCTCGCCATGGGAGCGATCTTTGCCTTCATCAACAGTTTCGATCTCTACACGATCTCGCTTCTGCTCAAGCCATTGGGGGGTAACACTCTGCCGCTCGCGCTGTTCGACTTCCTGACCTACGAGTTCAAACCCACCGCCGCCGCCGCCGCAACGATTTCGATCCTGCTGTCCATCGGCGGTGTGGCGCTTGTGCAGAAACTCGTCGGCCTGCAACGTGCCTTCTGATCCTGTGGGATCGGAAGACACCTATAGAAAGACCATAGACATGACCGATCCGTCGGCACCTCCCCGTTTGCTCTATCAACTCGTCAGCCCGCTTTACCGCACAGCCGGACCAGAGGTTGTCGAGCGACGGTTGAAGATGCTGCGCGACTGGGCGCCCTCCGCAAAGGTGGAGATCGCCTCCCCGGAGGACGGCCCCCGCGCCATCGAAAGCGCTGCGGATGCCGCCATGGTGTTTCCCGCGCTGTGCGAGGCGGCAACAGAGTGGGACAAGCACCATGACGCGGTGCTGATCGGTTGTTTCAGTGATCCCGCCGTGACGGCGCTGAGCGAGGTTGCGGGTCTGCCAGTGATCGGACCGGGTGAGGCGGGCCTGCTTGCTGCCGCGCAGCTTGGCGAGCGTTTCGCCGTGCTCTCCTCCGATCCCACCCCGCCGGGCCTGCGGCGCCGGATCCGCGGCATCGGCCTCGCGGGCAGTTTCGCAGGTGAGGTGATGATCGGTGGTTCGGTTGCCGATCTTATTCGAGACCCGGATAGGCATTTGCCCGCAATCGAGGCGCGGGCCCGCGAGAGCGTGGCACAGGGCGCGGATGTCCTGGTGCTGGGCTGTTTTGCTCTTTCCTTCATCCCCGGCCTGCCCGAGGCATTGTCGCGCGCCACCGGCGTGCCCGTGATCAACCCGGTGATCGCCGGGCTCAAAGCCGCTGAAGCGGCCGTCCATTACCACGCGGGCCTGCCGCGCGGCCCCAAGACATCCCACATTGCCTGGAGTGAGACATGACACCCGATACCCCTCCTGCCTCTGATGCTTTTCAAAAGCTTGTAGACACCGCGCGTTTCCAGCGCACACGACGGGTCCCCATCGCGGATTTCGCCTATCCCGAGGGCGTGAAGATCGCTGTGAACTTCACCCTCGATTTCGATGCCATGCTGCTGCGCAGGCTTCTGAATGAACCTTGGGGCCAGAAGGCCAAGGGCGAATTCGGTGGGCGTGTCGGCGTCTGGCGCATCATGGAGATGTTCGATGCGGAGGATGTGAAAGTCACTCTGTTCACCCCCGGACGTATCTGCGAGCTGTATCCCGAGGTGCTGGCAGACGTGGTGAAGAACGGTCACGAACTGGCCGATCACATGTGGGAACACGAGGTCTATCCCGACCCTGAGATTGAGGATGCACATCTGTCCCGCACCCTCGCGGCCTTGAGCGAGGTGCAGGGGAAACCCGTTACCGGCACCCGGTCCAGTCATACGCCCGCTCTGCTGAAATCCAAGGGCGTCGTCTACAACTCCTTCACCTCCGCCCATGACATGCCGTTTTACGAGCTGGATAAGAGCGGTGAAAACCCGATCCTGCAGTTGCCGTTCCATTACGCGCTCGACGATGCGATGTATTTCAGCTTTGGCTGGCTCGACACGCCCAATGATGCTCAGCGCGTCATGGATGTCGACGAGGTGTTCGAGATCTGGTGGGCGGCGTTTCTGCAGCAATACAAACAGGGCGGCTATGTCAACTTCCTGCTGCACCCGTTCGTCTCCGGTCATGCCATGCGCGTCGATATGATCCAGCGGTTGATCCAGCGGATGAAAACCCTGCCCGGGGTCTGGTTTCCGACCTGCGACAGGCTCGCACAGCACATCCTCACCACCCATCCCCTCACGTCAGTCTCGGAGTAACCCCATGCCCTGGAAAGACTTTTACACCACCTCCGACGAAATTGGTCTGCGTGACGCTCAGATCCGTTGGCCCCAAGGGCAGAGCATGGCGCTCGGACTGACGGTGAACCTGAACCCTGCGGGCCGCGGCGCCGGCATCACCGCAAAAGACCTTGCCTACCCGACATGGCACTATGGGATAAACGAGGGACTGGACCGCTTTCTCGCGCTCTTCGAGGACCTCGGGATTCGCGCGACCTTCGCGACACCAGCGCTTGTCGCCGAAAGCTATCCCGATCTCGTGGAGCGCATCCTGACCGCCGGTCACGAGATCGCGGCCCAGGGGCTTTATGGCGAAGATCCCACCCTGCTGGAGGTGGGTCAAGAAGAAGAGCATATGGGCCTTGCGACCGAAGTGCTCACCCGCGTGACAGGATCCCGGCCCAAGGGCTGGTTCGCGCTCTCGCGTCCCGATGATCGCGCCGCCACCGGCTGCGCCACGGATGACACCATCAGCCTGCTGAAAGCCCAGGGATATACCTATATCGGCAACGGGCTCGCCGATGACGCACCTTACTATTGGGTGAGCGATGCCGAAAAGGCCGAGGCGCTTCTGGCGCTGCCCTATTACTACCATTTCGACGACACGTTCTTTCTGATGTTTCCCCGCGAGGGCACCGGGTTGGAACGCCCGCAGGCGCTTCTCAACAACTGGCGGGCAGAATTCCGGGCGCAGTATCGGCGCGGACGCTATTTCAACCTTTGCGTTTCGCCGGCACGCTCGGCCTGGGGACATCGCTTCGACAATCTGGCCGCTCTCCTCGGCGAAGCGATGTCCCACCCCGGGGTCTGGGCCACAACGGGCGCCGAGATTGCGGCCCACTGGCAGCAGACCCATCCGAAGGAGACCACACTCAAACTCGCGCCAAGTATATGGCAGGATTTTGAAGATAGCCTGAGTTAAGACATGACAAGCGAAGACATTCTCGACGGCCTGATGCGCTGGGTCGAAATCGACACGCCCACCGGCGATATTTCCGGCATCACCCGGCTGGTGGACCAGATCGACTCCGAATTGGTGCCGCTGGGATGCGCAATCGAGCGTATCCCCGGTCGCGATGGTATGGGCGATCATCTCATCGCCCGGTTCAAGGGCGGCGATGGCCCCGGTGTGCTGGTGACGAGCCATATCGATACGGTTTGTGAGCCCGGAAGCGTTGAGATCCGCCGCGACGGTGACCGGCAATACGGCCCCGGTATCGCTGATATGAAGGGCGGCGGTTATCTCGCGCTCTGCGTCATGCGCGATATCGTGCAAAGTGGCAGGGCCCTGTCCGGTCCGGTCACGCTGATCTACAATTCCGACGAGGAAATCGGCTCGCCCACGTCGCACGTGCTCATTCAGGCAGAGGCGCGCAGGCACGGCGCGGCCCTGATCCCCGAGCCCGCGCGCGGCGATGAGGCGATCACCTTTCGCAAGGGCCGCGCGAAATACACGCTCGATTTCCATGGCCGGGAAAGCCACGCCGGCTCCGCCTTCGCCGACGGCCGCTCCGCCATACTGCAACTGGCCCGCAGCATCGGCAGGGTCGAGGCGATGACGGATCTCGAAACCGAAACCACCGTGAATGTCGGACGTGTCCGGGGCGGTACCGAACCGAATGTGGTGGCGGGCCATGCCGCCTGTGATCTCGACGTTCGCTTTGCCGAGGATGCTCTGGGTCATGACATCGAGCGGCAATTGCAGGCGCTCCGGTCTGACGATCCGGATGTGCGCATCCGGCTGTCGGGCGAGATCGAGAAACCCTGTCTCGCGCGCACCCCAGAGACGCGTGCCATGTTTGCGCGGGCCAGTGAGATCAACGCAGCGCTCGGCGTTCCGATGATCGAGACCCGGTCCGGCGGCGGCAGCGATGGCAATTTTACTTGTGCGGCCGGAGTCCCGACCCTCGATGGGCTCGGTGCGATCGGCAACAATTGGCATTCGCCGCAAGAGCATATCCTGGTGTCGCCACTGGCACGCCGCATGGCGCTTTTGCGCGGCCTGATCCTAACTTATGCGGGCCAGCGCCCGACCGGAGAAATCCTATGAAGCCCAGCTTTGGACAAACCCGTTCCGATATCCGTCGCAACCACGCCCTTCTGACCCCGGAAAGCCATGAATGGATCACCCAGCCGGACTGGCCGGGGGCCGAGCTGGCCTTTCTCATCAGCCCGGATATGGGAGCGAAATTCGCCATGGGGCTGGTGCGGGCGGTGGAGGATCTAAACGAGATCGCCCCGGCAGCGGCAGGTATTGCGCGCTTCATCTTCGTGCTTGGGGGCGAGGTCCGTTTCTCCGGCCCCCCTGCGCTCGGGCCCGAGGGGTATGCCTTCCTGCCGCCGCAGGATGAGATCACATTGAGCGCCTCCAAAGGCACGTCTTTCGTGCTGTTCGAATGGCATTTTCTCGCGCGCGGCGATCTGCCCGCCCGGGTCTTGGGCTCGGTCGCAGATATTGAGGGCACGCCACTGCGGGGCGACGATTGGCTGATGGTGCAAAAGCTTTTGCCGACCGAGGCCGGGTTCGATGCGGAATTCAACGTCATGAATTTTCATCCCGGCGCGTCCCTAGCCTATGTCGAGACCCATTTCATGGAACACGGGTTGCTCATGCTCGATGGCGGCGGCGTCTACCGCCTTGATGATCAATGGTATCCGGTCGGTGCCGGTGATGCGATCTGGATGGGGCCGCATGTGCCGCAATGGTTCGGCGCGCTCGGTCGGGACAGCTCCCGCTATCTGATCTACAAGAACTACAACCGCGGGCCACTGGACAAGCGATGAAGGTCTCAGCCGCCATAATTGGCGAACAGGGTCTTGATCGCGGCAGCAAAAGCGACCGAAGAGGCCGTCGGTGTCCGTCCCGCCATGCGGCAACAGGCGACCGGCGGGCTGTCGAACGGCAGGTCGGTCAGCTTGACAAAGGCAATCTCTTCGCGCCGGATCTGCAGGAACCGTCCAAAGACGATGCCGATGCCCATGCCACTTTCGACCATCTGTCGCAAGAGGGTGAAACTGTTGGTGCTCATGACCTCGTGCAGACTCACGCCGCTCTGCACCAGCGCATCCTCCAACAACTGCCGCATTGGCACGGAATGATCGGGAAAGATGATCCGCTCACCGTCGATATCCGTCAGCTGTACGGAACGCAGCCGCGCCAACGGATGATCCAGCGAGGTGACCACATAGGTGCGCCGCCTCAGCGTTGCCAGGATCTCGATTTCGGCTGCCGGCGGGAAGTTATAGCCCAGGGCGATGTCAATATCGCCGTCTTGCATCCGGTCGACGATCTCGCGGGTGTTCTCGACATAGATGGTGAATTTGAGCCCCGGATGGTTGTAGCTCATGTCCCGCAGAAGACCGGGCAGCAGATCGGAGGCCAGCACCTCGTTGACGCCAAGCCGGAGATGACCGCGCTGCAGCCCCTGCAACTGATCGATCTCGTCCTGGGCGATGGTCAATTCGTTGATCACCGAGGCACAGCGAAACAACAGGATTTCTCCCGCTTCCGTGAGTTCAAGCCCGCCCCGGCCCCGGTCGCGGCGAAACAGTTCGATTTCGAGCGCTATTTCGAGATTCTTGATCTGTTTGCTGACCGCGGAGGGCGCGACATGCAGCTTGTCGGCGGCGGCCCGGAACGAGCCAAGCTGTGCCACCTCGATGAAATGTCGCAGGCCGGGCAGTCGCCCGAGAATTTTGCTGGGGGGCATGAGGGTCTCCAGGGATCGAACAATTCAGCGCCAAGGAGCGTATCATAGATGGACAGCACCGGCATTCAACCGAACAGTGCACCCAAAGCGGCAATCTCTGAGCTGACCGAAATGCTTGGCCCAAGTGGTGTTTTTACGACACTCGAAGATTGCGCCCGCTATGCTTCGGATCAGTCCGGGCTGGCAGGCACGCCCCCGCTCGCCGTGCTGCGTCCGGCCTCCACCGAGGAGATGTCGCAGCTCATGGCCATCTGCCATCGTCACGGGATCGGCGTCGTGCCGCAGGGCGGTCGCACAGGCCTGTCCGGCGGCGCGAGCTGTCCGGCGGGCGTGGTCGCGGTCACGACGGAACGTCTCACCGGCGTCATCGAGATCGACGAGGAGGCGATGACATTGACTGCTTGGGCCGGCACGCCGCTTGAGACGGTGCAGGAGGCGGCGCGCGCCGTCGGTCTCGAATACTGCGTCGACATCGGCGCGCGTGGCACGGCGACGATCGGCGGCACGATCGCGACCAATGCCGGCGGCATCCGTGTGCTCCAGCGCGGCATGACACGCGACAATGTGCTGGGCCTTGAAGCGGTGCTGGCGGACGGGTCCGTGATCTCCCGCCTCGCGAAAACGGTCAAAGACAATACCGGGTTTGATCTGAAACACCTGTTCATCGGCTCGGAAGGCGTGCTTGGTCTGGTAACCCGGGCCGTGCTTCAGCTGCATCGCCAAGTTCCGGGGGCGGCTACTGCGCTCCTGGCGCTTCCTGACCATGCGGCCGCCCTGCAATGCCTGAACCTCGCACGGAGCATGTTCGGCGGGCGTATTGTCGCGTTCGAAGGCATGTGGCCCGACTATTGGGATTTTGTATGCAGGGAGACCTCTCTGGCCAGTTCGCCGCTTGCGGACAAACATGGCTTTTACGTGTTGATCGAAATCGAGGCCGAAACCGGCCGGGCGGAGGAGGAGCTTGAGGCCTTGTTCGCCGAACTGTTTGAACAGGGCATCGCGCTGGATGGGGTTTTGGCGAAGTCCGGTGCCGAGGCGCAGGCGCTTTGGAAATTGCGCGAGGCGGTCGGCGAGGTGGATGACGCTTTCGGACCCCACATCAATTTCGACATTGGGGTTTCGCCGTCCGCCCTCGGCCGTTTCTGTGAGGCCGCCGACGCAAGGCTTGACACCCTGCCTGAGGCCGGCGCCGTGCTCAAGGTTGGTCATATCGGCGACGGCAATGTCCATTTGCTGGTCGCGCATAATGGCTCTGACATCTCCGAAGACCGGATCGAGTCCGCCATCTACGAGCTGGTGCGCGACTGGCACGGTGCAGTGACCGCAGAGCACGGGATCGGCCGCATCAAGGCCCGTTGGATTGGTTGCAGCCGCACCCCCGAGGAACTGACCCTGATGCGCGGCTTGAAAGCCCAGCTGGATCCGCACGGCCTCCTCAATCCCGGCGCGCTTTTCTCGGACCCGGGTGTGGCAATCCATCAGAGCGCTCTGGATCAGCCGTAGCCGCCTGACAGATGCGACCGCAAGACGCCAGCCGCTTCTGTCCCACCATAGGTGTGGATCTCTCCCGTTTTGGTGCGGCCCTAAGTGCTCGTTTAGGTCACTTTCCGTTCGAAAGCGACTGGGCTTTCCCAGCCCAATGCGGAGTGCCTTAGGCGCAGATTGTAGAAGCCGTTAATGTATTTGAAGATGGCCGCTTTGGCCTTTCGGCGTGTTTGCCATGAACTTCGCCAAATCAGCTCAGCCTTGATGCTCTTGAAGAATGTTTCGGCTGCCGCGTTGTCGTAGCAATTGCCCTTGCCGCTCTTCGATACCCTGAAGCCGTTATCACGCATCAAGTGTCCGATGCGGCGGTGGCCGACTGGCAGGCCCAACTCTTGCAATTCCTCGGTCATGCGTGGCCGGCCATAGCTGCCCAGAGACAGGGCGAACTGTTCACGAATATGAGCCAGCACAACCAGATCGGTTCGCTGTCTTCTACTGGCGGGACGGCTACGATAAGCATGCAGACCACGTTCGTTGACATCCATAATCTGGCAAATACGGTTGGTTGTAAATTCGCAGATAGGCTCTTTGATGAACCGGAACCTCATGGCTTTTGGCTCGCAAAGAATGCGTCGCCATTTTTTGCTTGAACCAATGTCGCAATCAATGACGACTTTTTTAGAATATTCCTCTCGCTGCGGGAATACGGTTTTCATGTCGAAGCCGCGTCCGACACGACATCAGTATCACGATGTGCCGTCCCCCATTTGTTCAGTGTCGAAAGGCCAATTCCTAAATCAGAGGCGACCTGTTTACGCGTCAGCCCGCTCGTCGGCGCGATCCGCGCCGGATCAGCAAGGAATTCATCTGTCCGTTTCAGTCCCATAGTCAGTGCAGTAAGTGTTATTAAAGGAGCGGCTTCAAACCACGACAGGTCCAATCAATGCTCTGGTTGCGGCTGGACCTCGAATTCTGACCTGCTAATCTAGTACCGAACTGGCCAGCAAGTGACACTGATTGGTATGTTCGAGTGCGCCGGAGGTCTCTCGAAGGGCGGCAGGCCGGATCTTGATCGGTTATCGGAGGGAGTTTGGCGCGCGGCCAGGGTGGGGGCTTTCCTGCCTGACGACTACAAGGCATTTATTCATGCCAAGGCAGAGTTTCCGGGGGGCGACTTGATCAAAAAGGGCGGGTTCATCATGCGATGTGTGACGGTGAGAGCGATGTTGGCGCGCGCCGGCATCTGTGCCGGGAACGGTCTGAAATCTCACAGGTCAAGGCGACACGCCGTGGTGCGATCCCTCAGGTCGTTTCGATAAGGGCAGAGGAAGAAATATGAGCCAGAAAAACAGCGCACGTGGTCCTGTGCGCGATATGATCCAGCGATTTCGTACCGGTCCGCAGCGGCGCATGCGGATGCGGCAGGCATCCCGGGCACGGGAGCGCAGCACGGCGTGCTTTGTCGCCGTGACCGGCAGTTCGGGCAAGTCGACCACCGTCGGTCTGCTGTCGCACATTCTGCAGGCGCATGCGCCGATCCGGCGGCAGATGCTGAACAATACGATCAACAGTCTGATACGTACCCTGAAACGTCATCAGCCTGACGAGCGCTTCGTCGTGGCTGAACTGGGCGTCGGCAGCAAGGGCAATATGGCGCCGATGGCGAACATGTTCCGGCCTGACGTTGCCATCGTGACGATGATCGGAACCGAGCATTATTCGGCCTTTCGCGGGCGCGAAGCAGTGGCCCGGGAAAAAGGTGACTTGCTGGAGGCGCTGCGCCCCGAGGGATTTGCGCTGCTGAACGCCGATGACGACATGGTCCTGGAGATGGCGTCGCGCAGCAGCGCCAGAATTGTTACCTTCGGCAAGGACAATCCCCATGTGGACTATCGTATTGAGAACGTCCATGCGGCTTTCCCGGACTTGTTGTCGTTCACAATTGCCGGGCGTGGCCAACGGCTTGAGGTCAAGACGCAATTTCCCGGGGCGCAATTCTGGATGCCGGTGGCTGCGGCTGCGACGGCGGCGCTGGAACTGGGCGTGCCGGCTGAGTTGATCGCGCGCCAGATCGAGACATTTGCCCCTGTTGAGGGCCGATGCAATCTGGTGCGCGTGCCGGGTGGCCCGACCTTCATTTTGGACACCGCCAAGGCGCCGAACGGCACACTGGAGCTTGCCTTTGACATGCTGGCCCAGGCCAAAGCGCCGCGTAAGCGGCTTATTCTTGGGGTGATTTCAGACTATCCGGGGGACAGCGCGCGAAGATATCGCCGGGCATGGAACTACACGCGTGAGATCACCGATCAGGTGATCTTTGTCGGGAGAAAGATCTCCTATGCCAAGCCTGCAAAAGAAGATGTCGAAAGCGGTCGGATCATTGGTTTCGCCACGCCACAAGAGGTGTTCGAACATATCAAGGTAACCGCCCAGCCGGATGAGCTGATCCTGATCAAAGGGTCTGGCAATCTGAATCTGGCCCGAATTGCGCTTGGTTTTGTGCAGCCCGTGCAGTGCTGGGAAGCCGCCTGTGGAATGGGTGGTGACTGTTTTACCTGCCCGGGGCTTCTTGTCCCGTTTGACCGTAAAGCTTTGAAACGTCTTGAAAAACGAGACCGGTTGATGTTCTGGAAATCGGAAAGAAAAAGATCAGCGCTCCCATGACAAACTGTCTTGCTGGCCCGAGTTTTGACCGCGCTGGCATCGGGGCGACCATATCTTTTCTTTGGCTTGAAGTCTGGTTGCGCAAGACGAAGCCGCCTTGCGCGGCGTTTGGCAGCCACCGGATCATTCTTTGTGAAAACGTGTCCTGAGGCGCTGATAATAGGCTTCGAGCGCGGCCGGAGGTTCGACGCCGATCCGGTCTTTCCATGAAATGAGATAGTAAGCGGCGGCATCGGCAATCGAGAAGGTGTCGAAAAGGCAGTCTTGATCCGCAAGGCGTTGGGCCAAAGCGTCGAAGCCAGCTCGAACGACAGATTGGCCATGGCGCCTCAGCTCCGCCTGTGCCGGGGCATCGGAAACGAATTTCTGCGGCATCATCGCAAAGACAGAGCCGCGCATGTGAAGGCCGGACACGATGTGTTCTGTCAGGGTCATCACCTGAATCTCTTCCTCCAGATCCTTGGGCAGAAGCCGGACCTCCGGGTAGCTTTTGGCAAGCCAATAAGCGATGATGGGCCATTCGGTGAGCACCGTTCCGTCCGCCAGCATGAGCGCGGGGACTTTGCCTTTGGGGTTCAGCGCAAGGTAGTCGGCATCGCGGTGCGCACCCGTTTTGAGGTCAGTGACCACCACTTCGTAGGGGGCGCCACAGGCCTCAAGCAAGAGCAGGATACCTTCGGAACATGATCCGGGGGAGTGATAGAGCTTCATAGATTCCTCTTGTTCGTGCAGCCATATGACCAGAACCGGGTCTGATGTGCAGCCTGCTCGCGGAAACTGTCCATAATACGGACAGTTTGTAAATCCCGTTTGGCCAAGGGGATGTTTCCAAGGCTTTCTCGCGGCAAAAAGGACCCGGACATGACCGATGCAGACGCACATAAAATTGCCCCGTTGACAGACGATCTCTGGCCGGAAGAAATCGCGGATTTGCGCGATGGCTTTGCTGGCGCTTTGAATGTGTATCGCACCATGGCGCATCACCCCGCGCTGCTGCGCGCCTGGGCACCGTTGCGCCACCATATCGTCAAGGACAGTACACTTGGGCCACAGAATTCGGAGATCGTGATTCTCCGCACGGGGGTGCGGCTTGGATCGTCCTATGAATGGGCGCATCACGTGTCGCGTGCCCGTGCGCTGGGCATGGATGATGTGCGTATCAAGGCCGTGCTGGCCGCGCCCGAAGGCGATGACGCACTCCTTGTTCAAGCTGTCGACGCCATCATCGACCAACAAAGGCTGTCGTCCGCATTGGAGCGCCGTCTGGCGGACGTGTTTGGCCAGAAAGCCGTCTTTGACATCATCGCGACGGTCGGTTTCTACACTGTGCTGGGGACCATCCTGATGACCTACAACGTGCCTGTTGATGACAGGATTGCCGCCGAGATCGAACGGAATCCGCTTTAGTCGGGAAGTGATGCCGCGATTTTTTCGGCGATTTCATTCAGCGGCGCGCCATAGTCTTCCAGCGCGCGGCCTGTGGTCATGGCGCTGCGGATCCAGATCAGCGAGATGCAGCCAAGCACGGCTCCGCGCAACCGAATTGGAGCGGCGATGGAAGCGGTTTCGGAACGAAATTCGCCGCTGTCGCGCACGGCAAAACCACGGTTGCGCGTTTCCTCGATCAGGTGCGTCAGCATGGGGTCTTCGAGAAACGGTCGATCTTCTTCGACATCGAGGCGGCGCAGGTGATCGAGGATCAGGATGCGTTCTTCTTCCGGGCAGAAGGAAATATAGGCCCGGCCAGCAGAGGTGCGCAGCACCGGCATCCGAAAGCCGGTCATCCCCCGGTCGATCGACAGGGGGGATCGCCCATGTGTCGTTTCCTGAACGACCATGGCGGCATTGTTGTAAATACTTAAATCCAGAGGCCAGACCACGCGTTTGGCGTATGCGCCGAAAATCGGCCCTGCAGCCTGCGTGATCTCCGAGGTCAGGGCCGTTCCATCGCCCAGAGCAGCCGCAAAGCGGGTGACGCGGACATAGTTGGATGTTGCGGAAAATGCCACATAGCCCAGTTCTTCCAGTGTTTCCAACAGCCGATAGACGGTCGGGCGTGGCAGGGCGAGGGCCTTGGCAATCTCACCGGGGCGTGCTTCGCCGACCCTGTTGACATGGCGCAAGATGGCAAGGCCCCGCGCGAGAGAGCGTACGGAGCCTTGCGGGAGTTTTGGCGAGACAGGATCATCGGTCATGTGGAAACCATTTCACAGCTCCCGCCGAAGCGCCAGAAGCCGTGTTCAGACTTCTGCTTTCACCGGGTTCGACAGAACGCCGACGCCGGAGACCTCAACCTCGCAGACGTCGCCGTCCTTCATGAACAGCGGCGGATTGCGGCGCGCGCCGACGCCGCCCGGCGTGCCGGAGACGATCACGTCACCGGGCAGAAGAGGCAGGATGGTGGAGCAATAGGCGATCAGGCGCGGGATCGAACACACCAGCATGTCGAGCGTCGTGTCCTGCACGGTTTCGCCATTGAGACGCGTCTGCAGGCGCATCTTGGTGTAATCCTCGATTTCATCCGCGGTGGTCATCCACGGGCCGAAGGCGCCTGTGCCGGCAAAGGTTTTGCCCGGCATGAACTGATGCGTGTGTTTCTGCCAGTCTCGCACCGAGCCGTCGTTATAGGGGGCGTAGCCCGCGACGTAATCCAGTGCGTCTTCTTCCGAAATGCGGCGGCCTTCCTTACCGATGATCACTGCGACCTCGCCTTCGTAGTCGAACTTGTCGGATTCGAGCGGCTTGATCAGCGCTTCGTTGTGGCCGATCTGGGACCCCTGATACCGCGCGAAAAGCACCGGGTTTGGCGTTTCTTCGCGGCCGGTTTCCTCGATATGGGCATGGTAGTTCAGGCCCACACAGATGATCTTGTCCGGGTTCGGGATGACCGGATCGTGTTTGACATCGTCAAAGGCATAGTCTGCATCGGCAGAGACCAGTTTCTCGGCGGCAGCCATGTCGCCCGCGGCGAGGAAGTCGCGCAGAGTCGGTGCGTCAAAGCGTTTGCCGAGATCGACGATGCCGTTGTCGTTGACGAGCCCGTAGGAGGACACGCCGTCTTTGGTGAAAGAGCACAGTTTCATGGGTTAAGCCATTTCCGGTTGTTGCGTTTCAGAAGTAGGATCAAGCGGGTTCGGGAGGATGAGCGCGATCAGCGCCTCAAGCTCCGCTTTTGTGTCGGCCCCGCCCAGCGTGTGACGGTCGGGGCGCAGAACGGTGGCGCGCGCGCCCAGACGCGCGAGGTGATCGGCGGCGTTGGAATTGGCGGTGGTGACAAGGCCCACACCTTTGGGCAGGACCAGCCCCTCGGCCAGCTCGGCCTCGGCCACGACGACGAAAGCATGCGGGAAGACATCGTCCATACGCGCGCCATCGTTCATCCGGGGCTGACCGAACAGACGCCCGGCCTTATCGCCCTGGCCAAGCCCGGGCCCGATCGGCGGTGCGATGCTTTCCATTCTGGCGGAGCCGTCGGCAGAGGGCAGGGCGGCACGCAGTGCCTCTTCGGTGCCGGCCGTGTTGATCAGCCCACCCAGCCGCACGGCGGTTTTGATATATTCGGCGGCATTGGGCTTGCGTTCGCTTTCATAGGTGTCCAGCAGCTTTTCTGCCGCTTCGCCCGTGACCAGACCTTTGCAGATCAGCGCCAGTTTCCAATAGAGGTTCACCACGTCGCGGGTGCCCGCGCACATGCCTTGCCCCATGAAAGGCGGGGTCTGGTGACAGGCATCGCCTGCCAACAAAAGCCGCCCTTCGCGCCAGTCTTCGGCAACGAGCGAGTGGAAGGTGTAGACGGCGGTGCGTTCCAGCACCGCTTCCTCGGGTGTGAGCCAGTCCGACAACAGCTCCCAGACGCGGTCCGGCTTGGCGATTTCGTTACTGTCTTCCTCGGGCAGCACGGTGATTTCCCAGCGGCGCCGCATCCCCGGCGTGCGCACGTAAGTCGCGGGGCGTTCCGGTACGCAATACTGGATCGAGTGATCGCCAAGCTCGGGCTTGTCCTCGTTGAGGATCACATCCACGACAAGCCAGCGTTCGTGGAAGCCGTAATCCTCCATATCGCTTTCGATGTAGCGGCGGATCAGAGAACGCGCGCCATCGCAACCGACGACATATTTGGCGGTGACGTGATGCACCTTGCCCTTGGACATATCCTCATAGCGCAGCGCGACCTGATCGCCCTGATCGTCGATGTTGAACACTTCGCAGCGGGTACGCACCGTGACGTCCGGGCGATTGGCCATATGGCTGCGCAGCAGCTCTTCGAGGTCCGGCTGGTGAAAGCGGTAATTCGCATTCCACGCCTGCGGGCCTTCGCCTTGCGGGCGCGGCCAGTCCAGCAGCATTTTGCCACCCCGGTCGACGAATTGCATGCCGGGGTGACGATGGGTCTTGGCGGCCATCTCTTCGGCAATGCCGATCCATTGAAAGGCGCGCATCACTTCGGCATCGAAGTGCACGGCGCGTGGTAGGTGGTAATGTGCGCTTTCGCGCTCCAGCACGAGCGTTTTCAATCCGCAAGCGCCGAGAAGATGCGCAAGCGTGGCTCCCGCAGGCCCGTAGCCTACGATGGCGACGTCAAAATGCTCCATTTATGTTCTCCCTGCTGCGTTCTTTTTGGCAAGTTCACCGTAGAGCCACGGACATTCCGCGACTGGCGGGCTGCGGAGACCGCGTTCGGCGGCGTCGAGACGCATGTCGCGCAGGCGCTTGCGCCCGCCTTCCTCGGTCAGATAGAGCCGCTCATGACCCCAGAAGCTCGGCCCGTCGTGGGTCTGATGCGGCTCCCATGTTTCCGGGTCGATCAGCCGACCGCCCCAGCCGTTTTCGACGAAGAACCCCGAGGGCGAATTGGCGTAATAGGACGTCATGTAGTCGTTGGTGTGACGCCCCAGCGTATAGGCGACACGGCCTTCGTCCAGTTGGGCAAGGTCATAGCCCTGGCCCAGATCATCGAGGTTCTGGAACTCGACCATGAAGTGATGGAAGCCCAGCTGCCCGGAGCCAACCATGGCAAAGGAATGGTGGCGTTCGTTTAGGTGGAAGAAGTACAGGCCATAGGGTTCGAGCCCGTAATCCGAGACATGAAAGTCCAGAAGATCGCGGTAGAACGGCAGCATCACTTCGATGTCTTTGACATGCAGCACGGCGTGGCCCATGCCCAGAGGCCCTGTGTTGAAGCCGTCAATCGGGCGTCCCGGCACGAAGGGATCGGAGGCGATCATCGGGTTATAAAACAGCTCAACCCGGTTGCCGCCCGGATCTTCGAACCAGATCAGCCCCTCAACGAAACGACGGTCGCATAGGGCCTTGGAACCGAGCGTGACTTTGACGCCCGCCGCATCAAGGCGTCCCGCGTAAAGTTGCAAATCGTTTTTGTGGGCGACCTCAAACCCCATGAACGCCAGCGTTTCGCCGGGTTCATCGGACACCAGAAGCCGTTGCATCTTGTCGTCCATGCGGAAGGCCAGTGCCTTGCCGCCGCGGTCGATTTTCTGCATGCCCAAGAGCTTGCCGGCAAAATCGGACCAATCGTCGAGCTTGTCGGAGCGCACACCGAGATAGCCCAGAGCAATAATCGCCATGGTTGTCTCCATTGATTACATTCGGAATGCTCCTTTTTAACCGGGCCGGTTTGCGGCCCCGAGGAGCGTTCTCCGCCCGTCCACTGGACGGACGGAGAGGGGTCAGTCGGCGCTGATCTGCATGGCACGATCAAGAGCCGCCTGTGCGGCCGCCGGGTCGTCTTGTTCGGCAACCCATGTGGCGGCGGCATCGGCCAGGGCTTCTTTCCAGGGCGCAAGACCGGCGTCATCAAGGTCAATGAACGTGACCTTGCCGTCTTCGCGGTAGCTGGCCTCAATCTCTGCGTCGGTGGTGTCGACCACGGAGGCGATCCATTCTGCCATGCTGCGCCCGCTCATTTCGTAGAGCACCGCCTTGTCTGTCTCCGGCAGGCTGTCATAGCTGCGCTTGTTCATGAGGATCGCCATGGGCGAGGCGGTGTAGCGCGTGGTGGTGATATAGGGCGCGACCTCGTCGAGACGGAAGGTGCGATAGGCGTCCATCACCCAAACCGCTCCGGATACAACGCCGCGCTCAAGGTTCTCATAGACCTGCGGGGCGGGCACCGACACGCCTGAGGCGCCCAGCATGTCAAAGAGCGTCGAGCCGAATTTCGACGGCGTACGCAGTTTCAACCCCTGCAGGTCTGCCGGTGTTTCTGCCGGGGTATCGGTCATGAAGAACCGGTATCCCGGGGTCGAAAACAGGGCGAGCACCTTATAGTCGGCATATTCCGCATCCAGCGCGCCGTCTTCAAGCAAGGCGTTGAGCACCTGCGCACCCTGCATTGAGGTTTCCGCCACGCCGGGAACTTCGACCACACCGGTCATCGGGAAAAGGCCGGGCGTATAGGTCGGCACGATCAGCGCGACATCGGCCACACCGGCCTTGACCAGTTCGGCCTGCGCCGGCGGGGCACCAAGGATGGCACCGGGATAGAGCTTGAAGCTGGTTTTCTTTGACAGCTTGTCGTTGATCTCATCGATCCACGGTTGCAGGATTTTCGAGGAATAGAAGCCCTGTGCCGGTTCATGCACGGAGACGCGCAATTCGCGGGCCTGTGTCGCGGTGGCAGTGAGGGCAAGCGCCAGCGCGCTGGCGCCGAGGAGCTTCTTGATGTGCAGTCGGTTGAACATGGTTTCCTCCCTTATGTTCTTAAAAGGCGTTGTAGGGCAGCCAGATCACGATCGCCGGAATTGCGATGATGATGGCGACGCGGATGAAATCGGCGATCACGAAGGGCGCAGCGCCTTTCCAAAGCTCGGTCAGCTTCACGTCGGTCTGGACGGTCTTGAGCACGAACAGGTTCATCCCGACGGGCGGGGTGATCAGTCCCATTTCCACGACCATCACCGCAAAGATGCCGAACCAGACAAGGTCGATCCCGGCGGCCTGCGCAATCGGTACGAAGAGCGGCACGGTGAGCAGCAACATGGCAAGGCTGTCCATCAGCGTGCCCAGGGCCAGATAGATTACCAGCATCAAAAGGATCACCATAAGTGGCTGATCGATGATGCCCGAAAACATCCCGGTCAGCGAAAACGGCAGGCCAGAGAGCGCCAGAAAGAAATTGAACAGGTTTGCGCCGATCAGCACCAGATAGAGCGCGCCGCAGGTCATCGCCGTATCCATCAGCGCAGAGAGCAGGCCTGACAGGTTCAGCCGCCGCGACAACAGCCCATAGACGAGCACCACAAAGGCGCCGATCGCAGCTGTCTCATTGGCGGTGAACACGCCAGTGTAGAGCCCGCCCATGATCAGGCCGAAAATTCCCACGGGTGGCAGAAGCTCTTTCAGCGCGAAGTTGCGTTCCTGAGCATTGGCACGGGCGCGTTGCGGCGCAGAGGACCAGCCGAACCAGATCGGCACCCAGATCGCGAGGCAGTAGAGCAGCACGGCCAGAAAAATCGGGCCCGCCGTGGCCAGCAGCAGATCGCGAATGGATTGCTCGGCGATAAAGGCGTAAATCACCAGGACGGTCGAGGGCGGGATCAGAATGCCGAGCGTACCGCCTGCGGCGACGGAACCCGCCGAAAGCGAACGCGAATAGCCCGCTTGCTGCATCTCCGGCATGGCGATCCGGCCCATGGTCGCTGTGGTGGCAAGGGACGATCCGGAGATCATGCCAAAGCCTGCAGAGGCGCCGATGGTGGCCAGTGCCAAGCCGCCGCGCCGATGTCCGATCAGCACGGACATCGATTGATAGAGACGCGAAGACAGGCCGGAGCGCGCCGCGATATTGCCCATCAGGACAAAGAGCGGCAGCATGGTCAGCGTGTAATTTGTGAGGCTGTCCCATGTGGTCGTCGCCCCGATGGCCATGGCTCCATCCATGCCAATGATCATGGCCGAACCGAGGATGCCGACGAGGCCGAGCGCGACGGCCACGGGCACTTCGAGAAAGATCATCACAATGGCCGCAGCAAAGCCGAGGCCGCCCAGAAGAAGCCCGCTCATCACCAGTCCCTTTCGTTGCGCAGTGCAAACCGCAGCCCCGCCAGCGCTGCGACCAGGCAGGACAGAAGCGACAGAGCGACAATTGTGGTCAATACGGGAACTGGCAGGCCGAGATCGGCCGTGGTCTCAGGTGATCCGATTTTTTCCAGTGCGTTCTCCGCAACGATCCATGCAAGCAAGGCGGCAAATCCGGCAGAGGCAATCGAGCCCACCAGCCCGAGCGGAAAGGTGAACCGGTTTGGCGACAGTTCTGACAGGAGCTTGGCCGTGACATGCGTGCGTTTGGCGTAGCAGACAGGCATCGACAAAAGCGCACCGAGGCCGATGGAAAGCGATGTCATCTCGATGGCTCCGGGGATATTCTTTCCGGCAAGCGCGCGCAGGGCGACGTCGCCGACCGTGATGGCCGTGCCGAACAGAAAACAGGCTCCGGCGCCTGCCAGAAAGCTGTTCGAGATGATTTTCTTGAAGCTTGTGCTCGTCATGTCAGCGCCCCCTTGGGGTCGATGGCAAAGACGTCAAAACACCCGCGGTGACGCGGATCAGGTGCGTTTCCATGCGTTCCTCCTAAACGCTTTTCGGCGAACATAGGAAGTGAGGGCCGAATGAATATACATTGAAGGGCGTTGTGTCCGTCAGGCGGACACCTTTTTTGGCCCTGCGTAAGCTGACCGTTGTTCCGATTAAGGTACGGGCTCTTGTTGGTCGGTCGTCCATGACCGCATATCGGATCATTGCCGCCAGAGTCCGCAGGGCCTGGCGGCAGGCTTTGAGGTCGTCAAACGCGTCGCACCTGCGATTTTCGGCGCAACGCTACATTTCAATGCAAAGGGTGCGGTTGAGTTGTTGCGTTGCCGACCTTAACGTTGCATGGGGCATGCAGGGTGCTGGGGCACCGCATTTCAAAATGGGGGATGAGATGTCAGCACAGGGGATTCGGACCTATCCGATTCAGAACTCGCTTTTGGCCAGTTGCCAGACGCTCGGGATTTCTGCGCATGAGGTGCTGGCGGCGGCAGGGGTTGGCGACAAGGTGTTGAGAGAAGCCGATCCCGCGGTGTCTGAGGCGGATTTGCTGCGCATTTTCGGAAGCATGGCGATGCTCTACGGGCGGGTAGATATGCCCATTCGTTTGGGGCAGGGCTTTGCCAATGCGCCTTTTGCCCCGGCGGTCCTGGCCTTTACAGCCAGCGCTGATTTGGTCGAGGGGGTTGAACGGATGCAGCGGTTCAAACAGCTCATTGGGCCGGGGGCCTATGCGGCGCAGGTGACGCAGGATGGGGTCTTCGTGCGTTATGAATTATATGCTCCGCTGCCGCCCGAATATGTCGCGGGGTTCGAGCTGTTGGAAGTAATTTGGCTGACCGAATTGTTCCGCAAGTGCACCGGAACGGAGCTGCGCCCGCTGCAGGCCGTTGTGTCGGCAGATGTGGCCTGTCGGGAAGAGGCGGAACAGGTTCTGGGGTGCCCGCTTGCAATCGGTGCGCCTGCGGGAGTTTTGTTCTCGACCGAAGATGCGGCCCTGCCATTGTTGAGCAAGAGCCCGGATTTATTGAGTTTTCTGGAGGTCAACTGGACCGCGCGGCTGAAGTCAATGGCGCGGGCGGCGCCGATGTCGCTCAGTGTCTCCTTGGAATTGCAGCGTCAGTTGCCCACGTCCTCGGCCTCTGTTGGGGATATTGCGCGCAAGCTGGGCGTCAGTGCACGCACGTTGCAGCGCAAACTGGCTGAAGAAGGCACCACATTTCAGGCGCTGCGCGATGAGACCCGTCTGGAAATGGCTTTGCACTATACAAAAGCGACGGTGCTATGCTTTTCCGAGATCACCTATCTGCTCGGCTTCTCAGACCCCAATTCCTTTTTCCGGTTTTTCCGCGAGAAGACGGGCAAAACGCCCTCTGAGGTGCGGGCCAGCCGCGACCTTCCCGTGGCCACATTTGAGGATGTGACGGCCCGCATGCGGGCGTCCTGAAGGTCAGTCGGCATCTTTTGTTAGTAACTTGGCGCGTTCAGTTATTGGCGCAAACGCCGCTTCATGGAAAATTGCGGGCACATGAGATGCACCGGGCGTTCCCGGTTGCGTTCTTGGATGTGGCGCAACGGGAAAGGGGCGCTGCAGGTCCTGAATGAAAACGGGTGGCCCGGCTTATATGGCCCACGGTCGTGGGAGGAAGGTACTGACGTTCAGTACTTTCGGTCCGGCTTCCCGATTTTCCCTCCCGCGCCGAGTTTCACCCACACCACCCACAAATCGGCGCGGGGCCGGACTTGTCCGTGCGATCTTCGCAAACCGCGCTTCCTTCCCTGATCGGGGCAGTTTCCCTTAGGTCTTTCTATGCTGCTGCGGTAGACAGAACCCAGCCATTAGGGAGATCTGTTCATGCGCACGACCAAGGTCATTCACGTTGTATCCTGTCACGCAGAGGGCGAGGTTGGCGATGTCATCGTGGGCGGTGTCGCACCGCCGCCGGGCGACACGATCTGGGCGCAGCGCAATTGGATCGCGCAGGATGAGACCCTGCGCAATTTCATGCTGAACGAACCGCGTGGGGGGGTGTTTCGGCACGTAAATCTGCTGGTGCCGCCCCGACATCCCGAAGCCCAAGCCGCTTGGATCATCATGGAACCGGAAGACACCCCGCCGATGTCCGGCTCCAATTCCATTTGTGTGTCCACCGTGCTGCTCGACACGGGGATCATCCCGATGCAGGAACCGGTGACCGAGATGGTGCTGGAAGCCCCCGGGGGGGTGGTACGGGTCCGGGCAGAATGTGCGGGCGGTAAGGCCGAGCGGATCTTTGTCGAGAACCTACCGTCCTTTGCCAGCAGGCTTGATGCGCCGCTGGAGGTGCCGGGGCTGGGGCAGATCACTGTGGATACGGCCTTTGGCGGGGACAGTTTTGTCGTGGTGGATGCGGCGGCGCTGGGCGTCGACCTGGTTGAGAGCAAGGCGCGAGAGATTGCGGAACTGGGCATTCGCATCACCAATGCCGCCAATGCACAATATCGTTTCGAGCATCCGGAAAAGCCGGATTGGGCGCATCATTCGTTTTGCCTCTTTGCGGGCCCGGTCCAACGGGAGGGCGCTGAGTTGCGCGCACAATCCGTGGTGGCGATTCAGCCGGGCAAGCTGGACCGGTCTCCGACGGGGACGGCAGTGTCGGCGCGTATGGCCCTTCTGCATGCCCGGGGCGAGATGACGCAAGAGGACCGCTTCACCGGCGTGTCGATCATCGGGTCTGAATTCCATGGTCGCATTTTGGGCACGACCGGACTGGGCGATCTGACCGCCATTCGTCCGGAAATCAACGGCCGCGCCTGGGTGACCGGCACGCATCAGCATATGCTTGATCCCAGTGATCCCTGGCCCGGCGGCTATCGCCTGTCGGACACATGGCCGCGCATCACCGGCTGAACGGCGGCGCGCGCCCCTAGGATCAAGGGCGGGGAGATCAGAAGCGTTGCGGTGAAAAGGGGCTGAGGGAAATCTCTGGGTCCCGGCGGCCGGCAAGGGCCGCAACCAGTTCCGCCGTGCCTGCCGATTGAGTCAGGCCGAGGTGGCCATGGCCAAAGGCATAGATCACACGATCGCTGGTCTTGGAACGGCCAATCGCGGGCAGGCTGTCGGGCAGTGAGGGGCGAAAGCCCATCCACTGCGTGCCGCCTTTGGGGTCGAAACCGGGCAGGAAGCGTTTGGCCTTTTCCACCAGAATTTCCGAGCGTTTGTAATTGGGCGGCAAGCTCAGGCCGCCCAGTTCCACAGCCCCTCCGACACGGACACCTTCGCCCAGTTTGGTGACCACGAAACCGTGGCTGGCAAAGGTCAGATGGGTGCGCAGATCGAATTCACGGCTCGGGAAGGTGGTGTTGTAACCGCGTTCGGTTTCCAACGGGATACGTTCTCCAAGGTTGCGCGCGAGATGATGCGACCATGCGCCTGCGGCAATCACCACCTGCGCCGCCGTGTAGCTGCCGCGACTGGTCTCAATGGCAACGTCGCTGTCGGTCGGGCTGAGCGCATGGATGTCCGCGATGTCGATCGCGCCGCCCGCCGCCAGAAAGCGATCGGCCAGATGTTGGGTCCAGCGCGCAGGATCGACTGTGTTCATCCATTCCGGCGTGTAGCCTGCGTGGGTAAACCGTGGGCTGAGGCCCGGTTGGATCTCGGCGATGGCCTGCGGGCTTTCGAGCAGTTCGAAGGCCACGCCGTGTTTGCGACGCAGCTCCCATGCGGGCAGGCTGGCGCGGAACTGGGCTCCGCTGTCGTAAAGCTGAAGTTGTCCTTCGCGGCGCATCAGGGGCTCGCCCTCAACCGAAAGGATCAGCCGTTCAAGCGCCTGCCGTGAGAGGTGCATCAGCTCTGACTGGGCCTTGACCGAAGCCGCGTAGCGGTCTTTCCAGCTCGCCCGCCAGAAGTGTAGCATCCAGGGCAGAATGCGCAGCGCATAGGCGGGGCGCAGAGACAGCGGACCGAGCGGATCAAGCAGCCATTTGGGTGCTTTCCTGAGAATGCCCGGCGTTGCCAGCGGTTCGATGTCAGTATAGGCGAAGGCCCCGGCATTGCCCTGCGAGGCTTCTGCCGCGACGCCCTTGCGGTCGAGAATGCGCACGCGGTGACCGTCTTTTTGCAAGGCCAGTGCCGCTGTCACGCCGATGATGCCTGCGCCGATGACGATGATTTCGTCAGCCGTGCCAGTGGAATGAGAATGAGTCATTTGCGCCTCAGGACTGCAGGAAAGCGATAGGGAAACCCGGCGCGGGACAGACTCCGGGTTGACGGGATCAGGGGAGAATCCCGTTTTTGAAAGGGTCGTCTGGATTGAAGAACAGCCGGCTTTCGGCCATCACCCAAGCTTGCCCCGTGATCGTTGGCACGACACCGCCGTTGGGGCCGTTGCGATAGGACAGCGCATAGGTGCTGCCGATGACGCTTTCCTGAACCACCGTTTCGCCTTCGGCCAGTCGTCCGTCCGCCGCGAGGCAGGACAGGCGTGCCGAACTGCCGGTGCCACAGGGCGACCGGTCATAGGCGTCGTCGGGACAAAGGACAAAGTTGCGGCTGTGGCCTTCGGGGGTTTCTGCCGGGCCGTAAAAGATCACATGATCGATCTTTTCGGCCTTGGCCTTGATCGCCTCACGGACCTTGATGGTCACATCTGTCAGTTCTTTGATGTTGGCCGCGGTCACCGCAATGGGGCTGGGGTCGACGATGTAGAACCAGTTGCCGCCATAGGCGATGTCGCCGGTGACGGTGCCAAGCCCGTCGACCTCGACCGAGACGCCGGTCTCGATCCGGCGACTTTCGATATTGGTGACGGTGACGGTGTTGGCGTCATGGACCTCGACGGTGACAATGCCCGCCGGGGTTTCGATATTGTGCCGACCGGCGCCGATCATGCCCATGTGATAGAGCGTCACGGCCAGCCCGATGGTGCCGTGACCGCACATGCCCAAAACCGCCTCTGCATCGAAATAGATCACGCCGGTGACGGAATCGGGATCAACCGGCTCGACCAGAAGGGCGCAGACCATGGCGACCTGCCCACGCGGTTCGAGAATGACGGACTGGTAAAATTCCCTGTGGTCCGTCGCGAGACGCGCAGCGCGTTCGCTGAGCGGCCCGGATCCCAGATCCGGCCCGCCATCCAAAATCACACGCGTCGGTTCCCCGCCGGTATGGCTGTCGATCACATGCATTCAGCGATCACCCCGCCCTGTTTGGACCAGTTCGCAAACCAGGTGTTGAACTGGTGATACTGCGCTTCGCAGAACTTGGCTTGCGACGGCGACAGCATGTCGGTTTCATTGATATTCAGACGGTATTCCTCTTCGCCCTTCAATACCATCAGATGTTTGAAATAAAGGACGAGATCGACGCCTTCGTCGAACTTGGCCAGCACGGAAAAAGCATCGGCCAGTTCACGCGCGCGCAGGTCGGCTTCTGGGTTGCCCTCGGCGGCTTTCTTGGACAGGGCGACTTGCAGCAACGCCTCTTTTGGGAAGATCGTGCCGATGCCGGTGATCGCACCGACCGCACCGCATTTGGCGAAACCGTGGTAGACCTCGGTGTCGACACCCACCATCAGGATCACTTCGTCGTCTTGCGAGGTGATGTGTTCTGCAGCATAGCTCAGATCGGCCTTGCCGCCGAATTCCTTGAAGCCTATCAGGCTTTTGTGGTCTTCGCGCAGGGCAAAGAACAGGTCTGCCTTGGTCGAATAGCCGTAGTAGGGGCTGTTGTAGATGATCGCAGGCACATCAGGGGCTGCGTCGAGGATTGCCTTGAAGTGGTTGCGCTGGGCCGCCGGGGAGAGGCCGCGCGATAGGACGCGCGGGATGACCATCAGACCGGCGGCGCCGATTTCCTGAGCGTGTGCGGCATGGGCAACGGCGGATTTGGTGTTGATCGCACCGGTGCCGACGACGACGGGCACACCGGCTTTGGTCAGGCGTTCGACGCCCTCCATGCGCTGTTCATCGGTCAGCAGAGGCCAGTCGCCGCAAGAGCCGCAGTAGACGACGCCGGACATGCCTGCGTCCATCATCTCTTGGCCCTTGCGCACCAGCGCGTCGAAGTCCGGCTGGCGATCTTCGGTGCAGGGTGTCAGCAGGGCGGGAATGGTGCCGAAAAACACATCTTTGTTCATGAGAAACTCCGTTCGTTAGAGGCGTTGTGATAGGGCGCGGGGGCTGCGTCCCATCTGTCATTTCAGGGGGTTGTGATCCATGAGGGCGGGCTTTGCGGTGCAAGGCCGCTGCGGGCCGTGTCGGCGCATTGGGCCAGAGAGCCAAAGCGCACTGCGCGGTTGCTCAAGCCCGGGGCGTAATGGGCGTATTTGCCGGAATTGGTCATCAGGGTCTGGGCTTCGGGCGGAAACACGGGTTCAGAGATCGAGCACCAGCACAGGTCGGGCACGATGCGCACGCCTGCGTCCTCCAGCGTGTCCTTGACGCCGGTCTCGGTGATCTTGGCAAGCGTATCGCGGCCCAGCGTGATGATGGTTGCGACTTCGGGGGACACTTTGGTCCCTTTGATCAGCGCGGCGAAGGCGGTGCATTCGGCGGCGGAGAAATGTGGACTGCCAAGCGCGACCAGATCGACCTTTTCGGCACCTTGGTTGAATTCATCCCACAGAGTCGCGAAATCGGTGCGGGTGATGGTGGTGTGATCTGCCTCCGGCACCGGCGGCAAATCCGCTTCGGGGGTATGGCCCGCGATGTGCAGCATCGGCGAGGCTGAGGTCGTGCCATAGGCCGCGCAGAGCGCTTTGAGGTCGTCTTCGCTGGGCGAGAGGGCCTCAAGCCCGCGCAGCAGCGGGATGCGATCCGGCGCGGTCTGTCCGGTCAGCCAGCCCAACATCGGCCAGAAGGCGTCGTCGATGGCCTCGGGCACGGTGACGTCGATGATCCGTCGGGGCGCGCGGTTTTGGTCGAGATAGACGCCAGCGCGGGCAGCGCGGCCTGTCAGCGCAATGCAGAGATCCATGAAATCGGCATGTTTGACGGTGCGGGCGCCCAGAACGCTGTTGGCATAGATCACCGCGTTGCTTTCAGCCCAGGCGATGTCTTCGCCTTTGCCCGGTTGATCCGCCAGCAGATAAGGCGCGCAGGTGAAGCTAGGCTTGGCTCCCATCTCAACATAGGCGTCAGCCAGTTGGCTGGCGGGAAGGCCAAAGGTTTCAGCCACGCCCTGCGCACGCCAGTTGGCGTGGTCGACGGAGATCGCGTTCATCGTTGTCGGCACGCGCACTCGGCCGCCCTTGTCTGCCATAGCGCGGGCAAAGGTCAGAAAGGCCGGGCTGGCATAGATACAGCCGTCAATATGGACGCGGCTGACATCGGTCAGCTCGGTCGCGCCCTGGGCGATGGCCATCGTTGTGATAATTTCCATGGCGAGCTGTGCGGCCGGGCCATAGGTTCCCGCCAGAAAGGCGCGATCCTGATCCGAGAGTGACAGGGCCGCGGGGTCGGCCTGATCCAGTGGCCAGCTCAGCTCTCCGGCGGTCAGGGTGGTGGGGGTAATCGCCGCCTCATCTGCCGCTGACAACGCCGTATATTCGGCCTCATTCAGGCGCAGCACCGCAATGTCATGGTCGAACAGGCGGCTGGCCACGAGCGCGCCCAGCGTCAGAATGTCTTCGCCTTCGCGAAACACCAATGCCTTGGGCGCGTTGCCCGCGAAGGCCAGCCCCAGCAAGACGCCACTGCCGGTGCAGGAGCCACGGCTGGTCGGCATTAGCACGATTTTCCCGGCCAGAGACTGACCGTGCTGCGGATGGTGGGCGTCAATGATCACGCCGCTTTGCGGATCGACGCCACCCCAGACGCTCAGGCCTTCATCACACACCAAAAGCGGTGCGCAGGTTGTCGTTGGGGCAATTAACGTCGCCATATTTTGCACTCCGCCGCTTGGACTGTCTGAAAGGGGCGCATATTTTTTCGCGAAGTCGCGAAAAACGCACGATTTTCGCTCCCGTCGCAGGCGATGGGTTGATACCGTTGCGCTGAGCTTGAATATATGCTTAAACAATAATGAATGGTAAGAAAAGAAAAATTATGGCAAAAACGGAAAAAGCCAATCTGGAGCCAGTCGCGGAAGACTGGGAAGCAGAGCGGCAGCATCTGCGCGATGAATTGGGTAGCCGTATGAAGGCTGTCCGGCAGGCCTGTGGCTTCACCCTTGAGGGGGCCGCACAGCGCACGGGTTTGGCGTTGTCGACCATCCACAAGATCGAGAACGGCCGCGTATCGCCGAGCTATGAGAACCTCGTGCGAATCGCCCGGGCCTATGGCATCGGGATGGAACGGCTTTTCTCTTCTGACCACGAACCGCATCAGACCACACGGATGACCGTGACCAAGGCGGGGCAGGGGCGTAAAGTGCGTTCCAAGAACTTCGAATATGAGGTTCTGTGCAACGCACTGGCGGAAAAGAAAATCGTGCCGCTGGTCACCCGCGTTGAAAAACGTGCGCCTTTGACCCGGAAGGATCTCGAAGCCCATACCGGAGAAGAAACCCTCTATGTGCTGTCAGGCCGTGTCGAACTGGTCGTGGAACACTATGAGCCGGTTGTGCTGGAGCCCGGCGATTGTGCCTATTTCGACAGCACGATCAAACATGGGCTGCGAGCGCTGGATGACACGGAAACCAGAGTGTTCTGGGCCTGTACCTATACCGATGTGGACAAATAGGGCGCGCTGGCCCGTGTCTGCTGCGGTCCCCCTGACCCATACTTCCTGACCCACAAGATATAAAAGGAGCTCGCCCGCGATGGCCGACCCCCAGATGATTTCCGTTGATGTGCTGCTGTCTCGTGTGCAGTCGATTTTCGAAAGCTGTGGCGTGCGTTCTGAAAGCGCTGCGGCGGTGGCCGGCGTGATCGTGGCTGCAGAGCGTGACAACTGCAAATCGCATGGCATCTACCGGATCGAAGGCTGTCTGCGTGTGCTTAAAGCTGGCAAGGTGTCACCGGACGCGGTGCCCGAACTGGTCAGTTCGGCCACGGCGATTCTGGAGGTCGACGCCAAGGGCGGCTATTCGAATCCCGCATTCGAAGCAGGGTTCGACACGTTGGTGGCCAAGACGCGCGAACACGGTCTGTCCGCTATGGTGATCCGCGACTGTCTGCATTTCTCTGCACTCTGGCATGATGTCGAAGCGTTGGCCAATGCGGGGCTGGCCGGGTTGTCGATGTGCCCCAGCTATTCTTTCGTGGCACCCTCGGGCGGTCATGAGCCGCTTTTGGGCACCAACCCCTTTGCCTTTGGCTGGCCGCGCCCCGAGGGGCATCCCTATGTTTTTGACTTTGCAACGTCCATGGCGGCGCGGGGCGAGATCGAATTGCACCGCCGGGCCGGCACGCCAATCCCCGAAGGCTGGGCCGTGGACAAGGACGGGGCCCCGACGACAGACCCTGAGGCCGCGTTGGACGGTGCGATGCTGCCTTTCGGGGCGCATAAAGGCTCGGCGATTTCGACCATGATCGAATTGCTGTCGGGCGCCATGTTGGGAGAGTTCATGAGCAAGGAAGCTCTGGATTTCATGGGGCCGACCGGTTTGCTGCCCCGTCACGGGGCGTTGATTCTGGCGCTCGATCCGCAGCGGTTTGCCGCGCGCAGCGGGCGGGATCCCATCGCCGAGGGTGAGCGACTGCTGAGCGCGATCAGCGGGCAGGGCGCCCGCCTGCCGTCGCAAAGGCGGTTTGCGGCCCGCGATCTGGCCGCACGTGAGGGCATTGCGCTGAGCGAGGCGGAACTGGCGCAGCTTACCCGGTTCGAGGCCGAGGGGCTCGGTGCCGTCAGCGTCTGAACGTCGCAGCGATAAGGACATGAAAAAGGCGCGGAGAGATCCGCGCCTTTTTTTTCTGTCTTTATGTGCGGGGGTTAGCGCACGCTGGCCAGAAACTTCTGGGTTTCTGGGTGCTGCGGGTCGCCGAACAGTTGTTCGGGTTCGCCGATCTCGGCCATGACGCCTTTGTGGAAAAAGGCGACCCGGTCGGAGACGTCGCGTGCAAAGCTCATCTCATGGGTCACGAGGATCATCGTCATGCCCTCTTCGGCGAGCATTTTCAGTGTCTCCAGAACTTCGCCCACAAGCTGCGGGTCAAGCGCTGAGGTCACCTCGTCGAACAGCATGTAATCGGGTGACATGGCCAGCGCGCGGGCAATGGCCATCCGCTGTTGCTGGCCGCCTGACAGCCGTGTCGGATAGGTCGACAACTTGTCGCCCAGCCCCACATGGGTGAGATGCTTTTCAGCGATGGCCTCGGCTTCGGACTTGCTCATACCCAGCACCTTGCGCGGGGCAAGGGTCACGTTTTCCAACACGGTCAGATGGGGGAAGGCATTCCACTGCTGGAACACGATGCCAATTTTTTGGCGCAAGGTGTTGATGTTGGTGCTTTTGGCATGGACCTCGGTGCCATCGACAACGATCTTGCCGGAATCGATGGGTTCAAGCCCGTTGATGCAGGTCAGAAGCGTGGATTTCCCCGAACCGGAGCCGCCAATGACGGTGACCACTTCGCCCTTGTCTACGGTCAGATCAATTCCCTTGAGCACCTCGAGTTGGCCAAAGGATTTACGGACGTTTTGGATCTCAATCATTGGACCACCTTTTTTCGAGATAGCCGCCGAACCGGGCCAGCGGGAAGCTGATGATGAAGTAGAATGCGCCACAAATCAGAAGCAGGAGCATCGGCTCTTGCAGGCGCGTGATGAGGATTTGCGTCGATTTGAGCAACTCGGTGACCTGGACGACATAGACCAGAGCCGAATCTTTCATGACGCCAAGGGCCAGACCGATCCAAGAGGGCAGGGCCACGCGGGTTGCCAGAGGCAGCACGATGTGGCGCATGTCCTGTGCCCATGTCATGCCGAGCGAACGTGCCGCGCGGCGCGTCGTCGTCGGTACCGCATCGATGCCACCCCGCACGATTTCGGCGCAATAGGCTGCGGTGTAGAGCGACAGCACTATACATGCGACGGTGAAGCCCGACAGGCGCAGCTGCAGAACCATGCCGCAGAAGGCATTGGCCAGCACGAGCTGGATCAGCAGCGGGATCGATCGGAAGATATCCAGAAAGAAGGTCAGAGGCGCGGCCAAAACCGCACCGGCCTGCACCCGGATGACGCCGAAGATGATGCCAAGCAAGGTGCCGATGACGACGGAAATCGCGGTGACGATGATGGTGATCCCGGCGCCTTTGGCGAGGAACACAAAATCGGAAGCGGTGAGGGCGGTATCAAACATGGTTTTACTCCCTCAATACCGGAACAGACGGGCTGCGATCAGCCGCGCACCGAGTGTGATGATTTTGGTGATGACGTAGAAGATCACTGCAGCCAGAGCGAACAGCTCGAACGTACGGAAAGTCAGCGCGTTCAGATCCTGGGTGACGCCGTAGAGATCAGCATTCATGCCCACGGTCACACCGAGCGAGGTCATCAAAATGGCCCAGACCATCTGGTTGGTCATCGGCAGGAACGAAATGCGCAGCATTTGCGGGAGGATGATCAGCCGGAAAGCCTGGATTTCTGTCATGCCAAGCGAGCGTCCCGCACGGGTTTGCGTGTCAGGGATGGCCTTGAGCGCGCCGCGAAAGTTTTCGGCCAGATAGCCCGCATTGTTGAAGGTGATCCCGATAAGCAGGGAGATGAAGGGGCTGAAATGGATGCCGAAACTCGCCACACCAAAGTGTGCCATGTAAATCTGGAACAGGGCGGGTGTGTTGCGGGCAATCTCGACCCATGTGGTCGCGATGGCATTCAGCGGGCGGGAATTGGACAGGCGCATCACCGTCAGGACAACCGCAAGGAGGATGCCGATCAGCATCGACAGGATAGCGACCTCCATGGTGACCACAGCGCCATCCAGCATTTGTGGCAGGCGCGCGAGGGCCTGCTTCCATTGGAAAGTGTAATCGAACATTACCGTTTCACATCTGATCTGGAGCGGAAGGAAAAGCGGCGCGGTAAAAACCGCGCCGCCGTGAAAGTGGGCTCAGATCAGCGATATGCGCCGGGCACTGTCAGGTCCGGCAGTTCGCCGCCGACCCATTTTTCATACAGCTCTGCGTAGCGACCGGTGCGGATCTGCTGGTTCACGAAGAGGTCCAGGTAGTTGATCAGACCATATTCGTCACGCTTGGTGAACAGGCCGACATAGTCGATGTCGAAGGGCGCCATGCCGACCACGGAAATGTCGTCAAAGTTGCCGGATTTCACATTGGCCTGCGCCACGGTGGAGGTGGACACGGTGGCGTCCAGCTGGCCTTGGCTCAGCGCCAGGAAGACGTCTGCCTGGGTCTGATAGGGACGGAATTTGCTGCCTTCCCCCCATTCGTTGACATATTCTTCGAGGGCGATGGCTTCATAGGTGCCTGCAACGGCGCCCACGGTGTGGCCTTTCATGTCCTCAAACGAGCCGATGTCAGCTTCGTCATTGGCGGTGACGGCCATCTGGAAGGCGAAGTAGGGGATGGAGAAACCGACCGTCTTGGCGCGTTCCAGCGTGTCAGAGGTCGAGGCAACACCCACGTCCACGCGGCCGGACATCAGCGCCGGGATACGTTCGGGGAAGGGGGTTTCGACGATTTCAGCGTCAACGCCAAGGGCGGCGGCCAAATCGTTGCAGTAATCGACGTCAAAGCCGATCGGGTTGTTGTCTTCGTCGCGCATCCCCATCGGCGGGAAGTCGAGCACGACGGCGCAACGCAGGGTGCCGGAAGAAATGATGTCATCCAGCATATCTGCGTGAGCGGCGCTGGCGATCCCGGAGGTGGCGAGCAGCGCGGCAAGCAGTGTCGTTTTTTTCATTTTTTGTAGTCCTCTCTGTTGATTCCCTGTCTGACCATGCGGCCTTTGATTTTTTTTTGCAATAATTTTCCTAAAAGAAAAATACTGGCGCAATCGGAAAAAATTCAATATAGCTGCCCCAACGAAAATCGGTGGCAAACCTCGCATCGGAAAGGCCTTGTTTTTGGGCGATTTGGCAGGCTTTTAAGCGCTTTGAAAAGCGCCCTGAGCCAGAGGCGAGGTTTCCGCAGTGAGAAAGGATATCCCATGACGTTTACCCCACACGGCAAGCATTTGATCGCAGGCGACTGGATCGGGACGGAGGCGCAGTTCAAATCAATACCTGCCCACGGAGACGCCCATGCGTTTTCCGTAGGTTCGCCCGAACTGGTGGATCGCGCGGTGCAGGCCGCAGAAGAAGCCTTCTGGAGCTACGGCTATGCCAGCCGCGAAACCCGCGCCGGTTTCCTCAATGCGATCGCCGATGAGATCGAAGCCCGCGCCGAGGCAATCACCCAGATCGGCGCCGAAGAATCCGGTCTGCCTGAAGCGCGGCTTCAGGGTGAACGCGGGCGCACCACGGGGCAATTGCGTCTCTTTGCCGATCACATTCTCAAAGGCGACTATCTGGACCGGCGTCTGGACCCGGCGCTGCCGGATCGCCAACCGGCGCCGCGCCCGGAATTGCGCTTGATGCAGCGTCCGATCGGTCCGGTTGCGGTCTTTGGGGCGTCGAACTTCCCGCTGGCCTTCTCCACCGCCGGGGGCGACACCGCCGCCGCGCTGGCCGCAGGCTGCCCGGTCGTCGTCAAAGGCCATGAAGCCCACCCCGGCACTGGCGAAATCATTGCCGAAGCCATCCACGCCGCCATCGAGAAAACCGGCATGCCCAAAGGCGTCTTCTCTTTGGTGCAGGGCGGCGAGCGCAGCGTGGGCCAGAGCCTGGTGCAGCATCCGTTGATCAAGGCGGTCGGTTTCACCGGGTCTCTGGCCGGGGGACGGGCGCTGTTCGATCTTTGTGCTACGCGTCCGGAACCGATCCCCTTCTTTGGCGAACTTGGCTCGGTGAACCCGATGTTTATGCTGCCCTCTGCGCTGGCCAACCGGGGCGCGGAGCTGGGCGCTGGCTGGGCCGGGTCGCTGACCATGGGGGCAGGGCAGTTCTGCACCAATCCGGGTATCGTCGTGGTGACTGAAGGGCCGGAAGCCGATGCCTTTGTCACGGCGGCTCTGGAGGCGCTCTCCGCCAGCGGCGGTCAGGTCATGCTGACTGACGGCATCGCCGATGCCTACCGCTCCGGTGCCGATGCCATTGGCGCGCAGTCCGGGGTTCAGGATCTTCTGACCTCGATGTGTGACCGCCGTGAAGCGAAACCGTTCCTGTTTAAGGTCGCGGCCGCTGACTGGCTGGGCAATCACGCGCTCTCAGAAGAGGTCTTCGGCCCACTGGGTTTGGTCGTTGTGGCCAAGGATGCCGATGAAATGGACCGTGTCGCCCGCAGCTTTGACGGGCAGTTGACGGCCACGCTGCATATGGATGATGGCGATACGGAGCTGGCGCGGCGCCTGCTGCCGATCCTGGAGCGCAAGGCCGGGCGTGTGCTGGCCAATGGTTTCCCGACCGGTGTCGAAGTCTGCGACAGCATGGTGCATGGTGGGCCTTACCCGGCCTCGACCAATTTCGGGGCGACTTCGGTCGGCACCTTGTCGATCCGCCGTTTCCTGCGCCCGGTGTGCTATCAGAACCTGCCCGAAGGCATCCTTCCTGACGATCTGGCCTGAGCCAGGACGGGACCTTTGCGCATCTTGGGTGCGTGCTGCCTGAGGAATTGAGAAACCCGCCTGTGCAGTCACCTGCGCGGGCATTTGCTTTGGGACTGTCCCAATTGCGGCCGGCTCCATTGCTGCCGTTTCCCGGAATATCGAAGGCGGGGAATTCCTGTAGGCAGCTCTTTAGCCTGTGGAAATCAACGCCGAAGGGGCCTCTGCCGAATGGAGAAAAGGATCAACAAACGCCATGCCCAAACATGCATGGGAGCCGAGCTCCTTGATCGCATATCATTGGAAAATGGTGCTGCTGGAGAGAATTGAACTCTCGACCTCTCCCTTACCAAGGGAGTGCTCTACCTCTGAGCTACAGCAGCGCCGGGTGCGGTGGTGATCCGTATCACCGTCGCTGTGGGCGGCTAATTAGACGTGATCGCCATGGGGTGCAAGCGCCTTTTTGAGAAAAATGGAGGTGGGAGAAAGATTTTTGTCCTACTGCTGTCGCGCCCCCTGTATCGGCTGGCCCTGATGCCTCATGCCCTGCGAGATGCCGCCGTTGCTCGGGCAAAGGCTGGACGCGACGAGGTGCTTTGGCTACATGCAGTTTTATGGAAAACAAAACCGATCCATCCCGAAAACGCGACAAGCACGCTCCGAAATCCCGCGATGAGCGCTTGAAGGCGGCGCTCAAGGCGAATCTTCAGCGGCGCAAGGCGCAGGCGCGGGCACGCCATGCGGATGAGAACGATAAAACGGACGAGTGAGGCGAGCGAATGGATTCGATTCTGGTGCGGGGCAACGGGCCTCTGAATGGCGACATTGAAATCGCGGGGGCCAAGAACGCCTGTCTTGCGCTTATGCCTGCGACGCTGTTGTCGGATGAGCCGCTGACGCTGACCAATGCGCCGCGCTTGTCTGACATCAAGACCATGACCGCGCTGCTATCGTCGCTCGGCGCGGAAATCACCGCGCTTCAGGACGGCAAGGTGCAGGCCATGTCCTGCCACGGCGAGATCACACCGGTTGCGGATTATGACATCGTGCGCAAGATGCGTGCGTCCAATCTGGTTCTCGGCCCTCTGCTGGCCCGTCTCGGGCATGCGGTCGTGTCTCTGCCCGGCGGTTGCGCCATCGGTGCGCGCCCGATGGATCTGCACACCACGGCGCTTGAGGCGCTGGGCGCAGAGATTGAGCTAAAAGACGGCTATCTGCACGCCAAAGTGGCCGGCGGTCGTCTGAAGGGGGCTGTGCATCATATGCGCTTCCCCTCCGTCGGAGCGACGGAAAATTTTCTGATGGCGGCATCTCTGGCCAAGGGCACCTCGGTGCTGGAAAACGCAGCCCGCGAACCCGAGATCGTCGATCTTGCGGACTGCCTCAACAAGATGGGCGCCCAAATCGAAGGCGCGGGAACGTCCCGGATTGAAATTCAGGGCGTCGACCGCCTGCATGGCGCCACGCATCCGGTTGTGACCGACCGGATCGAGCTGGGCACTTTCATGCTGGCACCCGCTATCTGCGGTGGTGAGGTCACCTGCCTGGGCGGCAAGCTGGCGCTGGTCGAAAGCTTTGCCGCAAAACTCGAAGAGGCCGGCATTTCGGTCACGGAAAACGATCGCGGTCTGACCGTCAAACGTCATGGCGAACGGGTTAAGGCGGTGAATGTGATCACGGAGCCCTTTCCGGGCTTCCCGACCGACCTGCAGGCGCAGATGATGGCCCTTCTTTGCACCGCCGAGGGCACTTCGGTGCTGGAAGAAACCATTTTCGAGAACCGCTTTATGCATGCGCCGGAACTGATCCGAATGGGGGCCAATATCGAGGTCCATGGCGGTCATGCCACCGTGCATGGCGTCGATAAGCTGAAAGGCGCGCCGGTGATGGCCACCGATCTGCGGGCGTCCGTGTCGCTCATTCTGGCGGGGCTTGCGGCTGAAGGCGAAACCGTGGTGTCGCGGGTCTATCACCTGGATCGCGGCTATGAGTTCGTTGAAAAGAAACTGTCCGGCATCGGTGCCCACATTGAACGGATCTCAGCGTAAAGGATTGGCAAATGGTCGAAGACGCCCGATTTGAAGACGGTGGTGAGCAGCCGTTGCGGCTCAAGGCGCTGGATTCCGAAGATCTGACGGTGATTTCCGCGCTGGCGCAGGATGCGGTGGTGCCGGTCGGGGAAATTTCCTATGATCCGGCGCAGCGCCGCTTTGCGGTCTTGCTGAACCGCTTCCGCTGGGAAGACGTCGACATCGCGCAAAAACGCAATCGCCCGGTCGAGCGGGTGCAGGCGGTGCTGTTGTTCGAAGATGTTATGGCGGCGCGGTCTTCCGGCGTGCCGCGCGCAGACAAGGATCTGATCCTGTCGATCCTCGCGATCACCTTTGCGCCGACAGAAGACGGCATGGGCACGGTGGAGATCACGCTGGCGGGGGACGGAACCATTGCGCTCGACGTCGAAGCGCTGGATGTCACGCTCAAGGACGTGACGCGGCCCTATGTGGCGCCCTCCCACCAGGTGCCAAGCCACGACGATTAAACTCTTTTCGTTTTTTACCTCTGCCGTTCCAGAGGTCATGCTTTCCTTACTGTTATAAACGGAAAAGATTATTTAGAGGAATTCATGAAAGCTGTTCGTCACGCCCTGCTTGCGCTGGGGCTTTCTGCTGTATTTGGAATCATGGCTGGCACGTCGGTCAATGCTGCTGGAGCGTCCGGCACTGAGACGATTGACGAGAGATATGCGCACTCGGTCTGGAACTGGGACAAAATGGGGGAGACCCACATTTTCTGGCAGATCTACGTTACGGATAGCTATCTGACTGTGTGCGGGGGCTACGCCACGCGCGGTCCCGCCTATGGCACCAAGAAGTTCACCCGTCTTGCACTGCGGGATTCCGCCGTAACCCTGAAAGGCCGGATTCTCACCAGCAACCTGGACTGGTTCACGCGGGTGGTCGGTGGTGGCAAGGATCTCGATTTCATTGGCCAGCAAGTTGACTGCAAGGTGACCAACACCCCGGTGCCGCCGGAGGGGGCCGAGGTTGAATTTGAGCTGCGCCCCCGCAAAGACGCCTATCGCGGCTAAACTGCGCCGGTGCCGGGCCTCAGCCGCTTGAGGCCCGCGCAAACCCGCGCTATGTCGGTCTGACCAAGGAGACCGACATGCCCCATTTCCTGTCCACCACGGATTCTGATTTCGAAACCCGCTTTGCGGCGCTGCTCACGATGAAACGTGAGGACAGCCCGGATGTGGATGACGCTGTGGCCAAAATCATTGCCGATGTGCGCGCACGCGGTGACGCTGCGGTCCTTGAGCTGACCGCGAAATTCGACCGCCTTGAACTGACTGCAGAGACGCTGCGGTTTTCCGAGGCGGAGATCGAAGCCGCCTGTGCAAAGGTGTCGGTTGCGGATCGCGAGGCGCTGGAACTGGCCGCGCAGCGCATTCGGGCCTACCATGTTCGGCAGATGCCGGACGATGCGCTCTGGACCGATCCCGACGGGGCCACTTTGGGGTGGCGCTGGACGCCAGTTTCGGCGGCGGGGCTTTATGTGCCGGGGGGGCTGGCCTCTTATCCGTCCTCCGTGCTGATGAATGCGATCCCGGCCAAGGTGGCTGGCGTCGAACGGTTGGCAGTTGCGGTGCCCACGCCCGATGGCGTAGTGAACCCGCTGGTGTTGCTGGCTGCGCGCATTGCCGGGGTGGACGAGGTGTATCGCATGGGCGGTGCGCAGGCGATTGCTGCCTTCGCCTATGGCACCCAGAGCGTCGCGCCGGTCGACAAGATCACCGGACCGGGCAATGCCTTTGTGGCCGCAGCCAAGCGCCGTGTCTTTGGTAAGGTCGGGATTGACATGATCGCGGGCCCGTCCGAAATTCTGGTCATCGCGGACAAGTACAATGACCCGGACTGGGTGGCGGTGGACCTGATGTCTCAGGCCGAGCACGATGAAAGCGCACAGTCGATTCTGATCACAGATGATGCTGCGTTCGGTCAGGCGGTGGCCGAGGCTGTCGAAAAACGTCTTGGGACGCTGGAGCGCCGTGCCATTGCAGGCAAAAGCTGGGCGGATTTCGGTGTGGTGATCACCGCGCGCGATCTTGATGAGGCGGCCATGCTGTCAGATCGTTTCGCGCCCGAACACCTTGAGCTTTGTGTCGAGGATACGGAGGCGCTGTCTGTCAAGATCCACCACGCAGGCGCGATCTTTTTGGGCGCCTACACGCCAGAGGCGGTGGGCGACTATGTTGGCGGCCCGAACCACGTCCTGCCCACGGCCCGTTCGGCCCGTTTTTCGTCAGGCCTGTCGGTTTTGGACTTTCTTAAACGGACGACGCTTGCCAAGATGTCCCCGGCGGCTCTGGCCGCAATCGGCCCGGCGGCGGTCCGTCTGGCCACATCCGAAAGCCTTGAGGCACACGGCCTGTCCGTGCAGGCCCGGCTGGACCGGCTGAACGAGGGTGGCGATGAGTAAGCTTCTATCTGTTGAGATCGACGAGAGCGGTTTGGCACCGCCGACGCCGGAAATCGAACAGGAACGCAAGGTCGCGATTTTCGATTTGTTGGAAGACAACTCGTTTTCTTTGCCTGAGCGCGAAGGGCGCAAAGTGTCTGAGGGGCCGTTCAAGCTGATGCTGGCGATCCGTGAACGGCGTCTGGTGTTCGATCTGACGACGGAAGACGGTGAAAAGGCCGCCGAGTTTCACCTGTCTCTGGGTCCGTTTAGGCAAGTTGTGAAAGACTATTTCCAGATCTGTGAAAGCTATTTTGACGCTGTCAAAAAGCTGCCGCCCAGTCAGATCGAGGCCATCGATATGGCCCGCCGTGGCATCCACAATGAAGGCGCGCGGGTGTTGCAAGAACGTTTGGAAGGCAAGGCAATCGTCGACATCGATACAGCAAGACGCCTTTTCACCCTGATCTGCGTGCTGCACTGGGGGTGAGCGGGATGACGGCAGGCCTTCCACATTCGGTCCTGTTCTGCTGTGATCATAATTCTGTCCGCTCGCCAATGGCTGAGGGGCTAATGAAGAAATTTTACGGCACAAGGGTCTATGTGCAATCCGCCGGGGTGCACTCGGATCTGGATGTGGATGGGTTCGCGGTCGCGGTCTGTGCCGAGATCGGTGTTGAACTCCACCGCCATCAGGCCCGCTCTTTCGATGACATGAAAGAATGGGGCGATGATATTTCCTCCTATGATCTGGTGGTGGCCCTGTCGCCCGCCTCGCAACGCCACGCGCTGGAGCTAACGCGGTTCTACCATCTCGAGGTGGAATATTGGCCGATCATGGACCCGACGGGGATTGGTGAAAGCCGGGAGGCCAAGCTGGACGCCTATCGTCAGGCCCGCGACCAGATCGAGACGCGGATGACAGCCCGCTTCGGTCCGGCGCAGGTGGAATGACCCCGGTGATCGAGCGGGCCGTGGAGCAGGAGAGAAAGACATGACGCTGACATTCCGTGTTCTGCGCGGCGCAGAGGTCGAGGGGACGCTGGATGATCTGGCGCGTTTGCGGATCGAGGTGTTTCGCGAATGGCCCTATCTCTATGACGGGGATATGACCTATGAGCGCAATTACATGGCCAGCTATATCGGCAATGATCGGGCGGTGCTTGTCGCGGCTTACGATGGGGCCAAGATCGTGGGGGCGGCCACCGGCGCGCCGCTGGCTGAGCACGAAGAAGATTTTCGCGGCGCCTTTGCCGGGGTCGATCTGGCGATGTCCGATGTTTTTTACTGCGCCGAATCTGTCCTGTTGCCCGATTGGCGCGGGCAGGGGGCAGGGCACGCGTTTTTCGATGCGCGCGAAGCCCACGCCCGCGCGCTGGGATTCTCTTATTCGGCCTTTTGTTCGGTGATGCGCCCTGCGGAGCACCCGCTGCGTCCGGCGGACGCGCGCAGTCATGATCTGTTTTGGCGCAAGCGTGGCTATGCCCCGATGGAGGGGGTGATTGCGCAGTTCGACTGGAAAGACGTCGACGCCGAAACGTCGGATGAGAAACGCCTGCAATTCTGGATGCGTGCGCTATGAGGCTGGTGGCAGCAAGCTGGCATCCCGTGTGGCACGCTGAGGCGCAGGGTTGGTTCGATCGGTATCGGCGGGCGCTGTGCGACATCGGCGCCAATCGCGATACGCTGGTGGTCTTTCCGGAATATGCGGCTTTGGAAGCTGCGTTCTATGGTCCGCAGGATGTCAGTGAGGCCGGGTGGATGATCCGGGGCGCCGATCATTTCGAGGCCTATTGCGAGGGCATTGCAGAGCTGGTCGCCGAAACCGGGGCGACGATTCTGGGCGGATCCGGCTTCGCCTATGCAGGTGATTCCGTGGAGGCGGGCATCGTGAACCGCGCGATGTTCTGCGCGCCGGAAGGTGTGCAGATGATCGAGAAACGCATGCCGACTCCATATGAGCGGGCTTTGGGGCTGCGCGCCGGGCAGGTGTCTTCGGTGATCGAAACCCGCTTCGGCCGGATTGCCTGTCTGATCTGCTATGACAGCGAATTCCCTCTGCTGGCGCGCACCTATAGCGAAGCAGGCGCAGAGCTGTTGCTGGTGCCGTCCTGTACCGACACATGGCAGGGGGCGAGCCGGGTTGAGATCGGGTGTCGCGCGCGGGCGCTCGAAGGTCAGATGATTGTCGCTATGGCGCCGTTGACCGGGACGGTTACAGGCTGCGATGTGGTCGACATCAACCATGGTCAGCCCGCGGTGTTCTGTCCGCCCGACACGGGCGCGCCAGAGGACGGAATTTTGGCACGCGGTCCGCGAGACAGTGCGGGTTTTGCGGTGCTCGAACATCTGGAAACGCGACTCGCTACGGCGCGTGCCGGGGGGCAGGTCAGCGTCAAGAGCCACTGGCCAGAGAGCGAAATCGGGGGACAAAGCCATGAAATCCGCGCTCTGTCCGCGAAAAACGATTGAATTTACCTTGAAAACAGCCCCGTAAAGGCGCATTTACTAGCGCGCCCACAGATGGGTGGGTCCAATCAATCAAGGAGTGAACATGGCCAAGGAAGAAATGCTCGAATTTCCCGGTGTCGTGAAGGAACTCCTGCCGAACGCGACATTCCTGGTCGAGCTGGAAAACGGCCATACGATCATCGCTCATACGGCAGGCAAGATGCGCAAAAACCGCATCCGTGTTCTCGCAGGAGACAAGGTCCAGGTCGAAATGACCCCCTACGATCTGACCAAGGGTCGGATCAACTATCGTTTCCGTTAATCGGATTTCAGCGGGTCCCGCATGAAACTGATCCTCGGTTCAGGCAGCCCGCGCCGGAAGGAGCTTCTGGCGCAGCTGGGCCTTTCGCCTGCTCAAATCCGCTCTCCTGACATCAACGAAGACCCGCAGAAGGGGGAGCTTCCGCGCCCCTACTGTGCGCGCATGGCCCGTGAAAAGGTCATGGTGGTCCCGCGTGGCGCAGATGAGGTCGTGCTTTGCGCCGATACAACGGTCGCACTTGGGCGGCGGATCATGGGCAAGCCCGCCGATGAAAAGGAATGCGCCGAATTCCTGCTGGCTATGTCCGGGCGTCGCCACAAGGTGATTACCGCCATCGCCGTGGCCCACGGGGACCGGGTCTGGGAGGCGGATGTGGTGACCACGGTCAAGATGAAACGCCTGTCGGATCTGGAGCTGAACAGCTATCTGCAGTCCGGCGACTGGCGCGGCAAGGCTGGCGGCTATGGCATTCAGGGGCCTGCCGGCGCGTTTATCGCGTGGATACAAGGCAGCTATTCGGCGGTGATGGGATTGCCTGTTGCCGAAACTGCGCAGCTTTTGCAGGCTGCTGGCTACCCGGTCTATGGAGAACAGTCATGAAAGGCAGTGTCATCGCCTTTGGCGAAGTCAACGGGCTGAAAGCCGCCGCCTATCTGGTGGACGGTCGGATGGAAGATTTTCTGATCGATGTGGCGGAGGGTGCGCCGCCTGCGCCAGGCGCTATCTTTCGGGCCAAAGGTGGTCGCAGCCTTAAGGGGATGGGTGGTGCGCTGCTCGATCTGCCGGACGGTGACAAAGCCTATCTGCGTGGCAACAAAGGGCTGAAGCCCGGCGCACCGATGTTGGTGCAGGTCACCCATATCGCCGAAGACGGCAAAGCCGTGCCGGTGACGACGCGGCTGTTGTTCAAGTCGAAATATGCCATTGTGACCCCCGATGCGCCGGGTCTGAACATCTCGCGTCAGATCGACGATGACGAGGTGCTTATTCGCCTGCATGCGCTGGCCGAGGAGGGTATGGAAGAGGCTGATGAAACGCTTGGTCTGATCCTGCGCTCAGCCTGTGCCACGGCCACAGACGATGACATCGCCGAAGATATTGCCGCCATGCGTGGTCTGGCCGAGGCCGTTCTGGCCGACATCAACGGTGCGCCGGAATTGCTGGTCGACGGTCCCGACGCCTGGGAAGCCGCCTGGCGCGACTGGCCCAAACCCGATGTGCTGGACGAGACACCGGATGCCTTTGACAATCACGGGGTGCATGAGCAGATCGACGCCTTGCTGGATCCTTACGTGCCGCTCAAGGGGGCGGGCTCGCTCTTTATCGAGCCGACCCGGGCGCTTGTGGCAGTGGACGTGAACACCGGTGGGGATTTTTCGCCCGCTGCCGGGCTGAAAGCCAACATCGCTCTGGCGCGGGACCTGCCGCGGCAGTTGCGGATCCGCGGTCTTGCGGGGCAGATCACGCTCGATCTGGCGCCAATGGCCAAAAAGGATCGCCGTCAGTTCGAGCAAAGCCTCAAAGCGGCCTTCAAATCAGAGGGTAACGATACGGTTCTGGCAGGCTGGACGCCGCTCGGGCATTTCGAGATCCAAAAGAAACGCAGCCGCGTACCTGTGGCGGAGGTGCTGCGGTGAGCTGTCCAATCTGTGGGGCTGACGCGGTGAAGGCCTACCGCCCGTTCTGCTCAAAACGCTGCGCCGACATTGATCTGGCACGCTGGATGAACGGCGCCTATGCCGTGCCGTCGACACGCGAAGAGGATCCCGAAGAGATCGCCGAGGCGCTCGAAGAGCTGTTCGAGGAGGCCGAAAACGGCCCGTCAAAAAAACCTCACTAAAACCGCAATTTCCCTCTGGACACTCCCGCCCCCCCCGACTAGAAACCCGCTACCCGAACGGCACAGCCGTTGACCCGATGCCCGGGTAGCTCAGGGGTAGAGCAGTGGATTGAAAATCCTCGTGTCGGTGGTTCGATTCCGCCCCCGGGCACCATTTTACAAAATCATCTGTTCGATGTGCTGTGGCTGGCTGATGCTGCCTGACCGTTTTGGCCGTTGTCAGGTGCGGCCGGCGATCTGGCTCATTTGCGGGGACAGGAAGGCATCCATGAAATAGTCGTAGAACAGGCGTACGGCTTCGCTCATGTCCTGATCCCGGCGCCAGGCCAGGCCTACATCCATCGAGGGGATCTCGATGTCGGTGGCGACGGTGCCGATACGCCGTCCTTCCAGCGACCAGGGGCGATAGACCATGTCCGAGAGGATGGTGATCCCCTGACCGTTGGCGACCATCGACCGCACCGCTTCGGTCGAGGAGGTGCGCAGCTTGATCTTGGGGGCCAGTCCGGTCGGGCCCCAGTATTTCATCGAAGTGTTCGCGGCCTCGTCCACCGTCAGCATGATATAGTCTTCCTGCGCGATGTCTTCGAAAGTGGCACGCCCCTGGCTTTGCAGAGGATGGTTCTGTGGCACCCAGAGGCGGCGGTGCGACCGCAGCAGCGTTTCGGTTTCCAGTTCAGGGTTGGCCGTGTTCGAGGTCAGCAGGACTGCCATGTCGAACCGGTTGGTCATCAGGCCTTCCTCGATGCTTTCGCGGTTCAGTTCGCTGATGCGGATGTCGAGCTTTGGAAAGCGGTGGGTGAGTCGATCCAGATGGAAGGGCAGAAAATAACCGATCACCGTATAGGTGGCGGCAATGTTGATCGTGCCTTCGATCTCGCTTTGCCCCTGTCCGATGTTCCGGGCGATCGACACCTTTTCCATCACGTCGCGCGCGGCGCCCAGAAATTCGCGCCCCGGTCCGGTCAACTCCATGCCATGGGCGGTGCGCACGAACAGGATCGTGTCGAGTTCCTGCTCCAATTCGCGGATCGCACTGGTGACAGAAGATTGCGAAATCAGCAATTCGCTGGCCGCCCGGCTGACCTGACCCAGTTCGGCGGTGGCAATAAAGTACTTCATCTGACGCAGATTCATGAGCAGCCCTTCGGATTTTTCGATAACGCCCTTTGGAAAAGCGCGTGGCTACGGTAGCGGCGTGCGCCCTCTATGGAAAATTCAAAAATATATTGAAGCATTATTTGATAATCCGAACGAAATTTGCGGGATTTCTTTTTTCGGCGGCACTTTCTCAAGCAATCGCGCGTATTTTTTGAGCGCGGTCGGGGTTGATGGTTCTGAAAATCAGATAATGACTCCGGTGAATTTTGAATTTTACAAAGACACCCCTTCCGGAAAATGCTGAGTCCCAACGAGAACAAGGACCAGTCATGAAAAAGATCATCGATTTGAATTGCGACATGGGGGAGGGGTTTGGCCATTGGGTTTTGAGCGATGCCCCCGATGAAGACCTCATGGCGCTGATTTCCTCGGCCAATATCGCCGCAGGGTTTCATGCCGGCGATCCCACCTCCATGGATCGCGTGATCAAGCTGGCCAATGTCTACGGTGTGGGTCTTGGGGCGCATCCCGGGTATCGCGATTTGCAGGGGTTCGGACGCCGCTACATCGATACCACCCCCGAAGAGTTGGTGAACGACATTATCTATCAGGTCGGGGCGGTGCGCGAATTTGGACGTCGCCATGGCATTCGCCTGCAGCATGTCAAACCGCATGGTGCCCTCTATATGGAGGCTGCGCGCAATGAAGAACTGTCACGCCATATGATCGAAAGCCTGTCTGCGATCAGCGGTGAGTTGTTGATCTACTGCATGGGCGTCTCAAAGACCTATGAGGTGGCAAAACGCCTCGGCCATCCGGTCGTTCGTGAATTCTATGCAGATCGCGATTACGGTGATGACGGTGGCATCGTGTTCACCCGTCGCGTTGGCCGTCCCGATCCGCAAGCCATCGCCGACAAATGTCTGCGTGCCTGTGTCGAGGGCAAGGTCACAACTGTAACCGGCCAGGACATTGATGTTGAGTTCGAGTCGATTTGTTTTCACTCCGACACGCCCGGCGCAGTCGAAATCGGGCGCGCTGTACGTAATGCGCTGACCGAAAACGGCATCAATATAGCCCCCGCCTCCGCCGTTCTAGAAACCGCTTGAGCCTTTGATCCAAAAGGGCCGCTTAATTACAGGGAAACGACCATGAGCGATATTCAATCCCCCCTTCCGGGCACCTTCTATCACAAACCTTCTCCCGAAGAGCCAGCCTTCAAGGCGCCGGGCGACAAGGTGGCCGTCGGTGACACCATCGGTCTGGTGGAGGTGATGAAAACATTCATCGCCGTGACCGCAGAGATCGAAGGCACTTTTGTCAAATATGCCGTTGACGACGCGACGCCGGTCACCGCCGGGGCTGTGTTGGCTGAGCTCGAGTAAAGCCATGGCTATTGAACGTCTCTTCATTGCCAATCGCGGTGAGATTGCCGTGCGCATCGTCCGGGCCGCGCAGGCGCTGGGCATTCACACGATCCAGGCGCATTCGGAAGCCGACAAAGAGATGCTGGCGGTCAAATTGGCCGATGAAGCGGTCTGTGTTGGCCCTGCGCCCTCCAAAGACAGCTACCTCAACATTGATGCGCTCCTGAAAGCCGCCAAGGACACCGGCGCGGATGCCATCCATCCCGGCTATGGCTTCCTGTCGGAAAGCCCGCGCTTTGCCCGCGCGGTGGAGGAGGCGGGCCTGATTTTCGTGGGTCCCTCTGCCGACACCATTGAACGTATGGGCGACAAAGTGGCCGCCCGTCAGGCCGCTGAAGCTGCCGGTGTGCCGGTGGTGCCGGGATCCGACGGGCGTATCGATATCTCTGAGGCCCTGAGCGTGGCCGAGAAGGTCGGCTATCCTGTGATGATCAAGGCTGCCGCCGGGGGCGGTGGTCGTGGCATTCGCATCGCCGCGAATGAAGACGAGCTGAAAACGCTTGCGCCGCAAGCCAAGGCAGAGGCCGAAGCGGCCTTTGGGGATGGCGGTCTTTATGTCGAACGGGCAATCCTGTCTCCGCGCCATATCGAGGTGCAAATCCTTGGTGACGGTGAAAATGCGGTGCATTGCTATGAACGCGAATGTTCGCTGCAGCGTCGTCGCCAGAAGGTCTGGGAAGAGGCGGGCGCGGCCTGTCTTGACGATGACACCCGTGAGGCGCTCTGCGCCTCTGCAGTGGCCTTGGCCAAGGCGGTGAACTACCGCGGTGCAGGCACCTTGGAATATCTCTATGACGAGGCCACAAACGAATTTTACTTCATCGAGATGAACACCCGTATTCAGGTGGAACATCCGGTGACGGAAATGGTCACCGGGGTCGATCTGGTGGCCGAGATGATCAAGGTCTGCGGCGGCGCGAAACTGTCGATGACACAGGATGAGATCGTCAAAACCGGCCATGCGATCGAGGTGCGCCTCTGCGCTGAAGATCCGTTCATGAACTTCATGCCATGGCCCGGTGTCGTCTCCAAACTGGTGGAGCCGACCGGGGAGGGCGTGCGCTTCGATCACTTCCTGTCCGAAGGCTATCAGATCCCGCCGTTCTATGACTCGCTGCTGGGTAAGGTGATCGTTCAGGCCGACACCCGCGAGGCGGCCATCGACAAGCTGGTCGAAGCGCTGACGGCGCTGGAGATCGGGGGCACGAAAACCACCGTGCCGCTGCATCTGGCGCTGGCTGCCGATCCGGAGGTGCGCGCTGGCGCCTTCCACACCCAATGGCTTGAGCCGTGGCTCGAAGCCGGACATCTCACCGCGAAAGGAGACGCCGCATGAAAACGCGTTACAGCTACGGCGGGGACGAGCATATCTATGTCGAAGTCGACGAAGAAATGTCGCTCGACGCCTTCTTTATCGCTCTCTCGCTGTCCAAACTGGTCCGGGCCGCCGACATCCCCGGCGTGACCGAAATTCTGCCCGCGAACGCTTCTTTCGAGGTGCGTTTCGATCCCGATGTGATCGCACCTGCAGAGATGATGGCCAAGATCAAGGAATTCGAGCACGAAGCCGAAGCGCAGGAAAAGCGTCTCGACACACGGATCATCGAAATTCCTGTCTATTTCGAAGACCCCTGGACCCATGAAACCCTGATGCGGTTCCGGGAGCGTCACCAGGATCCTTCCGGCTCGGACCTCGAGTATGCCGCGCGCATCAACGGTTATGAAACGGTGGGCGACTTCATCGAAGCCTATCATTCGCAACCCTGGTTCGTGTCGATGGTCGGCTTTGTGTCGGGTCTGCCGTTCCTCTATCAGCTTGTCGATCGTGACAAGCAGATCGAAGTGCCCAAATACCTGCGCCCGCGCACCGACACGCCGCGCCATACGGTCGGAATCGGCGGTTGCTTCGGCTGCATCTATTCGGTGCGTGGGGCCGGGGGCTACCAGATGTTCGGCATCACCCCGATGACGATTTTCGATCCGGATCAGAACGTCAGCTACCTCAAGGACTTCATGGTCTTCTTCCGTCCGGGCGACATTGTGAAATGGAAACCCATCGACCGGGCCGAATTCGACCGGATCTCGATGGCGATCGAAGAAGGAACCTATACGCCGCGTATCGCCGAGGTCGCCTTTGATCTCGACGCGTTCAACGCAGATATGACCGGCTTCAACGCCAAGCTGATGGAGGCTCTCAATGACGCTTGAGATTGTCAAACCCGGACTGTCGACGACGATTCAGGACCTCGGGCGTCCCGGCTATTTCCACCTCGGCATTCCCGAAGGCGGCGCCATGGACCGTCTGGCGTTTCGGGCCGCGAACCTGCTGGTCGGCAATGACGAAGGGGCCGCCGGTCTCGAGGCTGTGTTTCTGGGGCCGGAGATCAAATTCGGCGCTGAAATGAGCGTCGCGGTGACCGGGGCGGATATGCCCATCATGCTCGACGGGGAACCCCGCAAAACATGGACTTCTTTCACCGTGAAACCGGGGCAGGTTCTGTCCTTTGGGTTCCTCAAGACCGGGGCGCGGATCTATATTGCCGTCTCAGGGGGTATCGCGACAGAGCCTGCGCTGGGATCGCGGTCGACCTATCCGATCGGTGCGCTGGGCGGCTTTGAAGGCCGTGCCATTGCCGCAGGTGACGTGGTGCCGGTGGGCGAGGGCGCGATCGTCGCTGAAGGCCGCACCGTGCCCGAAGAGCTGCGCCGTCGTCCGGGCACCCCGGCCGAGTTGCGCGCCCTGCCGGGGCTCTACTGGCATCGTCTGACGGAGAAGAGCCAGAAAGCCTTCTTTGACGACGATTGGGTCGTGGCACCGGAAGCCGACCGTATGGGCTATCGTTTCCGCGGTGGTCAGCCGATGGAATTCGTGGACCGTCCGCAGCCCTTCGGTGCGGGGTCCGACCCGTCGAACATCGTGGACGGCTGCTATTCCTACGGCTCCATTCAGGTGCCCGGCGGTCTGGAACCGATCGTGTTGCACCGCGATGCCGTGTCGGGGGGGGGCTATTTCACCCTCGGGGCGGTGATTTCCGCCGACATGGATCTGATTGGTCAGTTGCAGCCCAACACGCCGGTCAAATTCAAACGCGTCGAGATGGACGAAGCGCTGGCCGCGCGGGCCGAGCGCAAAGCCATGATCGAAAAAATCCGTCAGGTCCTTGCCTAGGGCCTGACTCCTGCGGGGGCTGAATACCCCCATACCAAACTCTCAAGGCGGCAAAGACCGCATTTCAACTGATCGATCCAACAAGGAGTCAGAACCATGAAACATGTCTTGATGACAGGCGTGGCCCTCGCGGCTGCTCTCAGCGCGCCGGCCTTCGCCGAGGGCAGCTGGTCCCCCTATGAAGCCGAGGAAATCACCCCGGCGTTTTCAACCGACGGCACTTCCAGCCCGGTCACCTACACCGCCTTGGAAAAGGCGGATGAGGCTTACAATATCTGCGTCTCGTTCCCGCACATGAAAGACGCCTATTGGCTGGGTGTCGATTACGGTGTGACCGAAGAGGCCAAACGCCTTGGCGTCAAGTTGAATGTGGTCGAGGCTGGTGGTTACACCGAGCTTTCCAAACAGGTCAGCCAGATCGAAGACTGCGTCGCATCCGGTGCGGATGCCGTGGTGATCGGTGCGATTTCCTATGACGGGCTGAACAACGTTATTTCCGAAGTGGCCAGCAAGGGCATTCCGGTGATTGACGTGATTAACGGCGTGTCTTCGCCCGACATTTCCGCAAAATCTCTGGTGTCCTTCTACACCATGGGCTTTGAGACTGGGAAATATCTGGCTGACAAACACCCGGCAGGCAGTGACCCGGTGCAGGTTGGCTGGTTCCCCGGGCCGGCAGGCGCCGGTTGGGTGGAAGCCGCGAACACGGGCTTCATGACGGCGGTCGAAGGCTCTGCCGTGGAGGTTCTGGAACCGCGCTACGGCGACACCGGCAAAGAAGCCCAGCTCAAGCTGGTGGAAGACGTGCTGCAATCGAACCCCGATGTGTCCTATCTGGCGGGCACGGCTGTGACTGCGGAAGCTGCGCAGGGCCTGCTGCGTGAACGCGGGTTGACCGACGACGTTGGACTTCTGGCCTTCTACATGACGCCGGGCGTTTACACGGGCATCCAACGCGGCATGATCGCGGCGGCTCCGGCCGATTCCATGGTGATCCAGGGACGTATCGCCGTGGATCAGGCCGTGCGCATCATCGAAGGCAAGGACTACATCAAACATGTGGGGCCGAAGATCTTCGTGGTGGATCAGGACAATGTCGGTGACATTGATCGTGACGCAATCCTGCCGCCGGAAGGGTTCCGCCCGGTTTTCTCCGTCGAATAACGGCAGGTAAGTCAAAGCCGGGGCGTCAGCGCCCCGGCTTCTTTCAGGAAAGCGTCCCCCATGTCCCGCAATCTTCTTTCCACCCGCAATCTCACCAAGGACTATCCCGGTGTGCGCGCGCTCGACGGGGTCGATTTTGATCTTAAGCCCGGTGAGGTGCATGTCCTCTTCGGGGAGAACGGTGCCGGTAAATCCACTCTGATCTCTATGCTCGCAGGGGCCAATCAGCCCTCTGAAGGCGCAGTGTATCTGGATGGGCACGAGATGAATTTCGACAGTGTTGCGCGCGCCAAATCCTATGGCGTCTACACAGTCTTTCAGGAATTCTCGCTGATCCCGACGCTGAGCGTCGCAGAAAACATGTTTCTGGGGCAGGAGCCCCGGACCGGCATTCTGATCGATCATGGCGAAATGCGCCGCCGTGCGCAGGAGATTTTCGACGAATTGGGTTTCCCCATTTCGCCGACCGCGCAGGTGTCGTCTCTGTCGCGTGCCCAGCAACAGATGCTGGAAATTTCCAAGGCCTTCCATGGCGATCTCAAGGTGCTGATCCTTGATGAGCCGACGGCCTCGCTGACTGACCGTGAGGTCGATCACCTGTTCGACTTTATCGCCCGGCAAAAGGCCAAAGGCGTCGGCATCGTCTATATCTCGCACCGTATGCAGGAATTTCGCCGCATTGCCGACCGGGTCACCGTGCTGCGCGACGGGGCCAAAATCGGCACGGTCGCTATGGCCGACACCGATGAGGCGCAGCTGGTCGAAATGATGACCGGTCGTTCCATTGCACAGATCTATCCCGATATTGCCCAAGATGTTGGAGAAGTGTTGCTGGAGGTCGCTGACCTGCGCGCGCCGGATCTGTCACCGGGCAGTTTCGAACTGCGTGCAGGCGAGGTGCTGGGCGTCGCCGGTCTTGTCGGATCGGGCAAGTCCCGCTTCTTTCGGGCCTTGATGGGCCTGTCCAGCCAAGAGGGCGGCACGGTGCGGCTGAAAGGGCGCGATGTGTCCGGCCTGTCGACCCGCGCGCTGATGCGGGCGGGGCTCTACTATTTGTCGCCGGATCGCAAGGCCGAGGGGCTTGATCTGATCCGCAGTTCCAACGACAACCTGTCCCTGAATGTGGTGACCTCGGGTACGGTGAGCCGACGCGGCTGGATCAACTGGCGCGCCGTGCGCGAACAGATAGGGGACATCGCGGATCGGGTCGAACTGTCGCAAGGCTATCGCGACAAGCTCGTGTCGCAACTGTCGGGGGGCAACCAGCAAAAGGTGCTGTTCGGCAAAGCCTTCGGTCAGGAGGCGGATGTCTACATTTTCGACGAACCGACCGTGGGCGTCGATATGGGCACCCGTGCTGCGCTCTACCTGAAAATCAAAGAACTGGCCGAGGCGGGCAAAGCTGTCGTGGTGATTTCATCCGACCTGCCTGAAGCCCTGAACCTGTCCCATCGTCTTCTGGTCTTTGCCCATGGTCGCATCACGGCGGAATTGCCCCGTGAAGAGGCCTCGGAAGAGACTGTTCTGAAATACTTCTTCGTTGAAAGTGAGCTCGCACAATGACCGCTTCTTCCTCCAATTCTCAGGCACCGGGTGCGTTGCGCAAACTCTTCATGCGCGTCGGCGTTCTGCCGTTCTTTCTGGCCATCGCGCTTGTGGTCTTTTCTCTGATGTCCTCGAAATTCCTGACCGGGCAGAACCTTGTGAACGTTGCCCGTCAGTCGGTCTATCTGGTGCTGGTGTCGCTGGGGCAGATGCTGGTGCTGGTGTCGGGCGGGTTCGATCTGTCGGTCGGCACGGCGATTGCCCTGACCTCTGTCGTGTCGGCGCTGTCGATGACATGGGCCGCCGGCATGTTCCCAGATGCAATCTGGCTGGTCATTGCCATCGGTATCGCCGCTGGCGGGATCACGGCGCTGATGGTCGGTCTGGTGAACGGGATCGGCGTGGCCTATTTCGAAGTGTCACCCTTTATCATGACGCTGGGCGTGTCGTCCGTCGGCGCGGGTCTTGCGCTGTTTCTGACCGGCGGCGTGCCGGTCTCCGGTCTGCCCTTTGCCTTTGGCGACACTTTCGGCTTTGGGCGGTGGTTCGGGGTGCCGGTGCCTGTGTTTCTGGCTGTGATCTGTATCGTGATCATGTGGCTGGTGATGTCGCGCACGTCGCTGGGCACGCAGATCTACGCGGTGGGCGGCAATATCAAGGCGGCGCATCTGTCCGCGATCAACACCAAGCGCACGCTGATGCTGGCCTATATCCTGTGTTCGCTGATCGCCTCGCTGACCGGCATCCTGCTGACCGCGCGGGTGGAAAGCGGCGAGGCCAACCTCGGTGGCACGATGGCGCTGGAATCGATTGCGGCCTGTGTGATCGCTGGCGTGTCCCTGCGGGGCGGTATCGGCAAGGTGCAAAGCGTGGTGCTGGGGGCGTTCTTCATCGTTTTGGTGCAAAATGGGATGAACCTTGCCCAGATCAGTTCCTACATGCAGATGGTGCTGCTCGGTTCGCTGCTGATCCTTGCGGTGATCTTTGACCAGATGCGTTATCGCATGATCATGCGCGGGCGTTAAGCCCGGCCTGTAAGACTCTCCCCGACAAAACGCCCGGACCATATGGACCGGGCGTTTTGCTGTTTTAGCACTGTCGGGCAAGGCCCCGCTGTGGCTCAGATCGCGTCCAAAAAGGCGGTCAGGGCCTCGCGTTCTTCCGCCGTCAGCTCCAAGGGCTGCAGCAGCGGCGACACTTCGGTCGCGGGTAGGAACAGCGGATCGCGCGCCGCCCGTTCAGGTTGCGGGCGCTGCCTTGCGCCACCGGCGTTATAGAGGTTCACGATCCCGCGCAGGCTGGGAAACAGACCATTGTGCATATAGGGGGCAGTGCGCGACACATGGCGCAGGCTTGGCGTGAGGAAGGCCCCGGCATCTTCCGGATCGCCGGTCAGCGCATAAAGGCCCATGTCTTCGTATTTGCGCTCATAATAGGTCAGGCCGATGTTGTGGAACTTCCCATCCATCAAGGTCGGCCCCATATGACAGTTCACGCAGCGCGCCTTGGTGCGAAACAGATGCAGACCCTCGATCTGCTGATCGGTCAGCATGTCGGTCTCGCCGCTCAGAAACCGGTCCAGACGGGTCGGGAAATCCAGCTGTCGTTCAAATGCGGCCAGCGCATTGGTCACCTTGTCGAGAGTGATTTCGTCTTCGCCATAGACCTCGGCGAACATCTCGGGATAGTCCGGCAGCCATTTCAGGCGGTGGGGCACTTCGCTCAGGTCGTGGTTGGCCATTTCATTTGCGGCCTCCAGCGGCCCCATGGCCTGATCCTCAAGCGTGGTCGCGCGACCGTCCCAGAAGAACGCCGGGCGGGCCCAGGCGGTAAACAGGGACGGTGCGTTGCGGGTGCCTTCCTGACGACCGTGGCCAAAGGCACGGGGCAGCCCGTCGCCCCAGCCCAGCCGCCGGTTGTGGCAGCTTTGGCAGGAAAAATGACCGGATTCCGAGAGGATCGGATCGTTGAACAGCTTTTCGCCCAGAGCGACCTTCAGCGCGTCCTTGCTACCCTCTTCGGGGCGGGGCGGCAGATCTGCCGGGGCCAGTTCAACATAGTCCACGCCGTCGTCTACATCGGGGGCGGGCCAGCCGTCCACCGGCCCGCTGTAGATGGCGCGCAGACGGGCGATGGGGTCTTGGGCCGGGGCGGGCCACATCATGGCGACGCCAACGGCAAGAATGATGAAGGTGGCGATCCAGATCGGCCAGTGCCAGTAGGCGGCAAGGCGTGTCAGGGGGCTGCCTGATTGTGACATGAGAGAAATGTCCTGTGTTGTCTTAGAAAAGGGTTACCATTCGACCGAGGTGCCGAGATAGACGGAGCGGCCTTCGATCCACGGGTTGGCATCCGTCGCCTCGCGGCTGCCAGTGTCATTGAACAGGTTGTCGATCTTGAGGTTGACCGTCACGGTGCTGCCGTGCACCTCTGCCACCTGGGCGCGGGCAGTCAGGAAGACCGAGGTCATGGTCTCGAACTTGTAGTCCTCGAACAGGTCGTGGCTGGCTTCACGTCCCGTTGCCGGGTCGATTAGATCTACGGGACGGCCACTGTCGCGAACTCCGTCATAGCCAAAGGTCACATCCGCGCCGAGCCCCAGACCGAAGCGGTCCTGTTTCCATGAACTGCGCAGTTCGAAGGTGGCGCGCACAGGGATGTCGAGATTGCCCGTGACCTGTTTAAACGCTTCCTTAAGATAGCTTTCGTCATGATAGGCGATCAGATTGTTCAGAGCCTCATCTGAGTCGTAGAAGTATGTGTTGTTCGTGACGTGTCTTTCCGCCCAAACGCCCGAAACATATACTCCAAGACTGTCGAGACTCGGGCCGCCGATCTCCCAGTTGTTTTCATATTCCAGAGACACGGATTTATATTCAGACGAGCCATCATTGGTCAGGGTCTGGTTGACGGAGCTGCTTTCTCCGGAGCTCGCGAACTGATCTTTGCCCTCGCGATACAGGCCGGTCAGGCGCCATGTGCCCTGCGTCCAGCTGTCACGATACATCATCGAAACGCTCAACTCGTCCGTGAAGGGGGTTTTGAGATCGCTTTGGGCGTAGCTGTAATTGCCGTTGTCAGAGCCATCGCTCCAGTCTCCGACTTCACCCGTGGTTGCATCATGTGTGCGTTCCTGACCAATGCCGCGCGGCGTGGCATCGTGGATTGCATAGGCCATGTAATTGTCGCTGTAATAGCGATTGGCCCCGACAGTGAGTTCGAAATCATCGCTGGGCGTCCAGCGGGCGCTCAGGCGTGGCGCGAGGTCGAGATTTTCCATGACGTCGTTGTAATCGGCGCGCAGCCCTGCCCGCAGCGTGACATTGCCCCAGCTGTGTTCCAGTTCTGCATAAGCTTCCGCTTTGAGCGCGGAAACGGTCACGTCATATGGGTCTACAACGGTCCGTTTGTAGAAATACTGATCGGGCAGGCAGGCCGGATCACCGTCGGCACAGATGAATTCATCGAAAACATCTGCATCCTTCAGGCGGGTTGCCCGGCTGTAATAGGTGTAACCGCTGCCGGAATGTTGTGCATCGATCTGCGACAGGGCGGCCCCCATGGCGAAGTCCCCGCCCCAGAGTTGGCCGGTCAGTTCTGCCTCGACCCGTTTTTGCCGATCGGCATAGGTTTCGCTGCCAACACCGCCGGTGCGACAGGCAACAGTTTCGCTGGCGGTGGGATCGGCCGTGCACCAGTCCTCAAAAGCGTCAGTGGTAAAGCCTTCTCTCTTGTAGGATCCGTACCAGCCGAAGTACGTGTCTTCGCTGTCGTCATTCGAGTTGTCATTGTCCTGATAGACCGCGAGCAGCCTCAGCTTGGCGTCGCTCAGATCCAGTCCGGCAAAACTCAGGCTGTCCCAGTCCTTTTCATAGGTGGCATCCAGCGACAGGTTCTGGCTTTTGACATCCATATGGTAGTCATAGGTATAGTCACTGTCCCAGCCCTGATCATAGTCGGTGAGGCTGCCGGTCAGGGTCAGCGTGCCGCCATTGTCGAAGTTTTTCAGATAGGACAGGTTGTAGAAATCACTCCGGCTGTCGTTGTCCGCCCAGTCCTGGACATATTGCGGGTCCAGTGGTTTGGTGCCTTCCGCGGAACGGCGCGAATAGGAAAACCGCACCGCAGAGGTGTCATCAAGCGGTTGATTGAAATGAACTGCGTATTCCAGCTTGCTCCATTCAGGTTGAGCCTGATCCTCCGGGTTCTGGCCGTTTTTTGTCCCCAGTTTATACTTGGACCAGTCAGATGTGCTGTATCCGATGCTGAAAGCGCCAGAGGGCTCTGTCGGATCCGGTTTGGCCATTTCATATTTGACCACACCGCCCTGAAAACCACCGTATTTGGCAGAGACGCTCGAATCGAGGACCGTGGCCTCTTCGACGAAAGAGCTGGGGATGAACTGCGACTGGGCGTGCAGACCATAGTAGGCATTGATTTTCGGCACCCCGGTTGTGCGGCTCAGGTCCTTTTTGGTTTTCGGTGCTGAGGAGCCATAGGGCGAACTGATGTTGATCCCGTTGAGCAGGATGGTGTTTTCCGACACGGAACCGCCGGAAATTGACAGTTCCTGAGGCTGCAGGTCCAGCACATCGTCGCTGTTTTGCCCTGCATCGCCGTTCCCGAGGGTCTGATACTGCACGCGCGGCAATGTTGTCAGGGCGCTGTTGGCATCGCCAGAGCCGTTGCCGCGGATTTCCATCGCTTCTGCGTCAAGAACCGTCGCGCCGCTGCCTTCGTCGCTTGATGTCAGCGGGCCTTGCGCGTTCTCAACCAGAATAGGGTCGAGCAACAGGGTTTCCTGTGCGAAAACGGGATGTGTCGGCAGGGCGGTCAGCAGCAGTGCGGTGGTGGTCAGCAAACTGCGGCGGGAAGGGGAGGTCGGAATCATCTGTCGCATTATGGGCCATTTTTCTTTGTAACTGCTGGCTTGCGGCTGGCATGAATCTGATACCCGTGCGTCTACGAAAGCCTCACGAAAAGTTCAAACCATTTTCTGATTATTTCAATCATGTATTTAAATTGCGATGTGAAATGGTCACGACATGAGCTCACGCGCCGCGGTTCCATACGCAAAAAGACCGCGCGAGGCGGTCTTTTTCCAGGGGGTGGAGATGCGCATTGCTCTGCGGCGTCAGCTGAGGCTGGCCTGCGGCAGAAGCCATGGGCCGCCGCGGGGCGGCGGGGTGTTGGTCCGCAACGTGCAGTCGTAGCTTTGGGAAAGTATGTCGTCGCGCAGAACGTCTTTGGGGGCGCCTTCGGCTGCCAGCCGTCCCGCGCTCAACAGCGTGACGCGGTCGGCGAACATCGCCGTCAGGTTCAGATCGTGCATCACGGCGATCACGCCGCCGCCCTGCCGGGCATAGTCCTGCGCCAGTTGCATGACGGTCAACTGATGCCCGATGTCGAGCGCGGAAACCGGCTCATCGAGAAACAGCCAGCGCGGTTGCCCGTCCAGAACCGGCTCCCAGATCTGGACCAGCACGCGGGCCAGTTGGGCGCGCTGGCGTTCGCCGCCGGACAATTCCTGCACCATCCGGCCTTCGAACCCTTCCAGTCCGACGCGTTCCAGCGCCGCGTGGGGCAGGTGATCAAGCTGCTCTGTGCGCCCGCTGGCCAGCCCCGCCGTCAGCCCCAGCCGCACCAGTTCCAGCACGGTGAAGGGAAAGGCGATATTGCCCGATTGCGGCAGGACCGCACGGCGCTGGGCGAGGTCCAACGCTGAAATCCCTGACAGGCGGCGGCCTTCCAGCGCGACGGTGCCCGTATGCGCCTGCTCGCCGGTCATGGCGCGCAGCAATGTGGTCTTGCCAGAGCCGTTGGGGCCGACGATCACGCTCATCTCCCCGGCTTTAGCGGAAAAGGACACGCGGTCGAGCACTTTACGCGTTCCGAAGGCAACGGTGATGTCTATTGCGGTGATCATATCAGTTCTCCAGAAGGGCGCGGTTTTTCAGCAGGATCCACAGGAAGAACGGTCCGCCCAGCGTTGCGGTGACGATCCCGATCGGCAGTTCCGCCGGGGCCACGACCACGCGGCTGATCATATCGGCCACCAGCAGGGTGATGGCCCCTAAAAGGGCGGCATTGGGCAGAAGGTTGCGATGCTCAGGCCCCTGCACCAGACGCAGCAGATGCGGGACGACAATGCCGATAAATCCGATGCCGCCGGTGATGGCGACCGAGGCGCCGACTGATCCGGCCACCGACAGGATGGCGATGCGCTTCATCCTTTGGGTGTCGATGCCCATATGGGCGGCGACCGCTTCGCCGAGCGCCAGCGCGTCCAGGGCTCGTGACAGGAATGGTGCCACGATCAGCGCCAGCAAGACCACCGGGCCGGCGGTCAGCAGCTTTGGCCAGGTGGCTCCGGCGACGGAGCCCATGCCCCAGAAGGTTAGGTCGCGCAGTTGGTCGTCATTGGCAAGATAGACGATAAACCCCGTCACCGCCCCGGTCAGCGCGCCGAGGGCGATCCCGGCCAGCAGCATGGTGGCCACGGAGGTGCGCCCGCCTTGGGTGGCGATCTTGTAAAGGATCAGTGTCGAGGCCCAGCCGCCCAGAAAGGCAGCCAGCGGAACAAGGTAGGCTCCGACCAGATCTCGCAGAGCCAGCGGCAGCAGCCCGCCCAGAACGATGGCGGCGACTGCGCCAAAGCCGGCGCCCGCCGAGACGCCGACCAGCCCCGGATCTGCGAGAGGGTTGCGAAATAGCCCCTGCATGACCGCGCCCGATACCGCAAGCGCCGCGCCCACAAGCGCACCGGTCAACATGCGCGGCATGCGAATGTCCCAGACGATGGTCATGTCGCGTGGCGTGGCCTCAGCCCGCCCGAATTTGGCCAGCAGCGCGCCGATGACATCCGTGTCCCCGGCGGCCCCCCATCCCAGTGCGGCCAGCATGACCACGCCCAGCAGGACAATCAGCAGGAGACGCAGCACGCGCGCCTTGGCGCGGCGGTCCCCGGCCAGCACGGCAGCGCTGCGGTTCGGGCGGGCGATATCGATCAGGGCCATCGGATCAGCTCCCGGAGGCCGCCCAAAGCGCCTCATGCAAGTCGCGTGCGAATTCTGCGGTGCGAGGGCCAAAGCCAAGTGCCGCAGGGTCGACACGGATCAGCGCACCGTTTTCGGCAGCTGGCGTTTGTGACAAGGCGGGCAAGGTCAAAATCTCGGTGCTGCTGCCACTGTCATGGTCCTCGGAGCCGGTGCTGTCCATCATCAGGATGACCTCGGGCGCGGCGGCAATGATCGCCTCATCGCTTAGGGCCTTGTAGCTTTTGAAGGCCCTGGCCATGACGTTTTCGGCCCCGGCCAGTGTGATGATGCCATTCGCGCCGGTGTCAGCGCCGGCGGCCATCAGCCGACCGCCCTGATTGGACAGGATGAACAGAACGCGGGGCCGGTGTCCGGTTTCCATCTGAGCCTGTGCAAGGTCGTTGAAATCAGCCTCTACGGTTCGGGCAAGGGCATCGGCTTTGTCCGGCACGCCAAGGGCGGTTCCGACCGTATGAATCGCATTCAGGACGGAAGCCGCATCGAATCCATCCGCGACGTCCACCACCGGGATTGCGGTCGCACGCAGCTGATCGAGCACCTCCGGCGGTCCCGCGGTGTCACGGGTCAGGATCAGATCGGGTCCCACCGAGAGCACGCCTTCGGCCGAAAGTTGGCGCATATAGCCGACGTCGGGCAGCTCTTCGGCGGCTTCGGGGAAGACCGAGGTGGTGTCGCGGGCAATCAGCCGGTTTTCTTCCCCCAAAGCATAGACGATTTCCGTCACAGGTCCGCCGATGGAGACAATGGCCTCCGCCTCTGGGTAGCTGTCGACCTCCGCGGCGGACGGAAGGGTGGAAAGGGGCAGGGCGGCAAGGGTTGCCAGAGCGGTCAGGGCGTTGCGGATCATCATTGAGCCAACTCCGGGGTGTTCACTGCGGGCAAGTCGGCCAGAATGCCATGCCATATGGCCAGATCATCGTCCTCGCCGTCGCGCTGGCCAAAGCATTGGAAAATCAGCATGCCATCGGCGTCGAAGGCCTCAAGCGACACGGCAGGGCCGCGTTTGGTGGGTTTGTGGACAACATAGACTTCGGCGATGTGGTCGCCCCGCAGATGCAGGTTGAAGCGCGGATCAAGGACATTGAGCCACGGCCCCATCGGTTTAATCGTGTCGAGTGTGCCCCAGTGGATCTGGATGTTGCCGGGGTTGCCGACAAAGAGAATGACTTTCTGGCGGGCCTCGGACACGGCGTCGAGGAAATCACCGATTGCCTTCGGGTCAATCGCGCGCACATAGGGCGCGCCAGCCAGACGATAGGCTCCAAGACGGTTCATGCCGAGCTTGCTCACCAACCGGTTGAACTGGTGGGTGTCGGTCATCCTGTCCCATTCCTGGGTCAGCACGTCGCGCTTTTGTAGGGGGGGACTAACTTACGCACAAAACGAGGGTCCGCTGGAAAAGCAAACAAGGCACTGAAAAGGCAAGTGAAATTGGTGTTTTGGGAAGGAATAGTGCAGAAGGACGCGTGCAAGAGCGGTGGTGAAATGGGGCTTTAAGAGCTCACTGAGGCGTCAAATACTTGCGTTCTGGACGCATAAAGGCCGCATTGGCTAACATCATACAGACAAATGGAAAATCATAGCTCCGCAGGTGATCTACCGCCTGCGGTTTTGTATTTTGTGCGAAAGCTTGTCTTTTGAAACTCGGACGTCATGTCCGAGTTTCAATATTAGGCGCCTGATTTTTTATTATTATATATTTATCAATGATATACGTAGTTAATCAGGGATGATTTTAAATCCGAAGAACTCGGACGTCACAAAAGCCCTATTGCCAAGTTTCTGACAGGCAAAAGTTTGAGATCAAAAGCTCACCGCGCGGCACACTCCTGCCGCCAACAGAGTAGCTTGTCGACACCTGGTGAATGAAAAAGCCGGCAAAAATATCTCGAACTTCCTGAGCGTCATTCAGTGAGAGCAAAAAACGTCCGTCGATCTGCAACAATTGGTTCGCCATTGCCGTGAAGTCGGTTTGATCAAACATGGATTTGCCATAATCATCTTCGCATCCCCAATATGGAGGATCGAGATAGAAGAAGGTGTTTTGGCTGTCATAGCGAGTGATAAATGCAGTCCAATCGAGGCATTCGATCACTACACCAGACAGGCGCGAGTGTAGCTCTTCAAGCATTGGCTCAAGTGTCGTCAGGTTGAACCGGCCAGGACGATCTTTTGACACACCGAAGTTGCGGCCAGAGACCTTCCCTCCGAATGCGGTTCGCTGCAGATAGAGAAAGCGCCCTGCACGTTCGAGGTCCGTCAGGGTATCTGGATCGGTCGCAACAAGGCGCTCGAATTCTGAGCGGATCGTAAGCTGGAAACGCAGGGTTTCCAGAAACTGAGGGTAGTGACGCTGCAAGATTCGAAAGAGGTTTGCGACATCACGGGCCTTGTCATTGATGACTTCAGCACGCGGACGTGTGTGACGGCGTAGGAATACGCCACCCATGCCAACAAACGGCTCGGCGTATGTGGTGCATGGCGTCTGATCGATCACAGAGCAAATGCGCTTGGCGAGGTTGCGTTTGCCGCCGAGCCATGGAGCTACAGGGGCTGTCGGGTTCACTTGTTTCATGTTGTTCTCCATCATATTGATGAGAACTTACCGTGAACATTCTCACATTTCACCTGTCAGGATTTCTAGAGGAAAATTTTTGTGCACCAGTTTCAGGTGTATGGTAGTGCCGTAAATAAAGGGAAAACCGGGAATATGAGGTGATTTGTGCACCGAGATGACATGCACGTAAATTGGCGAGATAAAGCCAATGATGAAGAAAAACAACGACTTGCGGTTCTTGAGGCGCGTATAGAGCGGCGAAAACAGCTTATTCAATATGACCGCGAGGAGCGCACAAAGATCATGCGCCGTGCGATCCGTCGCATGAGGCGTGCGACAGGCAAAGAGTGATCACTCGACATCAATGCGCTGGAACTGCTCATGGAGCATGCCTCTATCTTTGCAGCCATATACGATTGCCTGCGGGGAGATGTCCTGATCCGCAAACTTAATATGTTCGATATGCTCCTCGTTTACCGCATACATAGCTGTGAACAGCTGCTCTCCAGTGTATCCGCCATACGCATTTTTTGCGTTCACGGCCCCACAAATGACCTTGTATTCAAACTTTCCCTCCTGCACCCAAAGGCGTGTCACAACTATGCTTTCAGGGTCCCGAGCAAGCAGAGATATAGACCTCTTCACCACCTGAAAATCATGCTCTGAAAAGGTCTTGGTACTGTGATCTTGAGCGCTCGCTGCGCCTGCGCAAAGAACCAATATCGGAAATAGCTTCATCATGGTGTCCTGCAAAAATAGACCACACGGCCGATCACGCGGAGCTGGTCCAGGTCGGATTTGCTGACGGTTTCGGTTGCGTAAAGGTTATTGTCTGAAATCAGCTCGATCGAGCTGTCGAGTTTGCGCCTGGCGCGCTTCACCAAGAGATCGCCATCCACATTGAAGACATAGAGGCAGCCATTGTTGATTTCATTCTGGCTGAGATCGACGATGAGAATCGATCCGTCAGGGATTGTAGGCTGCATGCTGTCGCCCTTGGCCCATATGATCGAGCATTTGAACGGGTGCGCGCCGAGATCGCGCAGGAAGCTTTCCTGAAAGGCAACCTGATCAAGGACCTCTTCTGTGGCGGGTAGGGAACCGTGACCGGCGGAGGCTTCTACAGAATACAGGGGAAGGTTGATCATACCCCGTCCTGTGGCTTCTGCAGTGAGTTGCCTACTTGAGGCGCGATCTTTCCCCTCGTCGAGAGTGGAGTTGGCCTCACTTTCACCGGTTACAAGCCAACTAAAATCGACATTTGTGTACATGGAAATGGCTCGCAACCCATCTGCGGGCACTTTCACGTTCCCCTTTATCCATTTGTTCAGCTGCTCCGTCGATATGCCTGCGCAGTAAGCCACATCTCCTTTATTTTTTGCCTTAGAGACAGCCTGTTCAATGCGTCTTCCCAGAGCTGAACGGTATTCGTCTGGCGCATATTTCTCAGGAACAGCCAACTTTATTCGACCTCCAGTCGATTTTTATCTTGATATTATAGATTAAAATCGACATTTATATTTTAGCCGCCACCCGAAGGCGGCGGCGTTTGTTGCACAACTTTCTGAAAAAAGCCGATGCGCCAACATCGGCCCTTAACAGGAGACTTTCCTATGGGAGCGACTTGGACCAAGCCCAAGATTAAATGCGCCCTTGAAGAACGCGGCATGACCCTGACTGGTCTTGCCGATCTCAAGGGCATCAATCACAGCGTCATGCGTAACGTGTGGACACGCGGCAGCCGCCGTGCGGAAAAAGCGCTTGCCGAGTTTCTCGGTGTGAAACCGGCGGAGCTGTTCCCGGATCGCTATCCCATTCGGAAGTCTCGCCTCCTTTCTGCCGAAAATGAGTCCCTGATCGCAAGGGCAAAAGCGCAGCGGGCCGCTGACAAAGAGGTGGCGGCATGAGCGCGATTTCGTCCAATGCGATGCCGGGGTTTGACAAGAGCTCCCAAGGCTTCACCTCTTCCGCCCGTGATGTCGGGGAGGTCATTGCCTATCTCGCGGGCGGTTTGCGCCCCGATCCGGAGACGCTTTCCCGGTTGTCGCTTTCCTTGCGCGGGCTGCGCGAGTTCCTGATCGAAGAGGCTGAAGAGCAGGCTGGCCGCGAGGCTATTGCGGAAGATTTGGTGCTGGCTCAGGCCGTGCGTCAGGTTGTTCGCCCGGTCACGCTTCCTGACATGCCGGTCAAAGAGGTCGCCCATGCGTGAGTTCTTCGATCGTCTTGTTCGTCTGCATGACCAGGTGGAGCAGAGCTTCGAGCGCGATCTGATCGGCGGTATTGCCCTTTTCGTGATCGTGATCGCGGGGCTGTCGTATGGGGGGCATCCGTGATGGCGCGTGAACCTTTGTTTTATCGCATGTCGGTCGTTTTTCAGAACGCCAAAAGCGCTCAGGTTCAGGCCGATATCGCGAAAGATCACGATCTTCCAGGACAGGTGCGGGACAATGCGACGGCTCTGTATGTCGATCTTCTTGAGAAGATGCATGCGGACCTCTGCGCCATGATCGAGGACGGAGCGCGGGCCGAGGTGCTGGAGCGGTTGTCATGATCGCCTTTCTTCTCATGTGGAGTGCTGAGGTTGTGGTGTTCTTCGCTGCGGTCAGCCTACGCATGCCGGGGGCGCAGCTCATGCTCTTCACGATGGGGCTCGCCCTCATCTGGTGGCTGCACTTCCTGCACCTGATCGGCGTTCTCTGACGCCCCGCCTAATACTCATGCCTCCGCGATCCTGCGGGGGCAGGTTTTCAGAACATACAGGCAAAATATGACCACTGATCGCTACCTCGATCTTCCTCTCGATCTCATTGACATCCCTGACAATCGTGCACGGTCTCTTAATATGGACTTGGTGGCCGGTCTTGCGGATATGATCCGTGTGCAAGGTCTGATCCATCCCATCACTGTGCGCCCGGTTGGTGATCGCTATGAGCTTGTTGCGGGGCGTCACCGTATCGGCGCGTTTCAGATCCTCGGCCTTACCGAAATCCCGGCGCGGATCTCTGAAGCTTCGACCGCAGACGAGGCGCGCCTTGAAGAGGTGATGGAAAACCTTGGGCGCGGCGAGCTGATCGTGCTCGACCGGTGTCAGCATCTTTATGAGCTGAAGCAGGTCTGGGAGCGGATGCATCCCGAGACTGCCCATGGCAAGAAATCACCAAAGACGCAAACTTTGCGTCTTTCCGAGGATGTCCCCGAAATCTTCGGATTTGCCCGCACGGTGGCCGAGAAAATCGGCCTATCCAAGCGCACGATTGAGCTTGCCGTGAACATCTGGGCTGGCCTCACGCCCGACACGCGCAGCCGCCTTGTCGGCACGGATATGGCGAAGAAGCAAACCGAGCTGAAAGCGCTCGCGGACCTGTCGCCGGTGCGTCAGGAGCGTGTGCTCGATCTGGTGATGGATACCGACAGCCCTGTCAGCAATGTGGCTGGTGCGTTGCAGGCGCTTGAAGGCGGGGTGGTGGCCGATGCGTTCGAGCGCAAGTTCACTGCACTCTCCGAGAATATCAAATCCCTGCCGGATGCGAGCTTTTCGCGGCTGGTGCTGGAAAATGAGGAGCGTGTGATTTCCGCCCTCAAGGCTGCGGGGCGGATCTGATGAGCATTCACCCAGCAATCCAATCACTCGGCCCGAAAGATCGGTTCGAGCATGTCCTTGAGCTGGTGCGCCAGGCTCAGGAGGCGAAATCGGTCTGGCTCTTTGAGCGGGGCGATCAGATCGCGATTTTCAAGGCGGTCGAGACGCACACGAAGCTCTGCGAACAGATCGCAGATGAGCTCAACGTTCTGGTCGCCACCGGCATCACCGAGCAGATCGCGGACTGCCTGTCCGTGATCTACGGGGCATGAGGTGAAAAAATGGCCCGCTATCGCGACCCTCTGACTAAGGATCTGTTCGACTACAAGCCGCCAAAGGTGGCAGTCGGCTACAGCGCCGATGTCATTGGACGTGGGCGGCTCGACAACAAGATAGCACGCATCATCGGACAGGCTCTGCGCGACGCGCGTGACGATGGCATGACACGGGCACAGATCGCCCGCGAGCTGAGCGCGTGGCTTGGGCGCCAAGTATCCGAGGCCATGCTGAACAAGTGGTCTTCAGAAGGATCATCGGATCACCGCATCCCGCTCGATGCTTTCATCGGGTTGGTGCAGGTCACGGGGGCTCGTGAGCTGCTTGGGTTTGTTCCTGGTGAATTCGGCCTGACCGTAATCGAAGAGCAGTATGCAGAAATGATCGAAGAGCGCCTTTTGGATGATCACATCGAAGAGATGGAAGCCAGAAAGCAGGTTCTGATCGCTAAGAGGAAATCCCGCAGATGAACGATTTATCCTCCTTTGCCGTCCAGGAATTCTATAGCGCCCGTGAGCTGGCAGAAATCGCCAAGGCACGCGGCATGAAGAACTTCCCGCATACAGAGCGACGTGTGCGGGATTATGCCGAGCGGAGCAGCTGGCATGTGATGGGCGAACGCTTTTGCCGCAAGCGCAAGGGGCGTGGTGGTGGCATGGAATACCACTTCACGCTTCTGCCCGACGAAGTGGTCATGGTCATTGAGGGCCACGCCATGAAGGAGGCGGTGAAGGCAGCGCAGGCGGCGGGGCACGTTACGGGCAGGTCCAAAATGGATGCGCTGAAGGCCGCTTTGCTGGGTTCACGTGCCCGCACCGTGATGGAGGCCCGTGCCGAGGTCCTTCAGTCGATCGACGGCTACGCGATCTCGCAAGGCCAAAAGCGGTCCTGGGGGATCACCCAGTTCCTCAAGGCGCAGGAGGATTATGAGACCCGTCAGGATATCGAGCGTCGTCGCGATGCCGGTCAAATCCTGACAGTTGATGAGGCAGCCAGCCTCGCAAAGCCTCTGTTGCTGACAGCCGATCATGGCTTCTGTCTGGACCCCGCTCGGATCACTTTGGCGAATGATCGCAAGAGTGCTGCCTCGGTGAAGCGTCGGGCGATTTACGACTGGTTCAAGACCCGCGACGAGGCCGGTGCCACGGCGCTTGCGCCGACACCGCCCAAGGCCGCTGCGCCCATTCATCCGGGCTTTGCGGGCTTCCTCAAATACTATGCAATCGGCTCTAAACCCTCCGCGCCGGAAGCGCTCCAAGAGTACCTGAACAAAGAAAATCCGCCCAAGGAAAAGCGCATCACGCTTAACCAAGTGAAGCACATCCTTAAAAACAGGCTCAACAACATAGAGCGCAATGTCGGGCGCGAGGGCATGCTGACGCTGCGGTCCAGGCTGGCTTATGTGACGCGCACCACCGACGACATGTGGCCGACCACGATCTATTCGGGGGACGGCAAGACTTTTGATGCCGAGATCGCCGACCCGGTGACAAAGCGCCCGATCCGCCCGGAAATCACCACCATTGTGGATGTGGTCACGCGCAAGATCGTCGGTATTTCACTGGCGCGCTCCGAAAACCAGCGCTCGGTCGCCGAAGCCTTGCGCAATTCCTGCGTGAACCATGGCATCCCGGCGATCTTCTACGTGGACCGAGGCCCTGGCTACAAGAACAACGCGATGGACGCCGATGTGAGCGGTCTCATGGGTCGTTTGGGTATCACCAAAATGCATGCGGCTCCCTATGGGTCTCAGGCTAAGGGCCGGATTGAGATCATCAACGGTACTGTCTGGAACCCACTGGCCAAGGCGCTGCCGACATACATCGGTCAGGATATGGACAAAGAGGCCGGGGACAAAATCCACAAGCTGACCCGTCGCGAGTTGAAAGAGTTCGGGTTCTCGCGTTCTTTGCCGAGCTGGCAAGAGTTTGTGCGCCTCTGCGAAGAGAAGGTCGAAGACTATAACGCAAAGCCGCATAGCAGCCTGCCCAAGTTCGAGGACCCAGAAACCGGACGCATGCGTCATATGTCGCCGAACGACTGCTGGGAGGCGCACGCCCAGAAGGGGTTTCAGCCGGTGCCCGTCGATGAGGCCGAGGTGGACGATCTGTTCCGCCCCTACGAGATCCGCACTGTGCGCCGCGCTCAAGTTGAATGGGGCACCAATACCTACTTCGACATGGAACTGGAGCGGTATCACACGCAGAAGGTCATGGTCGGCTATGATTACCATCAGGCCGACAAGGTCTGGGTCCGGGAATTCGATGTTTCGACCGGGCAGCCTGGCCGTCTCATCTGCGTGGCGGGCTTCATGGCGAATGCAGAGCGCTACGTGCCGCTGAGCTATGAGGAGAAGGCGCTGGAGACCCGCGCAAACGCCCGCAAGAAGCGGCTTGAGGACAAGATCGAAGGCGCCGAGGCCGAACGAAATGCGCCTTACCTGATCGATCAGAGCGAGACCATCGAGGCGTCGTTCTTCGATGTCACGCCGGAGCCGATCGAGGCCGTCGATCACAGCCCGATCCAGTTGGCCGTCGACAACACGTCGATCGCCCCGCGCCGCCGCACCTTTAGCAGCGACGAGGAACTTGCTTCCTGGGCGCTTGAGAACCCCGAAGAACTTACCCGAGGCCAGATTGAGGTTTTGCGGGAGTGCATGGACAGCGCCACTGCGCGTGAGCTGTTCCGATTGTCAGGGATCGACACGGAGGCGCTTAGGAACCTCCTCCGTGTCGTGGCCTAAACCAGAAATGTCAGGAATGAGGAGAGTATAACATGAAAAACACTTTTGTCGAAACGGACAATTTCCGCCGCTTTATCGGGTCGCTGAAAGCTCTTGATGAGCGTGGTGCAGAAGAAGCCTGTATCGTGGTTGTGGACGGTAAACCCGGCTTGGGAAAGACCACGACGCTCAGCCGCTGGGTGGCGCAGACAGGCAGTATCTATCTGCGGGCTCAGAAGGGTTGGGATTACGCTTGGTTCATTCAGGACCTGCTGACCGAGCTTTCGGTCGATCCGCATTCGATCCGGGGGCGTCGTGACCGGTTTGCCCGTGTCCTTCAGGAGCTGGAGGACCGTGCCGACCGCGCCGCCCTCGATGACAAGGTGTTCGGCATTGTCATTGACGAAGTGGACATGATTTCACGCCGCCCCGAGATCATGGAGGCCATTCGCGGGATCTCCGATCTCAAGTTCCTGCCCACCATCCTTGTCGGCATGGGCAAGCTGCGGGACGATCTGCGGCGCTATCCGCAAATTGACAGCCGTGCGCCGAACAAGGTCGAGTTTCGCCCGATGACAGAGCGGGATACGGCAGCCCTTATCCGGGGGCGGAGCGATGTGCCTGTTGCGGATGATCTCATCAATTTTGTCTGGCGCGCCTCGAAAGGGTTTTCGCGTGAAATTCTCGACGCGATCAAATCCATCGAGCGTTTCGGTCGTCGGCTCGATCTCGATGCGGGCGGCGTGTCTCTGGCCGATATGGCAGGTCAGGTCATCATGGCTGAGCGCAGCAGTGGCAAAGACATCATTGTGCCGGAGGCCAAATGATGGAGACGACAAAACCGGGTGCGGTTCCCACGGCCATTCTAAAGGAACTCGGCGGTGGCGCATGCTTGACAGTCGGCGCTCTGGTTGACCGTCTCGACGTCTCGCGTCGCCAGGTGACGGATGGGGCCTTACGTTTGTTGCGCCGTGACTATCTTATGAAATCCGGCGAAGGCTGTTTTCTGTTGACGGAGACCGGCCTTGCGGCTGCCGCAAACGGCGAGGTGATCACGTCCGGCCCTAAGGGGGCCACGGGTGCCGTGCCGCGACACCGGAATACGTTTCGGGAGAGGGCGTGGCGGTCTATGCGTATCCGCCGCCGCTTTACCATCGGCGATGTCATGTCAGATGCCGACAGTGGGGATGGCACAGATGCTTATGGCAATGCCCGCCGCTATATCTCTCAGCTGAAATCAGCGGGATATGTGGCGGAATTGCCCCGCCGGGAGGCCGGGTCCGCGATTGGCAGCAACGGGTTCAAGCGCTTTTTGCTGCGCCGGGATACGGGACCTTTGGCACCTGTCTTTCGGGCCGGGCAGAAATGTCTGCACGATTTCAATCTCGGGAAGGACGTCCCATGCTCCCGAGCCTGAACCTCGATCTGCCAGAACCGGAATGGCTTGCTTTGCTCAAGGCAGAGCGCGCGGCGGGTAAGAGCGTGTCCCAGATTGCGCGCGAGGTGGAGATGGCACGCCCTTCCGTGTCGATGCTGCTCGCAGGCACTTACCCGGCCCAAAGCCTCGACCTCGTCGCCCGCAAGCATGGGGCGAAGATACTGAAGCTTTATCGCGATGAGGTGATGTGTCCCCACCTGCGTACCGGCCTCTCGAACGAGGCCTGTCAGGAATATGCCCGCCTTCCCATGAGTACCTCAAATCCTGACAAGCTGGCCCATTGGTCTGCCTGTCGCAAATGCCCCTTCAATCCGACAAAGGAACTCCAGAAATGAACGACCACACCCCCAAAACTACCCCGACGATCCCCGACAATACCATCGACGTGGGCGGTGTGCCCCACATGCGCGATGCGAAAGGCGGATTGCTCCCTGTCGAGCTGATCAAGGCGAAGGATAGGCTCATCGACGAGCAGGTGCATAAGATCCTGCATTACGCTCAGGAACTGAGCGACCAGGTCAGCCGGTTCAAGATGCATACCTATGCCGATCTCGCGGCCCTCGATGCAATGCTCGATCAGGAATATGGCGTCAAGATCGGCGGCAAGAAGGGCAACAAGACTTACTTCTCTTTCGATGGTTGCAAGAAGATCGAGCTGCGCGTCAACGACTTGATCGACTTCGGGCCAGAGCTTCAGGTGGCAAAGACCCTGATCGACGAGTGCCTCAATGAATGGGCATCGGATGCGCGCTCCGAGATCCGCGCCATTGTCACCCGTGCCTTCAATACCGACAAGGAAGGCCAGATCAACCGTGGCGAAGTGTTCATGTTGCTCAAGCTCGACATCGAGGATGAGCGCTGGCAGCAAGCCATGAAGGCCCTCAAGGATGCGATCCGGGTGATTGGCTCGAAAGAATACATCCGCTTCGGCATGCGCGACCGCTTCGATGCTGACTGGGTCACGGTCACAATCGATCTGGCGAAGGCGTGAGGTAGCGTCATGAGCATCACCACAAATATGACCACCACGATCAGCGATGGCGACATCGCGCAGGCCATGGCCGATGACCTCGATTTCGCGGCCAACGTGCTGATCGCCGTGACCGATTATCTGGACCCTGCCAAATTGGCCCCGGAGTTCAGCGACGATGCACTGGAACAGGTGCTCGGGTTTTTCAAGCAGCTCGACGCAGCGGCGACCGCTGCCGCTCAAGAGGAGGGCGTGTGATGCATGTCCACTTTGATCTGACCGAATACGAGCGCAAAATGCGTGAGATGCATGAAGCATCTTTCCCGGCGGTGATGGCCAAGGCCAAAAATGATCGGGAGCGCCTCGGGTACGAGCTGCAAGACCGTTTCTTTGAGACGCAGCTTGCCGCTCAGATCGAGATCATGCGCATGGCCAATGAAGGACGCGGCGCCCATGACTTAGGGCATGCAACCGCCGTGTTCGTCACCAATGTCGTGATGAACATGCTCTCGGTGTCCCCCGATCCCTTCGTAAGCCTGAATTTGATCTATCGGGTGATGTCGAATGGCATCCGCGCTCTTGCTGGTGATGATACCGAAGGGTTTTCGCTCCACTCGGGCGACTTCTGCGGATCGGTTGGGGGGCGTGCGTGATGGCCCATTTCCAACAATCTGAAATCTGGCAGCACGTTGCCTCCGGAGGCCTCTACACGGTCATCGCGCACGGGCAGCGTGAAGACGATCTGACGCCCGTGACCATCTACAAAAGCCTTTGGGACGGCGCGATCTGGGTGCGCCCGACGTCCGAATTCGAAGACGGCCGCTTCATCAACATCGCTGTCGATGAGGTCACCGACTGCCGCCCGGAAGGGCAGCGCACTTAACCCCCACGCCATCAAAGGAGACCCAACATGGCAAACTACAGCAAAGCAGACCTGATCAAGGACGTCGCCGAAGAGCTCGGCTTCGCACAGACCAGCACGAAACAGATCGTCGACGCTGTCTTCGACAAGATCACCAACCATGCCGATGCCGGTGACAAGGTGTCGATCGCAGGCTTCGGCAAGTTCGAAATGCGCGACCGCGCCGCGCGCACGGGCCGCAATCCCCGCACGGGTGATCCGGTCGAGATCCCGGCCAGCCGTAACCTCGCGTTCAAACCCTTCAAATCCAAGAGCTAAGCGAAACGCTCCGGCCGGTTTGTCCGGTCGGGCCGTCGCCTGGACGTGGTAGTCCGGGCCTGATGAGCAGCCGAAAAGGAACTCGATATGGAATATCACATCAGGAAGACCGATGACGGTTTGTTTGAACTCGCACAGGTTATCCCGGAGGTTGTTGGTACTTTCCGGGACCAGGCGATGGCGGAAAAGGTCATGTGGCTCTTGGCGGGTCAAGATGTAGAAGACGCCCAAGAGGGAGCACAAGAGGCAAAGCCCGAGGCAAAGCCGGAAGCCAATTCCGAGGCTGAGGTCGGAACGATTGTCGAAGTCGATATGGAAGCAGCTTTTGCCCGCCTGGCCGCCGGTGAAAAACTCCGGGATGTGGCGGAAGATATCGGCATCCCATGGACCAGCTTGCGCGGCTCATGGGCGCACAGGAAGCCGCAGTTGGTGGCAACTGATAAATCGGCCTCCTGTAATGTAAGCTTGCCAGCCATCGCGCAGCCTCGCCTCGATCCTGTCGAAACCTTTAAGGCCGGGGCCTCTGCGGCGATGGAGATGGCGACCTGCGAATGTGGCCGGAACTACACCTCCGTTGATCCCAACCAAACGCGGTGCGCCCGCTGCGCGAAGGTCTGAGCCATGACAGGCATTTCCGACAAAACGATCATGGAAAGAACTGAACTGATTGAGGATGCGCTGGCGCAGGCCTTCGAGCTCGATGGTATTGCGATTGAGTGTAGCCAGGGTGAGCGGGAGCTGGTGGTGGCAAAACCGGGGTGGCAGGAAGATTTCTACCTTCATGACCTCTGGGCGATTGCCCGTGAGGTCGAACGGAGGTTGTTTCCCAATGGCTAAAGGTTTCCGGCGCGCCAACCTCAACCAGCTGATCAACATCGCCAAGAACGAACTCGGCATGGACGATGACACCTATCGGGCCATGCTCGACCGCGTCACGGGACAGACCTCGCTGCGCGCAATGGATGGCGGGCAAAAGGATGCGGTACTCAGTGAGATGAAACGCCTCGGTTTCAAGGTGCAACGAGGCGGCAAACGCAAAGCGGCTCCGCGCGCAGATGTGCGCTATTGCCATGTGCTGTGGCGGCTTTTGCATGAGGAAGGCCATGCACGTGTCGGTGGTGCCAAAGGTCTCAACGCCTTTGTGCGCTCCCGGTTCGAGGGCAAATGGGGGCATGTGCCGATCGACATCGACACCCTGACCGACAGCGCCCAGGTGAACGATGTGCTGGAGGCGCTCAAGGCCTGGTGCCGCCGCGAGGGCATCCCGACGGAGCTTGGGGGTGGCAATGGTTGAAGAAACCGGGCTTCCTGCGTCCCTTGAGGATATCGAACTCGTTTTTGGCACAGGCGTTGCGGTGAAATTGATGCAGCATTACGGTGGCCGCGATGTTCTCTTTCCAAAGTCTCTGAAAGCCGGACACGAATGGTTTAAAATCTTCGGAGAAGAGACGGCTTATAAGCTCTGTCATCACCTGAGCGGTCAGAGAATGTATGTGCCGAGTGGGCGCAGGGTGTCCCGGCGTATCGAGATCAAAAAACTTGAAGAGGCGGGGAAAAAACGGCATGAAATTTGTAGGATGTTAGACCTCTCCGAGCGTCACATCAGACGGCTATCCAATGCCGACCCACCGCCGATCCCCCTTTTTCCTGACGAAACATGACCCCCCGGACATATGTCCGGGGGTTTTGCGTTCGCGCGCATGCGATGGGTCGGGAAAACATACGAGGCCAGCATGCACACCAGCGAACAAGGTATCTACACCCTTGAGCTTGAGGAAGGTGACGTTCTCAAGGCATATCGGGATATCGTCGGCAGATGGACCATCGGCATGGGTCTGACGGCTGCGTCCGGTGTCATCACTCCGAAACCGGGTATGATCATTACGCGCAAGCAGTCCCGTGAGCTGACCGAGAAGGCGCTGGCCCGCAATTACGAACCCGCCGTCAATGCCGCTATGCCGGGCGCGGACCAGCATGAGTTCGATGCGGGTATTTCCTTCCACTGGAACACCGGCGCGATCAAGAAAGCCTCGTGGGTGTCGCTTTGGCGTCAGAAAGCGGGTCGTTCGGCCATTTCCGCCAAATTCCGCCTTTACAACAAGGCGGGAGGGAAGCGCGTCCAGGCATTGGCGGATCGCCGTGAGCGTGAGTTGAAAATTCTGTTCGATGCGAACTATCCCGTGTTGACCGAACCGAAATCCGCCTCCATTGCGAAAGCCCGCTGGGCGATCACCCTCACCGAACTCGAAAAGGCAATGATCCTCGGACAGTTTATGTCCCTTGGTTATGACGTCGGAACGGATATCGCGCACGTGCCCGCCCACGAAGTTCGCCGGTTCCAGCAGGAGCACGACCTGACAGTGGATGGCAAAATCGGCCGGGCCACGGTGACCACGTTGCAGCGGATGATCGATGCCAGAGCCAAGGCCAAAGCCACGGCGGCGACCGGCGCGGCGTCGTCGCTACCGGCTGCGACATCTGTCCAGGATGTCGTCGATGGCAACGCGATCGCCGGTATCGATCCGCTCTGGCTCTTCCTTCCCCTTGGCCTTGTCGCGCTGTGGGCGCTTTGGCGCGCCTGGCACTACCGCGACGCCATTGCCGCGCGCATCCAGTCCCGCCTCCCCAAACTTGCTACTTTCCTTCGGAGCTTCTGATGAATTCCCTTTTGATTGCCCTTGCCGCCGAAGTCGGTGCTCCTCTCGTCGAAAAGATCCTCTCCGAGAAATTCGGGGATAAAACGGGTGAAATGGCTGGTGGTATCATCGACGTGATTGCCAAAAGAGCCGGCACAACTCCGCACAGGCTGCCATCCGTGATCGAAAGCGATCCGGATTTGGTGCGGTCTGCTATCGAAGATGCAGAGAATGTGGCTCCGGAACTGATCGCGCTCTATTCGAAGGGGCTGGAAATGCAAATGGCGGCCATGGAGCAGGACGCCAAAGGTCCCCTGTGGACATGGGCGTGGCGCCCTGCGGGCATGTGGGGCCTCGGCGTGCTCTGGTTCTGGTCCGTGATCGTTCTGCACGTTGCCAATGCCTGGTTCAAGATCGCCCTGCCGCAGCCGCCCTATGAGATCCTCATGGGCCTCTCGGCACTCTATCTGTCGCTCTACATGGGTGGTCATACCGTCAAGGACGTGGCCGGGAAATGGTTGGTGACGCGCAAATGACTGATGTTCCCAACCACATCTCGGAACGTCTCAATCGCTCAGATAAACGTCTCGACGGTCATGAAGAGCGCTTGAACCAGCTCGAAAAAGACGGCGCGGGCATGTCTCAATGGCGTGTGAGCACCACCGATACGCTCAAGGGTATTCAGGGTGACACAAAATGGATCGTCCGGCTGATCATCGGTGCGCTGATTCTCGCGACGATCTCCTTTATTGTCGCAGGAGGTATCAATGGCGCGTGATTACTCCGATATCCGCCGTAAGGCCCGCTCTGACTACGTCTTCCGCCGGTTCACACAGGCCACGATTGCAGCCGCACACGGCGTCTCTGAGGCTACAGTGGGGCGTTGGAAGAAAGCCGCCAAGGATGAGGGCGACGATTGGGATCGCGCCCGCTCTGCCCATGTGATAGCCGGTGAGGGCGTCGAGGCCGTGGTCTCGACCATTGTCGAGGATTTCATGATCCAGGCACAGGCAATCCTCGACGAGATCAAATACAGTGAGCACACCATGCAGGAGAAGGTTGCGCTCCTGGTCTCGCTTTCGGATGCCATGACAAAGATGGCGGCCAGCGCCAAGCGCTTTGCGCCCAAGGTCTCTGAGCTTGGTGTCGCCCAGGACGTGATGTCGAAGCTTCTGGACTTCGTGCGCTCCGAGTTCCCGCATCACGCGCAGGCTGTGCTCGAAATCATCGAACCCTTCGGTGAGCACATCTCGGAGATGTATGCGACATGACCCGGCGGCCGAAACTCAAGGCCGCTGTCAGCAAGAAGGAGTTTCGCGATAAGCTCGCTGAAATGGCGGGCGATTTCGCGCGCCACATCGAGCTGAACGTCGAGGCCTTCCCCTCCGATCCCGAAGCCAAGGCAGAGCGACTTCGTCAGGTCAGGGAACCTGATGGGTTTCAGTTCTTTATGGAGGCCTATCTGCCCCACTATGTGAAGGGCGCACACAGCCTGTTTCACCAGGCGATCTTTGCGCGCGTGCCCGAGATCATGACATCTGAGAAGGGTGTCAGGGATCTGTTCATCGCGCCGCGCGGCTCCTCGAAATCAACACATCTGTCGCTTGGCTTCGCGCTCTATTTGATCGTATTGCAAAAGACCCGATACACGCTCGAGGTCTGCGATGTCTATGCGCAGGCCGCGCTTCTGATCGAGGCGATCAAGGCCGAGCTCACAACCAACGTGCGCCTGCAGAACGACTTCCCGGAGGCCTGCGGTCAGGGGCGTGTCTGGCGCGAGGGTGAGATCGTCACACGTCAGAATATCCGCGTGGAGGGCCTCGGTGCCCTGCAGAAGCTGCGTGGCCGTCGCCATGGCCCATATCGCCCCGACACGATGTTCTTTGACGACATCGAGAATGACGAAGCTGTGCGTTCCCCCGAGCAACGCAAAAAGCTCGAGCAATGGATCAACCGGGCGGCTTTGAAGGTTGGCCCGCCCGACGGCTCGATGAATGTGATCTGGGTCGGGACGGTTCTGCATTACGATGCAGTCCTCGTTCGCGCGGCGAAGTCGCCGGTTTGGCGTCTGACCGAGTTCCAAGCCATCATGACTTGGCCGGATCGCATGGACCTATGGGACGAGTTCGAAGAGATTTATGCCAACGATGGCGAAGAGGCCGCGACAGACTTCTACCGAGCGCACAAGGGGGACATGGACGCGGGCGCCGTGATCAACTGGCCGTCTGTTCAACCACTTCTCTGGCTGATGCTGGAACGTGCTGCCTCGCACGACGCCTTCCAGACCGAGTACCAGAACAAGCCGATTTCCGAGGGCAACCCCTTTGGTGATCTGACCTACTGGGTGCAGCGCGACGCGGAGTGGATCTTCTTTGGTGCGATCGACCCGTCGCTCGGCAAGAAGAAAAAGGGCCGTGACCCGTCCGCCATACTGATCGGGGGCTATGATCGCATCAATGCCCGCATGGACGTGGTCGAGGCGTCGATCCGCAAGCGCCTGCCGGACATCATCATTTCTGACACCATCGAGCTGCAGCGCGAATATCGCGCGCTCCTCTGGTTCGTCGAGGCGGTTCAGTTTCAGGAATTCTTCCGGACATCCCTCATGAAGGAAGCCGCCAAGTCCGGAGTGGGTATTTCCGGTATCCCGATTATCCCGCAGGGCGACAAGGATTTGCGCATTGAACGCCTTCAGCCCCCGATGAAAGCGGGGTTGATCCGTCTCAATTCGACCCAAACGACGCTGATCGATCAGCTTCAGCAATGGCCGAATGGCGATCACGACGACGGGCCGGACTGCCTCGACATGCTCTGGCAGAACACTCTGATCTACGCGGGCGGCGGGGCCGCTGGTGAAATGCAGACCGCCTCGGCCAGTGTCGGTCACGATCGGCTGGGCGGCTATCGGCTTGGGGGAAGACCATGATCGTCAAATTAGAAAGCGGGATCGCCCTAAATCCTGCGCACGTCGTCTCAGTCACTCGTGACCATTACGGCAAGTTCGTGATCGTCCGCGATGTGCTTGGCGATGCTCATGAGGTTCAGGTGGGGTATCGCGAGAGTGTTTATGAGGCCGAGAAGCGGGTCGTGGCCATATTGAATGGGCCTTTAGAGGTAGGGGAAAAAGATGGCCAAATCTAAGAAGAAGTCCAAAAGCCAGGCCTCTGCACCGGCAAACTATGCGGAACCGACGCGCAAGAACCTGCCTGCGGAGAGTCGCACGCTGATCGCGAACGCCCATAACGATATCACCATCCCATTCTTCACTGGGGTGCTGCAGCATGCTGACGACACGCTGATCCAGCAAGGCGGCGGCAAGGGCCTCAAGATCTATGACGAGATCGAGCGCGATACCCATGCCGGTGCCATGTTGCAAAAGCGCAAAAAAGCGCTCGTGGCGCGTGAGTGGATGGTCGAGGCCGGTGGCGAAAATGCCGTTGACATCGAGGCGAAGGAATTCGTCCAGGAGTGCTTCGAGGGGCTGGCCTTTGATCGGCTCTGTGAGGATCTTCTCGATGCGACCTTAAAGGGCTTTGCGATCGGGGAAACCGTATGGAAACGAGACGCTGCGCGGATAAAGCCCGACTACATCGTCAATGACGACCAACGGCGCTTTGTCTTCGACGTGGCGTGGAAGCCCCGGCTTCTGACGTGGTCTTCGATGATGGAAGGCATCGCCCTGCCGGATCGCAAATTCATCGTCCACCGGATCGGTGTGAAGGGCAACAATCCCTATGGTCTCGGCCTCGGGTCGCGCCTGTTCTGGCCTGTGCTGTTCAAACGCGAGGGGATCACCTTCTGGCTGCACTTCTTGGAGAAGTTCGCAGGGCCGACCGTCGTCGGGAAAACGCCCTACGGCACGCTGTCCGATGAGCAGAACAAGCTCATGCAGACGCTTCTCAATGTGCGGACGGCATCTGCCATCACCGTGCCGATCGGCACCGATGTCGATTTTCTCGAAGCCAGTCGCGGCGGTACGGTCCACTATCAGGACTTCCTGGCGTATTGGGATCGGCAAATCTCGATCTGCGTGACCGGGGAGACGCTGACCACGCAGGTCGATGCTGGTGGCGGTTCTCGTGCCCTGGGCGATGTGCATCAGGATATGCTCGACATTCTTGTGGACAGTGACGGCGATCTGCTGTCCGACACGTTGCAAGAGCAGCTGATCAAGTGGATCGTGGATTACAACTTCCCACCGGGCACGGCATTGCCGAAAATCTGGCGCGTGCGGCCCAAAAACGAGAAGGCCGAAGCCGAGACCCGGTCGAGCAAAGCCAAGGGGGCCGAGGATCTCAACAAGGCGATCCGCACGGTGGTGGCCGAGGCCGCGAAGTTCGAGGACGATGAGGTCGCCCGCGAATACATCGTGTCGTTCGAGATCACCGATCAGCTCTCAGACAAGGCCATCGACGCCCTGGTGACGGCTCGTCATGCCTTCGCCGGAGGGGGTGAACCAGACCCGTTCAAGACGTCAGACACGACAGATCCCGCCTTTGCTGCCGCTCGGCTCAAAAAAAAACGCTGACGTCATGTGAGCACGGCTCTCACCGGCACGTCTGCTTTTCTGAGGACGGCGGGCCGGTGGAACGGATCACCGATCAGGCGGTCTCGGCGGCAGAAGGCTATTTCACCCGGCGGCTGTCTGAGGTTCGCAAGCTCATCGCCTCGGCAGAGGATTTTGAAGCGGCCTCGCGCGGATTTCTGGAACTGGCAGCCAGTTGGACGCCGAATGCGCTCTCAACGCTGCTATCATCGGCCATGGAACTGTCCGCACTCGAAGCGCGTGAAAGCGTGTTTGTCGAAATGGACAATGAGATGTCCGGCGATGATGCGCCCGCCTTTGCAGACACCGAGGTCATCCGTCAGGAGTTTCGCGAGCAGATCGAGTTCCTGACGCAGAAACGGCCCAAGCCGACCCGCGCCTGGACAGATGCCATGCACGGCGATCATGACCGGGCCTTTGTCGTGGCCGGTGTCACCAATATGGCGATGCTTGAGGAATTCCATGCTGCGGTGATCGCGGGGGCCGAGACCTACGATTACAAGACATTTGCGGGGGAGTTCGACCGGCTCGTCGAAAAATACGGCTGGTCCTACAATGGCGGGCGTACGTGGCGCATCCGCACGATTTTCGAGACCAACATCCGCACAAGCTACATGGCCGGGCGCCTGCGTCAGATGCGTGACCCGGAAACCGTCAAGCTCCTGCCGTTTTGGGAATATGTCCACGGAGACACACGAGAACCGCTCAATCCCCGCCCGCAGCATCTCAGTTGGAACGGATTGGTTCTCTGGTGGAACGATCCATGGTGGGACAAGCACTTTCCTCCGAATGATTGGTTTTGCAGTTGTGGAGTGAAAGCGCGATCTCGTGCCTGGCTCAAGCGTATGGGGAAAACGGAACCGGACAAAGCCCCGGAAACCCGGCTCATCCCATATCATCACAAGAATTCCGGCCAGACCGTCGATTTGCCGGAGGGCGTGGGGTTCGGCTGGGACTACATGCCGGGGGATCTATGGGAACGCGGTCTCGTACCATCGGCTCTGATCGATGAGGCTGGTGGTCTGGAGCCGGAGGGGCGTCACCGTGTCAAGATCGACGAGCCCGAGCCGATGGAGGATCTGATCTCAAAAGCCCGTCCCCTTGCCGCAGAGCCGTTGGCGGAGGGCCTGACGGACCAGGACTATGTGCGCGGCTTCCTCGGCCCCTTTGGGGCAGACATTGGCCGTGCCGTGCTCTGGGAAGATGCTACGGGTACAAAGATGCCGATCTCGGACGAGTTGTTTCGCGATCGCCAGGGCAATTGGAAGATCGGAAAGCGCGACCGCGCGCCCCTTACACCTCTCATTGCAGAGACTCTTCTGGACCCGGATGAAATATGGATCGGCGTATCGGCCAAGAGCGATCCTATCGATCCGGACGTTGAGGAACTGCATCTGGATCGGCGCTATGTGCGTGTCGATGCCGAGACAGGTCTGATCGTGGTGTATCAGGTGGGGCGCAAATGGTGGGAGGCCATCACGGGCTACAACACGACAGACCGCAAAGGTCGGCCCGATCTGAAGCTACTGGACCGGCGCAGGGGTGGTAAGCTGCTCTGGAAACGAAAATGACGGCCGGGGCGATCGACCGTCGTTGCGGGGAGCTTTCAGGACTATCGCCAGTCTTCGCGTGCCCGCATGGCAAATATAGGCTGAAAGGAGGCCGAAATCAATGACAGGGATCAGTATCAAGGCTGAACTGCGGGATGAGGCCGCGCGCCATGATCTTCAGGACCTGCTTGGTCGCATGGAGATGATGCGCCCATTTTACGATGCCGTCGGCAATACGCTTGTCGCATCGACTGGGGACCGGTTTAAGGCAGAGGTTGATCCAGAGGGGCGGCCCTGGCAGTCTCTGAAACCCTCCACGATCAAGGCCCGCACCCGAAAGGGTCAGCTGCCTTTGACCATTCTGCGCTCGAACTCGCGCGGGAAAAGCGGCTCTTCTCTGGCTGGCTCCATCAATTATCGGGCGTCAGATGATGAGGTCCGCGTCGGATCTCCGGTCACATATGCGGCCATTCATCAGCTCGGAGGCACGATCAAGCGTAAGGCCCGCAAGGGCAAAATCTACCGCCAGAAGGATGATGCCGGAAACGTCGGAAATCGGTTCGTGCCAAAGAACAAAGCGAACCATGTCACGGAGGTCGATATTCCAGCTTATTCGATCAACATCCCAGCACGGCCATTTCTCGGTGTCTCGCGCGATGACCAGGAAGATATTTTGGGCATGGCGCGAGACTATTTTCGGTTCTGATCTGGTGTTCTTGAAATTTCGCCGCAGAGCGTTTTCGGGTAGCTTTCTGGCGTGTGTGGCCCTGAAATAAGCTAGAGGGCTGTTAGGCCCCTGTCAGGATCGCTCTCAGCGCGCTTTTCGTCTCTACGCGGGGGTGGAGGTTGGATATTTCCCTTGAGATCGACCAGAACCCGACGCATGATCCGACCAAAGCCATGACCCTGACGCGCCCCCGGACATTTGTCCGGGGGTTTCGTTTTTCTGCTCATGCGATGGGTGGTTCGTCAACAACTGGACGGACACATGACCACCAAACCGCTCACCGCTCGCATCGAAGTTTTCCGCTCTGGCACCTTTACGCCGATGCAGGGCGATCCGATCACCTATTCGGCCTCCGACTTGAAGGCCATTGCCGATGCATACGACCCCGAGACCGCACCGGCTCCGATTGTCGTTGGTCATCCGAACACCGATGCGCCGGCTTATGGCTGGATCGAGAGCTTCGATTACGATGCGACTGAAGATCGTCTCTTTGCCAATGCCGGGCAGATCGAACCTGCATTTGCGGATCTCGTGAAGTCCGGGCGGTTCAAAAAGGTCTCCATGTCCTTCTTTGCCCCGTCTCAGGGCCACAACCCGGTGCCCGGCACTTGGTATCCGAAGCATCTCGGGTTCCTCGGCGCGGCCGCTCCCGCTGTCAGCGGCCTGAAGAACGCGCATTTTGCCGGTGAGGCAGGTGTGACCTTTGCAGCGGCCTACGGTGAGCGCGGGTTCGAAGAAGCTGCCTCCCTGTTTCGCTCATTGCGTGAATTCCTGCTGTTGAACTTCGAGAAAAAAGACGTGGACGACGCCCTGCCGTCCTACCAGATCGACTGGCTCGACGACATGGAGATCCAGAAGCCGCACGCATTGGGCTTCTCCGCAGGTGGCCTTGTGCCTGGCAAATCTGTCTCCCCCCAACCCAAAGAACCTGAAAAGGAGCCCGCTGTGACGAAACCGCAGCTCGATCCGGCTTTCGCCACCCGCGAAGCCGAACTGTCCGACCGCGAGAAAAAGCTCGCAGATCGTGAAAAGTCCCTCTCGCACACCGAACACACCGCTTTTGCCGAGAGCCTTGTCGAAGCTGGCAAGCTGCTCCCTGCCTCCAAGGACAAGGTGGTGGCCATTCTCGATGCGGTGCCTGGCGACAATGCTGTCAGCTTCTCTGAAGGCGGTGATGAAATCCCGCTCGGTCAGGCCATCCGTGACGTGCTCGAGGCTCAGCCGCAAGTCGTGACCTATGGCGCGCTCAATCTCGAAGGTGGCCCCGGTGATGACCGCCCGGCCCAGTTCGCAGCTGACGGCCACGCCGTCGATCCGGCGAGCCTTGCCACGCACCAGAAGGCGGAAGCCTTCCGGAAGCAAAACCCCGGCACGTCCTACTTGGACGCCGTCAAAGCCGTATCCTGATCGGAGAACCTCATGCGCACATTTCACGCAATCCTTTCTCTCACCGCCACCATGACGGCCATCTGCAAGGCAGGCGATCTGGTGGGCTTTGACGACGCCCCGATCACGGTCGAGGACATGCCGGTCAAAGGCGTTGCCCAAGTGCCTTGCACCGAAGTGGGTCTCGACATCGCCCTGACCTCGATCGGTGTCGAACATGGCACGGCTGTCGGGGCGATCTCCAAGGGCGATCCGCTCTGCACGGCCACCGGCGGCGGCATCCGCACCGCTGTGGTTGGCACGGACACCAACATCTTCGCCTACGCCCTGACGGATGCCGCCGACGCGGCAAGCGTCAAGTACCTCATCCGCTAAGGAGCCCTTTTATGAACCAGCCCGTCAACCAACGCACCGCCGCCGTCGTCGATCCGATCCTGTCGAGCCATGCGCGCGGCTACCGCAACTCTGAGTTTATCTCGCACTTGCTGTTTCCGCGTGTGCCGATCCCGAACCGCTCGATGCGCGTCATTCGCTTCGGCAAGGAAAGCTTCCGTATGCTCAACACCCGCCGTGCCCCCGGCGCCAACAAGCTGCGTATCCAATACGGTTACGCCTCCGACGCGATCTCGCTCGTACAGGACGCGGTTGAAGCAATCGTGCCGATCGAACATCAGGAGGAAGCCATGTCGGTCCCCGGCATCGATCTGGCTGCCGGTGCGGTCAATATGGTGATGGACATCATCGATCTTGGGCACGAAATCGAAGCCGCCAATCTGGCGCGTGATCTGACCAACTACGATGAAAACAACAAGGTCACCCTGTCCGGCGCCGATCTCTGGAGCAATGATGCGAGTGATCCCGCGCAGGATGTCAAAGATGCCAAGGAAGCGATCCGTCGCCAGATTGGTCGCTATCCGAATGTGCTGACACTTGGCCCGAGTTCGTTCAATTCGCTGACCGGTCACGCCAAGATCAAAGAGCAGTTCAAATACACTTCCAAGGACAGCATCACAGCTGAGATGTTGGCGGCGTATTTCGACGTCGAGAAGGTGATCGTCGGCAAGGCCGTGTTTCTGGACGAAACCATGTCGGATGACGATCCGGCACAAGATGTCTGGGGCAATGACGCGATCCTCGCCTATGTCCCGCAAGGCACCGCAACCTTCCAGGTGCCGTCCTACGGTTACACCTACAGCCTCAAAGGCTATCCTCTGGTCAATCAGCCGTATTGGGAAAATGCCAATGACAGCTGGATCTACCCGACCAAAACCGAACGCCGTGTCTATCTGACCGGTGCTGAGGGCGGCTTCCTCTTCAAGAACGCTGGCGCGTCGGATTAAGGGGGCAATCATGACCAAGGACGTTGAAGTCACCCTGATCACGCCCGCGAAAGTTGCGGGCAAGCGGCAGCCCACCGGCAAAACCCTGACGGTTTCCGAGACGGTGCGCGATCAGCTCATCGCCGCCGGTGCGGTCTCCGCAGATGTCGCGCCGGTCACTACGGCTTCAGTTGGCAATGAGGCAGATGCGTTCGAAACCGCCGTCGAGGCCAAGGCGAAGGAAATCGCCGAAGCCATCGTCGGGGAAGCCGTCGATACCGCCGTGACCGAGCTGCAGGCGACCGCCGACGAGGCGACCGCACGGGCCATCGAGGCCGAGGCGCAGCGGGATCTGCTGCAGGAGCGTGTGCTTGAGCTTCAGGCGCACCTTGGCACCGATATGGACGTCGGCGCATCCGAAGATGCCTCCGGTGCAGAGGATGACAGTGCCGAACAGAGTTCCGAGGGAGACGAGGAACCCACGGAAACCAAGCCCGCCACCAAAAGCCGTGCGGGCCGCAAAACCTCCTCCGCGCAAAAGAGCTGACAACAGCCATGCGCCCCGCCGGGGGCGGGACATCTCGCCCCCGGCACTTTCAACCGAATTTTGAGAGAGACACGATGGATCACGAGGACAAAATCGAGCGCGATATTCAGCGTAAGGGCCTGAGTGCACCGCGCCTGACGCCTGCGGACATCGACGCCGCCATCGTCTCCGAGCAGTTTCATGTTTTCCCCGGCACCACGCTGACGGTGTGCTGCCTGACCCTGCGCAACGGATTTTGCGTGACTGGACAAAGCGCCGCTGCCAGTGCCGAGAACTTCGACCGTGAAATCGGTGAAGATATTGCGCGCAAGAACGCCCGTGAGGAAATCTGGGCCTTCGAAGGCTACCTGCTCCGCGAACGGCTCTTTTCCGAGGGCTGATCCATGACCTACGCCACTCTCACAGATCTGATCGATCGCGCGGGCGAGACGGAGATCACGCAGATCGCCGACCGTGACCGTGATGGCGAAGCCGATCCGGATGTGATCGAGGCGGCGCTCACGGATGCGGATAACACGATCAATGGCTATGTCGGCGCAAAATACACTCTGCCGTTCGTCTCCGTCCCGGATCTGGTCAACACCTGGGCAATTTCCATCGCCCGCTATGTGCTGCATCGCAACGGCGCGCCGGATCACGTCGAGACCGATTACAAGGACGCCATCGCAGCCCTGAAGGATGTTGCGCGCGGCCTGATCGTCTTGCCCGTCGATGAGGGTGAAACCGCCCCTGTGAGCCAGACCGGGACAGTGATGTCCGCGCATCCGCCGCGGGTCTTCACCCCTGAGAAATTGAGGGGGTGGTGATGCTGGCCGAGATCCGCGACCGCTTGCTCGCAAAGCTGACAGATCCCCGCTGGGCAGGCGTCGAGATTGCCGAGGATCGCGACGCGTTGGCCGAGTTGGCCGGTCAGGTCGAAAGCGGCACGGCGATCATTATGCCCTGGCAAGAAGGGGCCGCACCGCAAGCCCTCTCTACCGGCGGCTTTCGCCAGGACGTCGAGGTGCGTTTCGTCGCGAGTTTCGTAATCCGCTACTACAGCGCATCGATGGGCGAGGAGCGCGTCCTCCAGTTCGATGCCTACAAGACCGATCTGGAACAGGCACTCGCTGGCTGGGAGCCGCCCTCAGGCACATCCGAATGTGAGCTGATCGCAGGCGAAAGCAGCCCCGTCGCAAAGGGTGTCAGCATTTACGTCGAGACCTGGAAAACGACCCGTTTCCTGACAGGAGAAGCCACATGACAAAACCGACAACCGGCGGGCGCTACACCCGCAACAAGAAGACCGGAGCCGTTTCGCTCGATGTCGCCAACACACCGAGCGCTCTGGCGGCTCAGAAGGCCCAAGAGGTGACTGAGGCAGGCGCACAGGTCGAAACCACCACCACTGAAACGGCCGAGGCTGACACCTCCGCCAACAAGGAGAGCTGATCATGTCCGCACGCCGCTGGCGCAAACTCGCTATGCTTCATGCTATTGAGGCAACCTACATGACTGATGCGGCCCCGACGGCTGCTGACGCCATCATCGCCACCAACATCACCTTCACCCCGATTGAGGCCGAGGAGATCAACCGGGATCTGATCCTGCCGCACATGGGCAATCAGGGCACGATCCTTGCCGCTGAATATGGCCGCATTGAATTCGAGGTGGAAATCGCAGGTGCTGGTGCCGCTGGAGACGTGCCTGCTTATGGGTCGCTCCTCCGTATCTGTGGGCTGTCTGAAAGCGTGACGGCCGCCACCAGCGTGGACTATGAAATCATCGAAGACGGCGTGGAAAGTGGCTCGCTTTACTTCAACAGTGACGGCGTCCGGCACATATTTCTCGGCAACCAAGCGAACGTCTCCATGACGATTGCGCCCCGTTCGATCCCGAAGTTCCGCATCACGATCATGGGCATGCTCGGCACGATCACTGATGCCGCCTTGCCGTCTGTGACGCTGGATGGCTGGACCACGCCGCTGAAAGTCTCGAAGGCCAACACGCGGATGACCCTGCATGGCTGGGCATCTGTCGCCGAAAGTCTGTCGATCGACCTTGGCAATACGCTCACACCGCGTTTCCTCATCGGCGATGAGAAGATCATGATCACGGATCGTTCGACAACGGGCACGGCGGTCGTCGAGGCGCGTCATGTCACGGACATCGACTGGTTCGGTAAGGTCCGGGATCGGACCCGTGGAGGCCTGTCGTTGATCCATGGCACGGCGGAGGGCAACATCGTCGAAATTACGGCCCCTGCCGTGGAACTCGGGCGTCCTACCCAAGGCCAGACCGACGGTATCGTGAACTATTCCATCCCGCTGTCGTTCTGTCCTGTCGATGGCATGGACGAACTGAAGATCACAGTGCGCTGAGGTCTGAGGAGGATGGATCACACGCGCTCGCATCCCGACGATTACAGTCCGCCGTTGGCGAACTGGTATCCGCTGAAATTCCCCGTGGCCATCGGCTTCGAGGAAGAGATCGATGCGGGTGCTGTGAACCATTGGCGGCATCGTCGGGCTGACGGGCGCTCGCCCTGGCAAAAAGGCCGCGCGCCGATGTCTGAGCCGGAGCCGGTCAAGTTTGCCGATGTCGACATCACCGAGACGCTTGACTGGATCGAAGGTGAAATCGATCTCGTCTCTGCCGTTTCTGATGCTGACGGTGAAGAGGCCGATTATCGGCCACTGCGTCGGGCCGAAACACTGATCCGCCGATTGGCTCGAGAGGCAGGTTACCGCCTCACCCCCTGAATACACCCCGGAGAGGGGCGTTCGCGCCCCGACGCTGTGACCTCGGCATGTCAGGAAAGCTGCCCTTCAACATAACAGGAGACCCTCATGAAATACGTTCTCGCCGACACATCGACCTACTGGTGGCCCGTCACGGTAAAGCGCCCAGATCCGGAATGCGCCGGCAAGCTGATCGAAATGACTTTCGAGGCGGAGTTCGAGTTCCGCGACCAGGACCAGCTCATGGCTGAGCAAGAGGCGATGAATGCGGCGCAGACGCTGCGCAAACAGGTCGAAATTGAACGTGAGAACCTCGCCGGCCGCATTGTCGGCTGGAAAGGCATCGACGATGGCAAGGGCGGCGAAGCGGTCTTCTCAAAGGCGGCGCTCATGAATGAGTTGAAGAATGCCTGGTTCCGCACGGGCGTCTACAGGGCAATTTCCGAAAGCCTCTCTGGCGAGGAAGCCCGCCTGGGAAACTGAGGGCAGCGGCCCGAGCTTGGGCGTTTCAGCGCCTCGGCCGGGTCGATGACCAGGAGCCGGTCACCCTCGATGAGGAGGTGGCCGCGCAGTTCAAAAACATGGGCGCTGATTTCGCGCCCATGATCACCGAAACCGCCGCCGAGGACTTCCGGGTCATGCTGATCAACTGGCCTTCTGTTTGCACCTTTCTCGACTGCCATACCCAATGGCGGGCGGTCGAGGTATCGCGTGGTCAGGAGAAGGTCGTGACATGGCTGGGCCTCATCTATGAGGCGGTCGAGGTTGTCTTGCGTCGTCTCGAAAAGGCACATCCCGAAATCGACAGCGATCAGGTCTGGCGTGATCTTCTGGTGATGGAAGCTGCGGCGCTCGATGCCTTCGCAGGGGTGACGTCATGAGCGTGAAGCAGTTTCTTGTCGAGCTGGTGTTCCGAGGCAACAGCGCCGGTGCCAAGGCCGCCGCACAGGACGTGCAAAAGGCCGTGGCCGGCGTCAATTCGGAGACACAATCCGGCACGAAAACCACGGACCAGAACACCACCGCCACGACGAAAAACGCCGATGCCAAGCGCCGGGCGGCCGAGGAGGCCAAGCGCCTCGCGGATGCTGAAAAACGCGCCCGCGAAGAGGCGCACCGGGCGGGCACGGGTGTTGGTGGCGGATCGGGGGCATCCCCCTCCCAGACGCCGGTTCTGCCGCAGGCTGAACGCGACCGGATCAAAGCCCGGTACAACCCGACTTTTGCTGCACAGCAGCAGTATCAGGCGCAGCTCGATGAGATCAAATCCGCCGAGAAAACGGGTGCCCTGACCTCCGATGAGGTCGCCATGGCACAGGCCCGTGTGCGTGGCTCCTATGAGGCCTCTCTGGAAAGCATAAAACGGACGGATGCGGCCCTCACCGGCATGAACCGCACCGTGAAACTGCAAGCCTATGAGCAGCGCATGCTGTCCTACCAGGTATCGGACACGTTCCAGAGTTTCGCGCTTGGGATGCCGCCGATGCAGATCCTGTTGCAGCAAGGTCCGCAGGTGATCGACATCTATGGCGGGATCGGCAACACGATGCGGGCGCTGCGTCAGGTGATCACACCGCTGCGCGTGGGGATGCTGGGTCTGGGGGCGGTCGTTGTCGCAGGTGTCAGTTCGTGGAACGCCTATCTGAAGTCGATCAAAGAGGTGGAAACCGCCTATGACGGCCTGGGGCGTGGCCTTGCCTCCTCCACCAGTCAGCTTGAAGCGCAGGCCCGTGCCGGGGCCGTTGCTGCCGGGATCTCGACGAAAGCTGCCCGCTCGATGGAGGCACAGTTCCTGCGCACCGCCAAGATCGGCGCGGATCACTATGATGACATGATCGGCATGTCGAAAGACTTCGCAGCCACCCTTGGCGTCGAGATGGATGCCATTGGCGGCATCATGGCGGAGATGTTCTCCGACCCCGCCAAGGGCGCGGACACGCTCTATCGCAAATACGGTCTGATCGATGCGGCGACGATGCGGTATGCGCAGACCCTGGCGGCACAGAACCGTGAAGGTGATGCGCAGGCTGCCCTTCTCGATGCGCTGCCGGACAAGCTGGCCGATGCGGAGAAGGCTCTCACTGGGTTTCAGCGCGCACGAGAGAAGGTTGGGAATGTTCTTGGGGATATTGGGGACACTTGGGGCCAGTCGATTGATGGAATGTTTGGAGGAAAGCAGAAGGAACCTACAGCAGAGGAAATGCTGCAATACCCTTGGCTTCAGCCAGACGTAATTGACCAGAAGCTGAACTCTTCAAATCCTTTGCGTGTTGAGGATGGCCTTAGAGCCATGGCAGAACGTGACGCCCTCCAAGTACGTGCGGAACGCGAGCGCCGTGAGATTGAAGAAAAGGCTCGACGTGATGAGGCTGAGCGTCAGGGCAAATTCGCTTTGGGCATCGCCGAAGGCTCTGGCGCCACGGCCACGTCCCGCCGTGAAGAGGAGCTGCGCAACCAGATCGCGGCCCTTGAGGCCGGTGTCGGCGCGCCCGGTCTCGATCAGTTTCAGCAAGACGAAATCACCGAAGCGCTTGAAGCTAAGACCCGCGTTCTTGATGCCCTGACCAACAAGCAGGCGCGTCTCAATGAACTCGACCGTCTCGATGCTCAGATTGCAGCCGAGCGTAATCCAGTGTTGCGGGCAGATCTCGAAGCGCGGCGCACCCGCCTTCAGCTTGCCGATCAGGAAATCAGTGCGGCAGAGCTTGAAGCGGAGGCTTCCCGCGCCCGTCAGAAAATCATTGAGCAGACAATCCTGACAGCTCAGTCGCAGGTGTCTGACATGCAGGCAGAGGTCGAAATCCGGGCACGCCTCGATGCGCAGGTCGCAACCGGTATCATCAAGTCCGAGGACGTGAACCGCTTGCTTCAGGAGGAGCTGACCCTGCGCCCGCTCGTGGCGGCGGCGGCGGCGGCCGAAGGTGAAGAGAAGGCGCGGCTGAATGGCGTGATTGAGAGTATGCGCAAGGCCTATTCCGATCAGGCCGCTGCAGACAAGACGGCAGATCGCACGTCCAAACTTCGGGACTATTTGAAGACGCAACAGGAAAGCGCAGCACAGCTTCGTCTTGAGCTGTCTCTTATTGGTCAGTCCGAGGCAATCCGGTCGCGCACGCTGGCCTTGTTCGAGGCCGAGAAGAAAATCCGTGAGTTGGGCCTGTCAGGAAAAGCCGCCGATCAGATCCGAGAAGAGGCCGCTCAGATGGTCGATCTCGAGCGTCAGGTTGATCGCGTCGGTGAAGCTTGGGAGCGCGTGCAGTCCTCTGGGGAAGATGCACTCGACGCATTGCTCGACGGTGATTTCACGGGTGCGCTTGATGGGCTGCGGGAGCAGTTCATGGATTTGGCGATCAACAACCCGCTTAAGAACGCGCTCTTGGGCACCGATTACGGCACCCTATCGGATCTCGGCGGGTTGCAGGGCATCTGGGACCGGCTGACGGGCAAGGTGACGATCGACCCGGCCTCGGCCGCGCGGGAGGCGGCGCAGTCTGTGGGAATGATGCAGGTCACGGCGGGTAGCGTGACGATCAGTTCTATGGGCGATCTGGGGCTTGGTGCGATGGGGGCTGTTGCTGCCAATCGTACCGACATCCCGTCATCCATCCTGACCCCCTCAGTCACCAGTTTCGATGGCACGACACTGGCGCTGTCCGCACAGGATATTATCGACCTCAAGAAAACCGTCGCGACAGAATGGGTGCAGAGTTCGGGGGAGGCACAGGCTGCGGGCATTATCGATACGATCCTCAACCGTGTCGCGTCCGGCAAATGGGGTGGGTCCGTCGCCAGCGTTGTGGATGCCAAGTCGCAGTTTAGCGATGTGAACGGGCCTGTCGCCTGGGCATCGGGCCGGTCTTCTGTCGATGACATTCCGATGTCTCGCATCACCTCTCGGATCGATGAGGTGGTTGACAGCTGGCTCATGCAGCGCGCGGCCGGTGCTCGGTCGAGTATCGGAGGCAATCTGAACTATGCCAACCCGAACTATTCCGATGCCTCAAACCTGAGCTGGATCAACAGCCTGAGCGGCCCGGTTCTGGGCGCAGGCAGCGCCATTCACCAGCATGGCACCACGGCAGACCTTCAGTCGTGGATGCCAAACGCCTTTGCGATCTCGCTGCCGTCCACGCTGTTGCAGACAGAGCAGTCGCTCAACGCCTTCTCCCAGTCGATCCTGACGACGGGCACGGACCTCAGCACGCTGGGCGGTGGCTTCGACAGCTTTGGGCAAACATTGGCGACAGCCCTCCAGAATGTCGGCGGGGGCGGGGATATTTGGAGTTCTCTGTTCAATATCGGTCTGGGCGCGCTCGGGCTTCCGGGGTTTGCGGTCGGCGGGGACACGGGCGGGTCCGATCCGACCAAAGTGGCCGGTCTTGTCCATGAGAAGGAGTATGTCTTCGACGCGGCCTCGACGGCGCGGATCGGTGTGCAGAACCTTGAGGCTATCCGTCGCGGCACGATGCGTGGTTATGCGTCCGGCGGCTATGCAACGGCTCAGAGCTATCCGTTCCTGACCCAAGGACGCGCGGCGAATAGCAATGCCTCTTTTGATAGTCGGCCGATCATCCAGATCACCAATAACTCCAGCGCTCAAGTTGACGCGACGGTCGAGGAATCAACGGACGCCCGAGGGCAGCGCAGCTACAAGCTTGTGATGTCCGATGCTGTCGCGACCGGGTTGTCTGCGCGTGGCGGAAAAGCCTCTCAATCGCTGCAATCTGGCTACGGGGTCAAGCGTCGGGGGGTGAGCCGGCTATGAGCATTCAGACGTGGCCCGCCGACCTGCCCAACCCGGAGCGTAAGACCTGGCAGCGCACCTCTCAGGATGTGCGCCGCAAGCGCACGCCCAAGGCGGGCGCGCCGAGTTTCGGGCGGGCCTATTCGAAGGCGGCTCACACCGTGGCGCTGTCTGTCGTTTTGGACCGAAACCAGAAGGCGATTTTTGACACCTTCTTTGCGATCGACTGTGCTGACGGCTCGCATCTTTTCTGGATGCCTGACCCGACAACGGACGGCTGGCCATTGCTGACATCGGATGGTGTGCCACTGCTGACGGGCGACGGCGCGCCGCTGTTGCTCGTAGCTCAGTGGCTGTGCGCGTGGGGTGATGATCTGCCGGTCGAGACCATCGAGGGTCAGGTCGAGTTTCGCATGTCCTTCACTGTGATTGTGGTGCCGTCATGAGCCGTCGTGTCTCTCTCAATGCGCGCATGGCGATCGATGCGGAAGCCGACTCGGAGATCTGGGTGGTGCTGATGAAAATCACCCACCCCGAGACCGACGAGGTGATCCGGCTCTCGACCGACAACACCGAGCGGCTGTCGACCGACCCGCTTCTGTTCGGCACCCGGTCGAGCTGGCAGACCAGCAATCCGCAAGCCGATCCGTTCCTCTTCATCATTGCTGACGCACAGCTACCCGATGAAAGCGAGGATGCCCCGGCCGAGGCTCAGATCGTGTTGAGCTGCATCAGCTCTGAGCATGCAGAGCTGATGCGCTCCATCACCGAACCGGCCCGTCTCGACATGGCCGTTGTCCTGGCATCATCGCCCGATCTGCCCGAGGCAGAGTGGCACAATATCGAGCTTGTGACCTCCGACATCGATGCTGCGGCCGAGGAGATCACGCTGACGTTTTCGCGCGAAGAGATCGAACTAGAGCAATTCCCGCCGGGCCGGATGATCCGGCTCTACTTCCCAGCACTGCATTTGTGAGGCAACGGCATGACCTGGTCTGATCGTTTCATTGGCATCCCGCAAAAAGACCTCGGCCGCGACAGAAATGGCGTCGACTGTTGGGGTCTGGCCTGCATCATCTATGCCGAGGAGCTGCACATCAGCTTGCCGGAATATCTTGGCGTGCATCCAGATGAGCAGGCAGAGGTGGCAGCGCTGATCAATGGCGCGACGGTCTCGCCGCTCTGGTTGCCGGTCTCCGGGCCTGCAATGGCCTTTGATATCGCCTTTTTTAAAATGGGGGCGTGGACCTCTCACGTCGGCATCGTCGTCAAGCACGGCTTCATGATCCATGTCCTGGGCGATGATCAGAGCAAGATCGAGCGCTATGATACCGGGCGGTGGTCGCATCGGCTGACAGGCCATTGGCGGCACCGTGAACGGGCCATTCAACATCCCGTTGAACACCCTGTTCAACTGATTGAGAGGGCGCGATGAACGCTCCTCTGGTCAAGACGGACACGAGACTTCCGGACCATATCCCGGTCCTCGCTGTGCCTCACTTCAAACCGGAGACGGGGCGGATTGAGAAGTCTCTGCCGCACGGGCTCACTCTCTATGAAGTGGTCAAATCCACGTTGCCTGGCATCTCTGATGAGGAGATGAAGGACGCTCGTGTCTGGCTCAGTACTTCGAAGGGCAAGGAGCAAATCGATCCGACCTTCTGGCGCCACATCCGTCCGCGCCCAGGTGTGCAGGTGGTTATTCGTCTCTTGCCCGGAAAATCGGTGCTGAAATCCGTGCTCACAGCCATTGTCGCGATTGCAGCTGTGGCGGCTGGTGCGTGGGTCGCAGGCGCGCTCGGTTTTGCTGCCGGGACCGTGGGCTATGCGCTGGTCTCGACCGGTGTGGCGCTTGGGGTCACCGCACTCGGCAATCTGCTCATCAATGCGCTGATCCCACCCTCCAGCTCCGATGACGATACCCGCAAAAGCTATTCTATCACGTCGACGAAGAACAAGGTCAGTCCCGACGGGGCTGTGCCGGTGGTGCTGGGCAGCTATCGCTTCGCCCCGCCCTTCGCGGCGCTGCCTTATACGGAGATCGTGGGTGACGATCAGTATATCCGTGCGCTCTTCCTGATTGGCGAGGGTCAAGTCGAGATCGATGATATCCAGATCGGTCAGACATCGATTTCCGAATTCGACGAATTCGAAATCGAGACCCGGAGGGGCGTCGAAGGAGAGCCGCCGGTGACTATCGTCCAGACGCAGATCCTTGAGGAGACGATTGGGGTCGAGCTGACCCGACCTTTGCCGCGTGATGATCAGGGCAATGTGATCGACAACGAGGATACTGTGGATGTCCCTGTGGTGCGGACGACAGGTCGCGACGCATCCAGAGCATCTGTGCTCCTCCACTTTCCAGCCGGGCTGGTCCGCTACAATGATGAGGGCAAGAAGCGGCTTCGAATGGTCAGAATTCGGATCGAGCGGCGTCTTATCACGGCGGAAGAGTGGCAAGCGGTCGAGACGCTTGAGATCACGGCCAAAAAGAACTGGGCCTTTTGGCGGCAGTACACATTGGATTTCCCCACGCGCGGCCGTTGGCAGGTGCGATGCACGATGCTGACCGATGAAAGCACTGACAACAAAGTCCAGCAGCGGTGCACTTGGTCCGCGTTGCAGACGATGCGACCGGAGCATCCTCTCAATTACCCACGTCCTCTTTCTCTTTTGGCGATGCGGATCAAAGCCACGCACCAGCTCAATGGCCCGCTGGATGAGGTAACGGTGTTGGCGCGTCGTATTATCCCGGATTGGGATGCAGAGACAGGCACATGGATCACCCGCGCCACTGAGAACCCCGCATCGATCTATCGCCACGTCCTTCAGGCGCCGGAAAACGTGAAAGCTGCGGAAGATGCCGAGATCAACCTCGACAAGCTTCAGGAGTGGCACGAATTCTGCACGGCAAAGGGCCTGACCTACAATAAGGTGCTGGCTTCCACGGACACGCTCCTCGGGGACGTCCTGTCAGAAATCGCCGCCGCCGGGCGGGCCAGCCGCGAACATGACGGGATCAAGTGGTCTGTGGTGATCGACAACCCCGACGACGCATTAATCATCGATCACATCGGTCCCCGCAACTCCTGGTCCTTTAAATCCTCCCGGTCCTATTTCCGGGCACCGCATGCCGTCATCGCCAAGTTTCATGACGCGGAGAATGACTACAAGGAGGCGCAGCGCGTGGTGCGCTGGCCGGGCTATGAGGGCGCCATCATCGAGACCGAGGCGTGGGACGTTCCCGGCAAGGTCTATGCAGACGAGGTTTGGCGCGAGATCCGCCGCCGCCAACTGGAGACGCTTTATCGTCCTGACACCTATCAGGTGACGCAGGACGGTGTGCTGCGTGTGGCGACACGGGGCGATCATGTGATGACCAGCGCCGGCGCTCTGTCGCGCTACCATATGGATGCGCGGGTGCTGAAGGTCGATGGTAATTCCATCGAGATCGATGGCTCTATCGAGATGATCGACGGCGTAACCTATGGCATCCGTTTCCGTCACTTCGAGGATGACGACGACACGATTGGCACATCTGTGGTGCGGACACTCAAAACGGTCGCAGGAGAAACAACCTTGTTGACCGTGCTCGGATCTGGCCTGTTGCCCGACGCCCGCGATCTCATCCAGATCGGACCGGTCTCTGAGACGTCCTACAGGCAAATCGTGCGGGGCATCGAGCGGACCACGGATCGCTGCACGATCACGCATCTCATCGATGCGGCTCCAGAGATTGATGTCGAGCTGGAAGCAACCGATATCCCGGCATGGTCGAGCCGCGTGGGAGAGACTGTGGACGAGACCTCTGCACCGCCGTCGCCCCCTCGATTTACATCCATTTCCACGGGTCTGTCTGGCACCGGTGAGGCCGGGCTGATCGAGTATCTGATCGAGCCCGGCAGCGGGGCTATTCCGACAACAAAATATCAGATTGATCATCGGCTACTCGGCACGACGCACTGGTCCATCGTCTTAGTCTTCGCTGGCGCGGGTGGCGGTGAGATCGCAGGGTATGCGACAGGCGATGTCGTCGAGATCCGGGCGCGCGGGCGCAACAACACGGGCGCATATGGGGCCTACACGCCGATCATCACTCTGGTGGTCGGTGATGACGATGCCGACATTCCGGGCGGACTGGACGAGAGTGCGATCACGGTGACCACGCTGCTCGGCGGCGCCATGGTGCAGTTCGCGACGGGCGCCGATACGACGACGACAGCGGTGCAGGTCTATCGCTCCACCTCGGCCGTGCTGGACCGCGACACGGATGCGATCGGGGCACCGATCGCTGTCTCTCCACAATCGAGCTATTCGACCACGCTCGGCGACACGACCCGTCAGGATCGGATCGCCGGTGGGACAATGAACAACGCGGCAGTCTGGACGGTCGATGCGGGCTGGGCGATCGCGGGAGGTGTCGCCCAGCATACGGCGGGCACGGCCGGCGCCATATCGCAGGCTCTGGCGACCACCGCCGGGAAATATTACCGGGTCGGATATGCAGTCTCTGGCCTGACCGCAGGAACGCTGACACCCCGCCTGACAGGTGGATCGGATCGACCGGGCACAGCTGCCACAGCTGATGGCACCTTCAGTGATCGCATTCAGGCGGTCACCGGAAACGACACAATCGAATTCCTCGCGTCCTCCGAGTTCGACGGCACGCTCGACGATGTCGTCGCCTACCTCGAAACCGCCGCCTGCCTATCGCAGGGCATCCACTATGTCTGGCTCGAGCCCCAGAACGCCGATGGCGTGCCGGGGCCTGTGACCGGGCCTATCGAAATCACCATCGTTTAGGAGCAGACACATGGCAAATGGTGTGAAATCGACCAATATCGGACAAGTCGCTCTCAGTGATGAGATCCTAGTCCATCGCGACGGGACAACTGGACGTCAAAAGACGACCTCGCTCGGTGCGCAGCTCGTCGGGTCAGGCCCGCTCAAAGAAGCTCTGGACGGCCTCGTCCTGGAGCTGGGGCCGATCTACGCGACCGTCGCGGCCGGACTGGCTGCGGTCGATCCCGGCGGGCAGTTCCGCGCCGCCAGTGCAGAGCACACCACCGCCTATGACATTTACGTCAAAGATGGCGGTGCTGCCGTGCTTGTGGCCTCGGTGCCGTCCTCCTCTGCCCTGTCCTCGATGTATGGTGAGGTGGATGCGGCTATGGCAGCCGTCAATCTTGTCGACGCCGCTCTTGCAAGCATTCGAGTGCCAGAGGATGTTGTCGTCGGGCTTAATGACGTCAATGTGACCGCGACCAATGCCACTGCTCAAATTACTGCTGTCGCGCTGGATTATGCGATCCCTAAAGACACGACAGTGACCGAGTTCCGAGCGAAGCTGGGGGCGTCCGCTACCGTACGTGTGGCGGTGATGTCTGAAAACGATGGGATATTCACTGTCGTCGATGAGGTGTCGGTGAGCGGAGATGCTGGAGTCAATTCTTGGAAAATTGACCTCAGCGCGGCGGAGGGCCAGTATCTTGGGGCGATTTACCCCACAGGCACCTGCGGTTTCGCGGCGCCTACTGCAGCTTCCCTTAGCTGGTTTCCGGGTACACTTGTCGGCGACAGCTTCACTGCGGGAAGCGCCCGGAGCGAAATGCTCCTTATGGGATTTACGACGACACGCTACGGCGTGTCTGTGAACGGCCAGACGATCACACAGGTCGTCGAGACCATCACCGCGCCGGACGCCGAAGCGATAGTCGCCAAAAGCCCGTCGATCTCTGGCGTTCTAGCAGGGATCACGCAAACGACCAGCGCCGTGTTCGGGGCCTCGTCAGAGGAAATCGCTTCTGGCGGGGGCGGCGCCACCCTCAACGGGTCGACCTTGTACCGCATTCCAGACGTGGCCTACGAGGCGGGCGGTGTGCTTGTGTCCGCTGACGTGGACATGGTCCACGACGCTACTGTCACATTCTACACGTACACCCGGTCTGGCGATGATTTTGCAGTCCATTCGACCGTGGATGTCGCTCTAGCCACGGGCAACAACATTGGTGTCGCTATCGGCCTAGAGATCCCCGCTGGGGGCTACATCGGGGTTTGGTGTAACGGCGTAGATCGCTCCGGTGGGCAATGGGAGACAGGCGTATATGTGTCTTCATCTTCCGAGTTCGTGTCCGCATCTGCCCAGACGGAGGGCGATAAGGCTTTGGTTCGCTTCTACACGATCAATAAATCTCGCCGGGACTTCGGTGGTATTGTTGATGATGTGCTGTTCATGGGGGCGCACAGTAAACGACTGTCCGACATTATTGCCAGTGGCGGTGTAGGCTATTTTGGTGGGGCTGGGCAGTCCAATATGGAGGGCGCAGAGACGGCGATCACGACGCGCGCGCTCTACGGTGGGCTGACCTTCGCAGACGAAAACACGACGCTCGTTGCGGCAGCTGCACCCGCCGCCGGGGCGCTTGAAAGCCCGGTTCTCGGAGGCGTACAGGCTCTCAGAGAGTTTTGCATGGATGCAGGCTTGCCTGCCTATTCTGTCGAGCGACCAGCACCGTTTATCGCAGGTCGGGCTGCGACTGGCTCGACGGCGATTGCGGATATGTCCAAGGGCACCACACTCTACACCAACAACCTCGCGCAACTGCAAGCAGCCATAGACTACGCAGACAGCCTCTCACGGCCCCTCGCGCACTTCGGGCAGGCGTTTTTCCAAGGAGAGCGAGACACGACGGTCGGCACGGATATGGCCGAGTATAAGGCCGCTTTGATGGCTCTGGCCGCCGATTACGACACCGACAGCCGCGCCATTACCAAGGCCACGATCCCCGCATTGACCTTCTTTGTGCAGGTCACCTCCGCCGTGACCTATGGGGTGGACGGCTTCCTGCTCGCGGAAACACAGCGCGACGCCCATAAGGCGAGCGATCTTCTCTGTGCGGTGTGCCCTGAATATCATCTGGCTTTTGCCGATGACCGGCACCTGACAGCGGCGGGTAGCCGTCTCGCCGGTGCCTATCTTGCTCAGGCCATGAGCCGCTACGCGCTAAACGGCTGCCCACCCGAGCCGCTCCGGTGCGTGGATACCGTGCTCAACGGCAGCGATATCCAGCTGTATTACAGCTACCGGGGTTTGGTCTTGGACACGGTCGGTGTGCCAGAGCAGACACAATTTGGTTTCCGTGTTTTTGATGACCTTGGGGCGGAGGTCGGATGCACTGTATCGGTTTCCGGCAACGTGCTGTCCCTCACCCCGGCGACAGCCCCTGCGTCGGGGTGGTCGTGGACCTACGGTGATGTCGTCGATGCAGCGCTCAGCCCCTATACGGGCGGCGTCGGAAACCTGCGCACAGATCGGCACTCGTTCGAGTTTGACGGGCAGACAAATTACCACTGGGCATTGCTGGACAGCGGAGAGGTCGCGTGATCAATGGCCGTGACGTGATTGTCTGCATAATTTTTTGTGCGTAACCCATTATCCATCGTGCGGAAGCTGGACCTCCGCTACAGCTTTTCCGGGTTGAGTTTGGGGGCTTCGGTCGGCTGGCGTGGTGCCACCTCGATCTCGTTAGATTGATCGTCGAGCGTGATGACATCCAGCAACGGCTGCCAGGCGTCATGGTTGGACGTGTCGCGCAGAAAAATCTTCTGCACCGCGTCACCTGCCGTATCGAAGAACTGAAGCGTCCGGCGCAGGCCCTTTTCGGTGGGGTTCTCAATGGCAAAGCCGAAGGCCCAGTGTTTCGGAAAAATGCGGGTGTCGATTTCCTTGCCTAGAACCATGGCCGCATGTGGGCCTGATTTATAGGTCTCAAAGGTGCCGACCCGCTCATGGACACAGGAGGCATTGCGGGTCAGTGCCATGACTTCGCCCAGAGAGGTCATCAAGGGCATGACGGTGTCGGGGTCATGTGCGATACGCGTGACGGACATGGTGTCTGAGGCGCCGACATGCGCGGCAACCAGCTCGGCTTCGGAAATGCCCAGCATATCCGCCAGCTCGCGGTCGCGTTTGTTGGCGTGTTCGGCTTTGGCGGCGCGGATATCGGCGGCGGAGAGAGGTTTGTTCATGGTCTGCGGGTCCTGTCGGATGAAAGAGGTTTTCTGGATGGCGCGCAGGCAACACGAAGGAACACTGCCTGCGCGCCGGGCTGAGGTCAGCAGACCTTGGCGTTCTGATGTCGGGGTGCAGCTGAAGGCGCGGGTGCGCCGTCGCAGATCGCTGTCGGTCTGCGCCATGCCAATGCGATCCGTGTCGGCATTGGCCGATCGGATGTCTGATGGGGCGGAAGGCGGAAGAATGGCGTAAAAGCCGCAATATGCGTCCGGGGGATCATGGTCTGTCCAGCTGTGCGTGAGGGCGTGCTGGCTACCGGGGCGGGAGCTTGCGCTTTCGATGGGGTCTAAAATGACTGAGTTATTTTGTCAAGAATGCCGCGACTGAAAGCTGGATGTATCTCCACGCGACTTCTAGGGTGCAGATACTTTACAAAAATGCCCCCGCCGGCAGGGCAGGGGCTTTGAAATCTCATGGGGTTCGGTCGTGAACCCGGGTCCGTCCGAAATGTCGCGTTCAGGCGGCTTTGCGACCGTTGTGTGCAGCCTCGGAAATGTCACCGCGGGTCAGGCCGATGTCGCGCAGTTCGTGGTCGGTCAGGGCTTCGAGCGCGTTAATCGTCGCTTTCATGCGGCGCTTTTCGGCCAGTTTGGCAAAGAAGCTTGCGCCGAAGCCTTTGGAGCTCGACGAAACGGTCGGGGTCATGGAGTGGGTCAGGGTCGCCATATCAGTCGGTCCTTGTGTCTAAGAGGTGTCGTTAAGAGTTTTCAAACTGCGCAAAAACCGAGCAGTTGATCTTCAATACCGCATGTAGTTTGCGCGAAATAAAAGCACCACTCCCAAGAATTCAGTCCTGCTATGCGCTATTGGCATGGCTTGGGCGTGTTTTGGGGGGAGTGTCGCTGGCGCACCAGTCCACTGAGAATTCCGGGTTTTCGAGCCTCATGGCCGTGGCTTGTGGCCCGTCTTGCACGCTGGCTGGGCCGGGGTATATTTGTGAACGCACAGGGTGAAAACAGAAGTCTAGGAATACAGGCCCATGAAAAGGACAGGCCAATGAGCACTGCAACTCCTGCCACGCGGTTTCTGGATCGGGCCAAGGTGTCCTATGCGATTCTCGAATATGACTATGTCGCGGGTCAGGACAAAATCGGACTTCATGCCGCCGAGGCCGTCGGACGCGCGCCCGAAGAGGTGCTCAAGACCCTGATGGTCGAAGTGGACGGCGCGCCCGCCTGTGCCGTGATTCCGTCGCACCGGAGTCTGTCGATGAAACGTGTGGCTGCTGCCTTTGGGAGCAAATCCGCTAAGATGATGGAGCCGCAGAAGGCAGAGCGTCTGACCGGATTTCACACCGGCGGCATCAGCCCTTTCGGACAGAAGAAACGTGCACCCGTCGCGTTTGATGTCACTGGGACCACTCCCGAGAGTGTCGTGATCAACGGGGGAAAGCGCGGGATGATGGTGGTGCTGGCGCCAGCAGATGCGTTGGCGGCGCTCGGGGCACGGGCCGAGGTGCTTTGTGCCGACTGATCGTGCGACCTGAGGCCACTTGAACCTGAACAGGTGCCTCGCCTGCGCTTGCGTCTTTATTTAAAGGGGCAGGCTCTTACGGGGGGCGGCGTCGAAAAGGCCAAGGCGGTGCTTGACTCCCCTCGTGCGCCCTGTATAAGCCCCGCCAGTCGGTGCCCGAGCAATCGCGTGCCGGTCTCATAATTTGGTGTTGGTGGCCCCCGCAAGGGGATGCCTGTCGGCCGAAGTGACCCTCCATAAACTGCGGAGTGTTCGCCGGGCGCAAAGGACAGCACCTTTCACATTTGTTCTGAAAGGATCCAGTTCGTGACCAAACGCACGTCTGCCAAGTATAAAATCGACCGCCGCATGGGTGAAAACATCTGGGGTCGTCCGAAATCCCCGGTCAACCGTCGTGAATATGGCCCCGGCCAGCACGGTCAGCGCCGCAAGGGCAAGCTGTCCGACTTCGGTCTGCAGCTGCGCGCCAAGCAAAAGCTGAAAGGCCACTACGGTGACCTCACCGAGAAGCAATTCCGCCGCATCTTCTCCGATGCAGAGCGTATGAAGGGCGACACCGGTGAAAATCTGATCGGTCTGCTCGAGTCCCGTCTCGACGCTGTTGTCTACCGCGCGAAATTCGTGGCCACCGTGTTTGCGGCCCGTCAGTTCGTGAACCACGGTCACGTTCTGGTCAACGGCCAGCGTGTGAACATCCCCTCCTACCGCGTGAAAGAGGGTGACGTGATCGAAGTGCGTGACAAGTCCAAGCAACTGGCTGTCGTTCTGGAAGCCACCCAGTTGGCGGAGCGCGATGTGCCCGATTATATCGAAGCCGATCACTCCAAAATGACCGCAACCTTCGTGCGCACCCCGGGCCTCTCTGATGTGCCCTTCGCTGTGCAGATGGAACCGAACCTCGTCATCGAATTCTACGCTCAGAACTAAGTCTGAGCCGATCCGATTTCGACAGGAATTCAAAGGCCGCCTCTTCGGGCGGCCTTTTCTTTTGCGCCGACAGTTGCGCGTTCCGGGTGAGACAGGAAAGCGACAGATCGCGTTTTGGGAAAAACTGATGTCGCTCTCACTGGTCACGGGCGCATTGCGGCGTTATGACGGGCGGGCAATTTCAATGTGAGTGGACCAAATGACCCGTTTGATCGAACCCCAGCCCGGTATTCTTGACATCGCATTGTATCAGGGCGGCGCCAGCCATGTGGCCGGTGTGGAGAACGTGATCAAGCTCTCCTCGAACGAAAATCCATTCGGCGCGCCCGAGAGCGCCAAGACCGCGTTTGCCAAGGCCGCTCACAATCTGCATCGCTATCCCAACACGGATCACGCCAGCCTGCGCAAAGCGATCGCAGATGTGCACGGTCTGGATCCCGACCGCATCGTCTGCGGTGTCGGCTCGGATGAGATCATCACCTTCCTCTGTCAGGCCTATGCCGGCGTGGGGGATGAGGTGATCTACACCGAGCACGGGTTCTCCATGTACCGCATTTCGGCTCAGGCGGTCGGGGCAACCCCAGTCTGCGTGCCGGAACGGGAGCGCGTGGTCGATGTTGATGCCATTCTGGATGCCTGCGGGGAACGCACCAAACTGGTGTTCATCGCCAACCCCGCGAACCCGACGGGTACGATGATTGGCCAGCGTGAAGTGGCCCGGCTCGCCGCAGGGCTGCCGCCGCAGGCCATTCTGGTGCTGGACGGGGCCTATGCCGAATTCGTTGAGGCCTTCGATGGCGGCGCAGCGCTTGTCGAAGCCAACGACAATGTCGTGATGACGCGGACCTTTTCGAAAATCTACGGTCTGGGCGGGGTGCGCGTGGGTTGGGGCTATGGTCCTCAGGACATCATGGATGTGCTCAATCGTGTGCGCGGTCCTTTCAACCTGTCCGAGCCGCAGCTCGCCGCCGCAGAGGCCGCGGTCAAGGATCGTGACTGGGTCGAGAAATGCCGCGAAGACAACACCCGGCTGCGCGCCTGGCTGGCCGAGGCGCTGATGGAGTTGGGGGTGCCTTCTGACACCTCCTGCGCGAATTTTATTCTGGCTCGGTTTACCGATCAGGCCGAGGCGGAAGCCTGTGACAGTTTCCTCAAGGAAAACGGCATCATCGTGCGCCGTGTGGCGGGTTATGGTCTGCCGAACTGCCTGCGGATCACCGTCGGCGACGAGGCGTCCTGTCGCCGTGTTGCCCATGTAATCGGTCAGTTCCGGGAGCAAAAGAAATGAGCGATGAAGCGGGGCCCGTGATCTACAACCGTGTCGCGTTGATCGGTCTGGGTCTGATCGCAGGATCGATGTCTCTGGCCATGCGCCGGGCCGGAGTGGCCGGGCATATCACCGGCTATGCACGTTCGCAGGCAACCCGCGATACCGCGCGCGAAATCGATCTGGTCGACGAGGTCTGCGACACCGCCGCCGAGGCCGTGAAGGATGCCGACCTGATTGTTCTGGCTGTGCCCGTGGGCGCCATGGCGGCGGTGATGCAGGACATCGAAGCCACGCTCAAGCCCGGGGCTGTGGTCACGGATGTGGGCTCGGTCAAGAAATCGGTTCTGGAGGCGGTTTTGCCGCATATTCCGGCGGGCGTGGAATTCATCGGCACCCACCCGATGGCCGGAACCGAACATTCCGGCCCGCGCTCCGGCTTTGCGGAACTGTTCGACAACCGCTGGTGCCTGATCGTGCCGCCGGAAGGCGCGTCCGAGGTCGAAGTCGAGCGACTGGAAAGGTTCTGGGAAGCGCTTGGCGCGGATACCGAACGGATGGACCCGGATCACCACGATGTCGTCTGCGCGGTCGTCAGCCATGTGCCGCACCTGATCGCTTATACCATGGTGGGGGTCGCCGATGACCTGCGCCGGGTGACGGATCAGGAAGTGATCAAGTTTTCGGCCGCAGGGTTTCGGGATTTTACCCGGATTGCGGCCTCTGACCCGACCATGTGGCGCGATGTGTTCCTGACCAATAAGGACGCCGCGCTGGAAATTCTGGGCCGGTTCACCGAAGAGCTCTTTGCGCTTCAGCGAGCCATACGCACCGGCGACGGCGATCATCTGCACGACTATTTCACCCGGACCCGTGCGATCCGGCGCGGCATCATTGAGGCCGGGCAGGACACGGATGCTCCGGATTTCGGGCGTGTCAAAAAGGGCGAATGAAACACGGCCGCCATATCCTTTGGTCTGTTCTGGCTCTGCTGGCCTGTTCCGAGGCCGCTTTGGCCGAGGGGCTGACACGGCCTGTACCAGAGTTACGGCCCGCAGTGAGCAGCACACGGAGCCCGGTGGTCTCTGCTGCAGCAACAGGGCTTGGTCAAGCGCGCCCTGAATTGCGCCCCGGCCGGACTGTCGAACGTGAACCGTCAGGAACTGTTGAAAGCATGACGCGACAGGCCGGATTGGGGCGTTCCCCGCGCCCCGTCTTTCGCCCAGCCTTTCGTTCGGCCACCGCGCGTGCCCGTGCCACCGCTGTGGCGCAGCCCGCGCCGAAAGCCACCTATGGTCGGCAAGGATCTGTTTGCGGTGTCGCCGCCATTCACGGTCGCACGGTCAGCGCAATTTCGGGTCCCGGGGCGGGATGCGGCATCGCTCAGCCGGTTCAGGTCACGCAGGTTTCCGGGGTGACGCTGTCCACGCCCGCCGTCGTAGATTGCACCACAGCCAGAACGCTCAACACATGGGTCAGTGACAAGGCGGAGCCCCTGATCGGGCGGCTCGGCGGCGGGATCGCGCAATTGCAGATTGCGGCCAGCTATGCCTGTCGTCCACGGAACAATCAAAACGGCGCGAAGCTGTCCGAACATGCCAAGGGTCACGCCGTGGATATTTCCGCTTTCGTGCTGAAGAATGGCGTGCGCCTGTCGGTGCTGAACGATTGGAACAAACCGGTCGAGGGCAAGTTGCTGCGGCAGTTGCACCGCTCGGCCTGTGGCCCCTTCGGCACGGTTCTGGGACCAGAGTCGGATCGGCATCACAAAGACCATTTCCATTTTGACACGGCACGCTATCGGGCGGGCAGTTATTGCCGCTGAACCGCGTGTGGCGCCTCAGCGGATGCGCAGGCGTGGAGCGGGGCCAAGCGGCAGGATGCCCAGAGAAATCGTGCCGTTTTTGACGGTCAGCTCTGCATCGATCGTGTCCTTGCGACCCGACAGGCCAGCCAGAATGCCGCCGGCGCGTTCGGCGATAGAGGCCATATCCTGCGGGATCGTCCCGACCGAGCGCGCAACCGCGATCATTTCGCGCCAGTTTTCGGCTTTGACCGCCAGTGTTCCTGTGGGATAGCCTTCGGCATCGACCACGAAATCCCCCGCAAGGCGCAAGGTCAGCGCCCCCCATTGGGCTGAAAAGGTCCGGAGCGTGATATGTGTGGGCTGGGGCCGGGGGCCGGCCAGAGCGCGAATGTCCCATGGCGCGTCAAATCGCGCGGTCATGTCCATATCCAGCGTTTCAAAAGTGTCGGACAGGCCGTCTTGATCCTGCAAAAGACGGGCCATGTTTTGCGACGGCGCGAACCCTTCTGCGATGAAGGTGATATCATGCTCCAGTGGATCGTCATCCGAGCGTTGCGTGTTGAACTGGGCGTGATCGAGCGCGACGCTCCACTCATTGGTTGAGACGATCTTCAGCCCGTCGAGTTGAACCGAAGCATGATCCAGCGTCAGCCGTGGCCCTGGATCGACAAACAGCTGCGCCTCGGCGAGATCCTGAGTGATCGTCAGCTTTTCATAGGGGGTCGAGAGCAGCGCCTCGGGGGCAAACCGTGCGGTGAAGCGCGTCGGGCGAAAGCTCTGACTCAGGATGTCGATCTGCGAGGTGCTCAGTGCGACGCCGGAGCGCGGATCGGCAAATTGCGGATGGCTCAACGTCGTGTCAAAGCGCAGCGGGAACCCGCCGGTACTGATGTCGCTCACTTCGGCCTGCCAGCCTTCGGCGCTGCGCGCGCGGATCCAGGCGGCGATGCCTTTTTCGGTGCCTTTCGCGCCCAGAACCCAATAGCCGCAATAGAGCAGGGCGAGCACCGCCACGAGCCAAAAAACTTTGCGCATGATCGACCCTTCTATCTCCGTCGCTCGTCTCCGGCCTTTGCTTTGCCGGGTCGCCCGTGTTTAAACCGTTTCGGAAACAAGGGGAAGCGCCGCCCGGCAGCCGGGGAGGTGCCCCGGCGGCGGATCGCCGCTGCGACTTGGACAGATCGCCGGGTCCCGGCAGAGAGGTGCAGAGATGACAGCAGATCAAACTCCGGACGCCGCGCGCATCGCGCAGGGCTTTTGGGTGTTCGGTTACGGGTCGCTGATGTGGAACCCGGAATTCCAATTTACCGAACGGCTGCCGGCGGTGCTGTCGGATTATGCGCGATCTTTCTGCATGTGGTCGATTCACCATCGCGGCAGCCCCGAGGCGCCGGGGCTGGTTCTGGCGCTCGATGCAGAGGTGGGCACGCAATGTCATGGGCTGGCGTTCCATGTCGAAGGTGACACGGCGGCGCAAACGCTGGCTGATCTGCGCGAACGCGAACTTGTGTCTTCGGCCTATCTGGAGCGTGAGGTCACGCTCGCGCTTTCGGATGGGCGTCGGGTGCCCGCTTTGGCCTATATCGTCGACCCAATGCATGTGCAGTACACCGGCGCGCTGTCACTGGAGCGGCAGGCAGAGGTGATTGCCAGCGCCCATGGCGGGCGCGGACCGAACAGCGATTATCTGTTCAATACCGCGCGCCATCTGGCGGAGCTGGGGATGGAAGATATGGAGTTGAGCACCCTGGCCGAGATGGTGCGTCACCGGCTTTGAGCTTGGCGCGGAAAGCGTCGTTTACCATGCGTTAAGGTATGAAATCCAACGTACACGCGATTGCGTGTTGGCAGGGTGCTCATCGTCCCCTATCGTGACGCTGACAGGAAACGACAGGTCAGGACAGGGTCAATGGACCAACCCGATCGCGAGGCGAAACTGCAGTATTTTTCTCAACCGGTCCGCCAGATCATTTCGATGGTCGTGGTGCTTGGGCTGGTGAGTTTTGGCTTCTACGTGGCCTTGCCGCGCGTGGCCCCGGTGTTTCTGGCCAATCTCTATCTCAACGGGTTCATCGCATTTGTCTTTGTCATCGGCGTTGTGTCCTGCTTTCTGCAGGTGGTGCAGCTTGTGGCTTCGGTCAACTGGATCGAACGGTTCACCGGGCAGCGCCCCAAGGTGCCGGGCAAACAGGCGCCGCGGTTGCTGGCGCCTCTGGCGGCGCTGTTGCGCGGGCGGCGCAGTGAACGCACGCAGATTTCGTCCACATCCGCACGGTCCATTCTCGATTCCGTTGCCACACGGATCGACGAAGCGCGCGACATCACGCGCTATATCGCCAACCTGCTGATTTTCCTTGGCCTGCTGGGCACCTTCTACGGGCTGGCCACGACGGTGCCGGCGCTGGTCGACACCATTCGGTCGCTGTCGCCGGCCGAGGGCGAGGGCGCCACAGATGTTCTGAGCCAGCTCATGACAGGCCTTGAAAGCCAGCTGGGGGGGATGGGCACGGCCTTTGCCTCCTCGCTCTTGGGGCTTGCGGGGTCGCTTGTTGTGGGCATGCTCGAACTTTTCGCCTCGCACGGGCAGAACCGTTTTTTCCGGGAGCTGGAAGAATGGCTGTCCACCATCACCCGGATCGGATTTTCGGCCTCTGACGGGGAGGGTGGCGATCTGTCGGGCGCGGCGGCGGTGCTTGACCACATGAGCCAGCAAATGGACCAGTTGCAGGATATTTTCGCCAAGACCAATGCGTCGCGTACGGAACTCGACACCCGTTTGATGCAGCTGGCGCAGTCGATGGACAAGGTGGTGAACCGGCTCGAACGCGATCACGACACGGCGCAGGTGCTGGCACGGGTGGCCGAAGGGCAGGACCGGTTGATCGATGTGTTGCAGGGGCGCGAGGTTGCAGGCAGCGAACATCTGGACGCCGAAAGCCGGATGCGTCTGCGCTCCATCGACGTGCAGCTTTTGCGCATTCTCGAAGAACTGTCGGCGGGACGTCAGGAAAGCACCTCTGAACTGCGCTCCGAGATTGCCGAACTGACCCGCGTGTTGCGCAGCCTCGGCGAGGCGCAGGGGGACTGACATGGCGGTGCTGCGACGGTCTTCCCAACGTATGTCCGCCTCAATCTGGCCGGGCTTCGTGGATGCGATGACCGCGCTGTTGCTGGTGTTGATGTTCGTGCTGACCATCTTCATGGTGGTGCAGTCGATGTTGCGCGATACGATTTCGGGGCAGGAACACGAACTCGATGCCTTGACCTCTGAGGTGACGGCTCTGGCCACCGCGCTGGGGCTGGAGCAGCAGAAAAGCGCGGGGCTTGAGGGGCAGCTGGGCACATTGCGCGCGACCTTGAGCGCGGCGCGTGCCACGGCAGAACAGCAGCAGGCACAGATCGACAGCCTGCAGGCGGAAACCTCTGCGCAAGCGGCGCGAATTGCTTCGTTTGAGGAGCAGGTGGCCAGCCTTTTGGCGCAACGCGACGCCGCCGTGGCCGAGGGCACAGAGCTGGCCGCGCAGATCGAGGACTTGGAAGCGGCGAAGGCCAGACTGATCACGGATCAGGAGGCCATGCAGCTGGCGTTGGCCAAGGCGCGTGACGAGATTGATGCGGCCAGCGAAGAGGCGCGACTGGCGGCGGCCCGCCGCGAGGCCCTGCAGGCGCTGATCGACGATCTGAAATCACAGGCCAGCGACCGGGAGGACGCCCTTTCGGCGGCCATCGCTCGTGCCGATGCGGCCGAAGAGGAGATGAGCGAAGCCGAACAGGCGCGGCTGGCCGATGCCGCCGCATTGAAGGCGTTGCAGGATCGCATGGCGAATTCTTCGGACGATCTGACGGCGATGTCGCTGGCTCTGGAAGAAGCCCGCAAGGAGGCGGAGGAGACCCTGACCCTGCTGGCTGCGGCACGGGCGGCGCGGGATCAGTTGCAGGGACAGCTTGAGACCCAGATGAGTGCCGCGGAAAAGCAAGCCGCGCTTCTGGCCACCGCACAAGAAGCCCTGTCGGCGGAACAGGCTCAATCTGCTGAAAGTGCGCGCCGGGTGGCCTTGTTGAACGCGCAGGTGACGGAGCTGCGCAATCAACTGTCGTCACTGCAAACCACGCTGGACGCCTGGACGGCGCGCGACAGCGAGAATCAGGTGCAGATCGACAGTCTGACCGCGCAGCTAAACACGGCGCTGGCTCAGGTGGCTGCCGAAGAACGGCGGCGCGCCGAACTTGAGGCGGCGGAACGCGCGCGGCTTGAAGAAGAAGCCAAGACGCTGGAAAATTACCGGTCGGAATTCTTTGGACGGCTGCGCGATATTTTGGGCGACCGCGAAGGGGTGCGCATCGTTGGCGACCGTTTCGTCTTTTCGTCGGAAGTTCTGTTCGAGCCGGCCTCGGCGGAGCTGGGGGAGGAGGGCAAGGCGCAGATCGCACGTGTGGCCCGCACCTTGTCCGAGGTTGCCAAGGAGATCCCGCCGGAGCTCAACTGGGTGATCCGGGTCGACGGTCATACCGACAAGACGCCGTTGTCGGGCACCGGAGAATATCGTGACAACTGGGAGCTGTCGCAGGCGCGGGCGCTGTCGGTGGTGCGGTATATGTCGCAGCAGCTTGGCTTTCCGCCGGATCGTCTGCTGGCGGCGGGGTTTGGAGAGTATCAACCGGTGGCCATCGGGGATAGTCCTGAAATCCTGGCGCTCAACCGTCGGATCGAACTGAAGCTGACCGAAAAATGATGCGGCTATGAAACGCTGGCTCTGTCCTCTCCACGTTTTCATGAAAAAAGCCCCGCCAGTGGCGGGGCTTTCGTGTGTATGGTCTGAACTGGCTTATTCCGCCGTCAGAAGCGGGGGCTTCTTGCGGCTGCCAATCCGCGGGGCGCCGGGTTCTTCGACCCGCAGGTCGATGTTGCCGTCCTTGACGCCAACCTGGACCACGCCGCCTTTCGACAGCTTGCCAAAGAGCAGCTCCTCTGCCAGCGGCTTCTTGATGTGCTCCTGAATGACGCGGCCCAGCGGACGTGCGCCCATCTTGTCATCATAACCCTTGTCGGCCAGCCACTCGGCGGCGGGGCGGGTCAGTTCGATATGCACATTGCGGTCCATGAGCTGGGCCTCAAGTTGCAGCACGAATTTCTCGACAACCTGCAAGATCACCTCTTTCGGCAGCGGGGCAAAGGACACCACGGCGTCCAGACGGTTGCGGAACTCCGGCGTGAAGGTGCGTTCAATGGCGGCGGTATCTTCGCCGGTCCGGCGATCCCGGCCAAAGCCGATGGCCTCTTTCGCCTGTTCCGCGGCCCCTGCGTTGGAGGTCATGATCAGGATCACGTTGCGGAAATCCACGGTCCGGCCGTTGTGGTCGGTCAGTTTGCCGTTGTCCATCACCTGCAACAGGATGTTGTAGACATCCGGGTGCGCCTTTTCGATTTCATCGAGCAGCAGTACACAATGCGGGTGCTGGTCGACGCCATCGGTTAGCAGACCGCCCTGATCGAAACCGACATAGCCCGGAGGGGCCCCGATCAGGCGGGACACGGCGTGTTTCTCCATGTATTCCGACATATCGAAGCGCAGCAGTTCCACGCCCAGCGTGTCCGCGAGCTGTTTGGCCACTTCGGTTTTGCCCACACCGGTGGGCCCGGCAAACAGGTAGTTGCCGATGGGTTTTTCCGGTTCTCGCAGCCCTGCACGGGCGAGTTTGATCGCCGAGGACAGGGTTTCGATCGCCTTGTTCTGACCGAAGACCACACGTTTGAGCGTGCTTTCCAGATCCTTGAGCACCTCCGCATCATCCTTGGAGACGTTCTTGGGCGGGATACGTGCGATCTTAGCCACGACGGCCTCGATCTCTTTCGGGCCGATGGTTTTGCGGCGACGGCTTTCGGCAACCAGATGCTGGGCGGCGCCCGCTTCGTCGATCACATCAATGGCTTTGTCGGGAAGCTTGCGATCATGGATGTAACGCGCCGAGAGTTCCACGGCGGTCTTGATCGCGTCGTGAGTATAGCGGATGTCGTGGTGTTCCTCGAAATAGGGTTTCAGCCCCTGCAGAATCTTCACCGCGTCGTCCACGGTCGGTTCGTTTACGTCGATTTTCTGGAACCGACGCGACAGGGCGCGGTCCTTTTCGAAATGCTGGCGGAACTCCTTGTAGGTGGTGGAGCCCATGCAACGCAGCTTGCCGCCCTGCAGCGCGGGTTTCAGCAGGTTGGAGGCATCCATCGCGCCACCGGAGGTGGCACCGGCGCCGATCACGGTGTGGATTTCGTCGATGAACAGGATCGCGTCGGGATGATCCTCAAGCTCCTTGACCACCGCTTTCAACCGCTCTTCGAAGTCGCCCCGATAGCGGGTGCCCGCCAGAAGCGCGCCCATATCGAGCGAATAGATGGTGGATTCTGCCAGCACGTCGGGTGTTTCGCCATCGACGATCTTTTTGGCGAGACCTTCGGCGATGGCGGTCTTGCCGACACCGGGATCGCCCACCAGCAGCGGGTTGTTCTTGCGGCGGCGGCAGAGCACCTGAATGCAGCGCTCCACCTCATGGGCGCGTCCGATCAGCGGATCGACGTCGCCCTTCATCGCTTTCTTGTTCAGGTCCACGCAATATTTGGCCAGCGCGGATTCCTTGTCCTCGCCACCGGGCTGCGCCGCCTGAGCTTCATGTTCTTCCTCGGGCTGGTCTGCACCGGTGATAGGGCGTTGTTCGCCGAATGCAGGGTCCTTCGCCACACCATGGGCGATGAAATTCACCGCGTCATAGCGCGTCATGTCCTGTTCCTGCAGGAAATAGGCGGCATTGGATTCGCGTTCGGCAAAGATCGCCACCAGCACATTGGCCCCGGTCACTTCGGTGCGGCCGGAGGATTGAACATGGATCGCGGCGCGCTGAATGACGCGCTGGAACGACGCTGTTGGCACCGCTTCCGAGCCTTCCACATCTGTCACCAACGTGGACAGGTCGTCTTCGATGTAATCCAGCAGCGTTTTTCGCAACTCCTCAAGCTCAACGTTACAGGCCTGCATCACGCGCGCCGCGTCGGGCTCGTCGATTAGGGCGAGTAGCAGATGTTCCAGTGTTGCGAGTTCATGACGACGGGAATTTGCCAGCGCCAGAGCCGCGTGAATGGCTTGCTCAAGGGTGTTCGAAAATGATGGCACGTCTACTGTGCTCCTTCGCATTCGGGGTCTGGAGGGGGGGCGTATCGCGTGGCCCCGCAACCAAAACCGTGGCCTGATACCTTTAAACTTCGATTGAAACGCGTAGGCTTCAAGGAAAAAGTTACCAAACTCGCCTACTTTTTTGTGAGGCACCAAGTTTTGTGCGGTTTCGGGCCGGGTTTCGTCACTTTTTCTGTAAGAGATCTATGGCGACTTGACAGGATTACAAGGGGCGTCGGGCGCGTCAGAAACGATCCTTGCGCTGGCGAATTTCTGCGAAAACCGCAACGTCGCTGGCTTCCGGGAGACCCAGTTGCGCTTTCAGCTCGGGCAGGCCTGCGCGCAGGAAGGGATTGGTCGCCAGTTCTTCGCTCAACGTTGAGGGCACGGTTGGGCGGTCAGCCTCGCGTGCCGCTGTGATCGCTGCCGCGCGCGCCTGAAGTGCGGCGTTGTCGGGATCGATGCTCAGAGCAAAGCGTGCGTTGCCCAATGTGTATTCATGTCCCGAATAGACCGCCGTGTCGGCGGGCAGCGCAGCCAGCTTTTGCAGGCTGTCCCACATCTGTTGGGCCGTGCCCTCAAGCAACCGGCCACAGCCGAGCGCCATCAGGCTGTCGCCGGAAAAGAGCGCTTCGGCGGCGGGGATGTGAAAGGCGATATGGCCGTTGGCATGGCCGGGGACGAACAACACGTTGATCTGTGCGCCGGCAAAGGTGAATTGCCCCTCTTGTGGCAAGACCTCATCCAGTGGCGGCATCTTCGGGGCGTCTTTGGGACTGCCCTTGACCACGGCGCCGGTTGCCTCCTTGAGATCCGCGACCCCGTCGACGTGATCCCAATGGTGATGGGTGATCCAGATTTCATCAAGCGACCAGCCGCGCTCGCCCAGCACGCGCAACACAGGTGCCGCGCCGCCACAGTCGACGGCGGCGGTGCGTCCGCTGTCCGTGTCATGGATGAGGAAATAGTAATTGTCGAAAACCTCGAGCGCGGGGACGGTGACAATCTCTAGCATGGTGTTTTCTCCGGCATGGGGTATGGTTGGGTCAACCATTTGGGGAAAGCCCGCGGATTGCAATGTATCTCGACGTCGTTGAGCTGAGAAATTTCTACTACCGGACCGGATTGGGCCGCGCCGCACAGCGCGCTATCCGCGATCAGGTTGTGGCCTTCTGGCCGGATGCGTCGCGCCAGACCGTGGCGGGCTTTGGCTTTGCCGTGCCGCTGTTGCGGCCGTTTCTGGCAGACGCACGCCGGGTTGTGGGGTTGATGCCCGAACAGCAGGGGGTGATGCACTGGCCTGCCGGCATGCCCAATGTGTCTGTGCTGTGTCCGGAAACGCTCTGGCCGCTGCAGACCGGCATTGTCGACCGGCTGGTGGTGATGCATGCGCTTGAAGCCTCTGACAACCCGGCGGCATTGCTGGAAGAGTGCTGGCGGGTGCTCGGGCCGGGGGGCAGGGCGATGTTTGTCGTGCCCAACCGTGCCGGGCTCTGGTCGCGGTCGGACAATACGCCCTTTGGTTACGGGCGGCCCTATTCCTTGAGCCAGCTCGAACAGCAATTGCGGATCGCAGGTTTCGTGCCCGAACGCCATGCCGCCGCTTTGTATCAGCCGCCCTCGCATCGGCGGACCTGGTTGCGATGGGGCCCGTTCTGGGAACGCTTCGGTCGCCGTGTGTCGACGGCATTGGTCGGGGGCGTGCTGATCGTAGAAGCCTCGAAACAGGTCTATGCCCAAAGCGGTTCGGGCAGCCCGGAGGCCCTGCAGCGTCCGAGTCGCGTGCTGGACGGGCTGCGACCGATTCCGGATGCGAAACCCGTGTGATGGCACGCCGCGATTGCATGCAATCTTTCGAAACATGCATGGGTTGTTTGGGCTGAATTCTGCTGGCCGTCAGTAGGGCATTTCGGCAAAAAATCGCTTGTATTTTAACCTTTAGGGGGAAAAGTCACACATCCCTCTCCCTGAAACCGCCTGTCGGAATGCGGTAGTCCTCTCCCACAACGCGATCACGTGGATCGTGGTAAAAGGTTTAAGTGAAGGACTACCTATAATGAGCACCCAAAAGATCTCCTCCTCACTCGCAGCGCTGATGCTCGTAATGGCCTCCGTTCCGGCATATGCACAGAGCACGACCGTGTTTAACAACGTTGATGCTGTGGACGATTCCGTCGACGCACTGGAAGAAAAAATCCAAGACGAATTTGACGACGCACGCGACTCCCGCCAGTTCGGCAACGGCTCCGGTCGTCTTGGCTGGTACGGCTCTGTATCGATGACCGCCAACGCCACCAGCGGCAACTCCGATACCGCCGATATCGGCATCGGGTCGCGTTTCGGCTACGGTGACGGTGTGAACGGTCACGATTTCGCACTGAGCTATCAGTACAGCGAAGACGCCGATGAATCGACCGCGAATACCCTGTCGGCGGCCTATGACTACACCCGTATGTTCAACCCGAACTTCTACGGCTACGGCAAAATCCGCACCAAATACGATGAATTCAGCTCCTACGAGACCGACAGCTTCATCGGTCTGGGTGTTGGCTACCGTGTGGTGAATACCCCCGATATGACCTGGTCGCTGCAGGCCGGTCCGGGCTGGCGCTACGCCGAAGTGGCCGATGACACCCTGGCCGACAACATCGACGAAGTGGCCGGCAGCTTTGCCTCCAAGTTCTACTACGATCTTGGCAACGGCATGTTCCTGACCAACGACACCGATGTGATCACCTCGGAAACCGACACCGCGATCACCAACGAACTTGGCTTCAACGTGTCGCTGAACGGCCCGCTCGCAATGCGCACCTCCCTGCGTACCGAGTACCACTCCGATCCGCTGGACGGCTATGACAAGACCGACAACACCCTCGGGGTGTCTCTGGTCTACTCCCTGAAGTAATTCAGAACGCGCAAAACGAATATCAGGCATATTGCGCTTACTCCAAGGGAGCCTTCGGGCTCCCTTTTTTTGTGACCGGAGCAGGGCAACCTGCGCCGAAAGCGCGGGCAGGGCTGCCGGAACGTTTTGACGTGGTGTCTTTGTGTGGCAAGGTCATTTTGTGACGGGAATCGCACGAATCCGTGAATGTTGGCTGAGCGACGCGCGAAATAATTTTTCCGGGACGGCGCGGAATTGATGTAAGTAATTGATATGTCTGGAAAGCAACTTTGCATGTGTTGGCGCTAAACTCGCGCAACGAGGTTGCGAGGAAGGTGAGGCTCTGCTACATCCACGCTGATTTTGCTGCCTGCGTATACCAGCGTGGGTCAATCAAGTTGCCCAGCTCCGATTGTCTCCCAAGCGGGGAGATGGCGGGCGGGCCCTAAGACATCGGAAGGGTGGACGTGTCCGAACCAGCTTCGATCTCCCGCGGCATCGCCGCACGCTACGCAACGGCCATTTTCGAACTGGCCAAAGAAAGCAACGCCATCTCGGCGCTTGAGGAGGACGTGGCGACGCTTTCTGCCGCGTTGGCCGACAGCGACGATCTGAAGGCGTTGATCTCCTCGCCGGTCTACACCCGTGAAGAGCTTGAAAATGCCATTAAGGCCGTCGCCGCCAAGGCCGGCCTGTCGGGCATCGTGACCAACACGTTGTCCCTGATGGCGCAAAACCGTCGTCTCTTTGCGATGCCGCAACTTGTGGCCGCGCTGAGCGCTCTTCTTGCGGAAGAGCGGGGCGAGGTGACGGCAGAGGTTGTGTCCGCGAAGGCGCTGACCAAGACTCAATCTACCAAACTTGCCAAGACCCTCTCCGAGACCTTCGGCAAGGATGTGACTATCAATGCGACCGTTGATGAAGCCCTCATCGGCGGTCTTGTCGTTAAAGTGGGTTCGAAGATGATCGACACCTCGATCGCCTCGAAACTGAACTCCCTCCAGAATGCAATGAAAGAGGTCGGATAAATGGGAATCCAGGCAGCCGAAATTTCTGCGATCCTCAAGGAGCAGATTAAAAACTTCGGGCAAGAAGCCGAAGTTGCTGAAGTGGGCCGCGTGCTCTCCGTCGGGGACGGTATTGCGCGTGTGTACGGCCTCGACAACGTTCAAGCCGGTGAGATGGTTGAATTCCCGGGTGGTATCCGCGGGATGGCCCTCAACCTCGAAGCCGATAACGTCGGTGTTGTGATCTTCGGCTCCGACCGTGACATTAAAGAAGGCGACACCGTCAAGCGCACCAAGTCCATCGTGGACGTGCCCGCCGGCGACGCCCTGCTGGGTCGCGTTGTCGACGGGCTGGGCAGCCCGATCGACGGCAAAGGCGCTATTGACGCTTCCGAACGTCGCATCGCCGACGTGAAAGCACCGGGCATCATCCCGCGTAAATCCGTGCACGAACCGATGGCCACCGGCCTCAAGTCCGTGGACGCCATGATCCCGATCGGCCGCGGCCAGCGGGAACTGATCATCGGCGACCGTCAGACCGGTAAAACCGCTGTGGCGCTCGACGCCATTCTGAACCAGAAGTCCTACAACGACGCTGCCGGTGATGACGAGAGCAAGAAGCTCTACTGCATCTACGTTGCTGTTGGTCAAAAGCGTTCCACCGTGGCGCAGCTTGTGAAAAAGCTCGAAGAAACCGGTGCGATCGAATACACCACCGTGGTGGCTGCAACCGCGTCCGACCCGGCGCCGATGCAGTATCTCGCCCCCTACACCGCGACCGCGATGGCGGAATACTTCCGCGACAACGGTCGTCACGCGCTGATCATCTACGACGACCTTTCGAAACAGGCTGTGTCCTATCGTCAGATGTCGCTGCTGCTGCGTCGTCCGCCGGGGCGTGAAGCTTACCCGGGTGACGTGTTCTACCTCCATTCGCGCCTGCTGGAACGTTCTGCGAAGATGAACGAAGATTTCGGCGCGGGGTCGCTGACGGCTCTGCCGATCATCGAGACCCAGGGCGGTGACGTGTCTGCCTTTATTCCGACCAACGTGATCTCCATCACCGACGGTCAGATCTTCCTCGAAACCGAGCTGTTCTACCAAGGTATCCGTCCGGCTGTGAACACCGGTCTGTCCGTGTCCCGCGTGGGGTCCTCGGCCCAAACGAAGGCTATGTCTTCCGTCGCCGGTCCGGTGAAATTGTCGCTGGCTCAGTATCGCGAGATGGCTGCCTTTGCGCAGTTCGGCTCTGACCTCGATGCCTCCACTCAGAAACTTCTGAACCGGGGTGCGCGTCTGACCGAGCTGATGAAACAGCCGCAATACGCGCCGCTGACCAACGCAGAAATCGTTGTGACCATCTTTGCGGGCACCAACGGTTACCTGGACAACATTCCGGTGTCCGAAGTCGGCAAGTTCGAAGCCCAGCTTCTTGAGTTCATGCGCAACCAGAAAGCCGATGTTCTTCAGTGGATCACCGACGAAGATCCGAAGATCAAAGGCGAACCGGCCGAGAAACTCAAAGCGGTTTTGGACGAATTCGCCAAAACCTACGCTTAATCCTGAAGGACGCTTAGATGCCCAGCCTCAAGGATCTTAAAAACCGGATCTCAAGCGTGAAATCCACGCGGAAGATCACGAAGGCCATGCAGATGGTCGCGGCGGCTAAACTCCGCCGTGCCCAGGATGCGGCCGAGGCCTCGCGCCCCTATGCAGAGCGTTTCAACGCTGTGCTGGGTGCGCTGTCCGCTTCGGTTGGTGGCTCTGACACCGCGCCCCGGCTTCTGGCCGGGACGGGGAAAGACGATGTGCAGTTGCTTGTTGTGATGACCTCTGAAAAGGGGCTTTGCGGTGGCTTTAACTCCAACATCGTGAAGCTTGCAAAAACCCGTATCGCGGAGCTTCAGGCCAAAGGCAAAACGGTGAAAATCATCACCGTTGGCAAGAAAGGCCGTGAGCAGCTGAAACGCGATTACGGGGATCTGATGGTGGATCACGTCGATCTGACCGAGGTGAAGAAAATCGGCTATGTCAACGCGCAGGCCATTGCCAAGGACCTGCTGGCCCGTTTCGACGGCGGCGAGTTCGACGTTGCGACGATCTTTTACGCCCAGTTCCAGAACGTTGTGACCCAGGTCCCGACCGCCCAGCAGATCATTCCCGCCGCCTATGAAGCCGAAGAGGGCGCCGTTTCCGCTCTCTACGACTACGAACCGTCCGAAGAAGGCATCCTTGCCGACCTTCTGCCGCGGGGTGTGGCGACGCAGATCTTCTCGGCCCTGCTCGAAAATGCCGCTTCTGAACAGGGGGCGCGGATGTCCGCCATGGACAACGCAACCCGCAACGCAGGTGACATGATCGACCAGCTGACAGTCGAGTATAACCGCTCGCGTCAGGCCGTGATCACCAACGAGCTTATCGAAATCATTTCGGGCGCTGAAGCGCTCTAAGAACCCGGAGTAACGAAACATGGCAAACGCAAAAGGCAAAGTCACTCAGGTGATTGGCGCCGTTGTGGACGTGCAGTTCGATGATGCGCTTCCCGCAATTCTCAACGCGCTTGAAACGGACAATAACGGCAACCGTCTGGTCCTCGAAGTGGCGCAGCACCTTGGTGAAAACACCGTGCGCACCATCGCAATGGACGCAACCGAAGGTCTTGTGCGCGGTCAGGAAGTGACCGACACCGACGGCCCGATCTCCGTGCCGGTGGGCACCGCGACGCTCGGTCGTATTCTCAACGTCACCGGTGATCCGGTTGACGAAAAAGGCCCGATTGAGGCCGATGAATTCCGCCCGATCCACGCCGACGCACCCGACTTCGATGAGCAGGCCACCGAGGCCGAAATCCTCGTCACTGGCATCAAGGTGATTGACCTCCTCGCCCCCTATTCCAAAGGCGGTAAAATCGGCCTCTTTGGCGGTGCGGGCGTTGGTAAAACCGTTCTCATTCAAGAACTCATCAACAACATCGCGAAGGTGCACTCGGGTCTGTCCGTGTTTGCCGGTGTGGGTGAGCGGACCCGTGAAGGTAACGACCTCTACCACGAGATGATCGAATCCGGCGTTCTGACGCCCGACAACCTGCCCGACTCGAAAATCGCTCTGGTCTACGGCCAGATGAACGAGCCGCCGGGTGCGCGTGCCCGTATCGCTCTGACCGGCCTGACGCTGGCCGAGCAGTTCCGTGATGCGACGGGGACCGACGTTCTGTTCTTCGTGGACAACATCTTCCGCTTTACCCAAGCGGGTTCGGAAATGTCCGCGCTTCTGGGTCGTATCCCCTCCGCTGTGGGCTACCAGCCGACGCTGGCAACCGACATGGGGGCGATGCAGGAACGGATTACCTCCACCAAGAACGGCTCGATCACCTCGATCCAGGCTGTTTACGTGCCCGCGGATGACCTTACCGACCCCGCACCGGCCACGACCTTCGCCCACCTTGACGCGACGACCGTGCTTAACCGTGCGATCTCCGAGCTCGGCATCTACCCCGCTGTGGACCCGCTCGACTCGACCTCGCGCCTCATGGACCCGCTCGTGATCGGCGAAGAGCACTATCAGGTTGCCCGTGACGTCCAGGGTATCCTCCAGCGCTACAAGTCGCTGCAGGACATCATTGCTATTCTCGGCATGGACGAACTGTCTGAAGAAGACAAACTTACCGTGGCCCGTGCCCGTAAGATCCAGCGCTTCCTCTCCCAGCCGTTCGACGTGGCGAAAGTGTTCACCGGCTCCGACGGTGTGCAGGTTCCGCTCGAAGATACGATTTCGTCCTTTAAGGCGGTTGTGGCTGGCGAATACGACCACCTGCCGGAAGCAGCCTTCTACATGGTTGGCGGCATCCAAGAGGTGCTCGAAAAAGCCGAGAAACTGGCCGCGGAAGCAGCCTAAGACGTAACCCGGAAGGAGGCCTTTTATGGCTGCTAATGTCCAATTCGATCTCGTCTCTCCCGAGCGGAAGCTGGCTTCCGTCGAGGTTGAGCAGGTCCGGATCCCGGGTTCTGAAGGTGATCTCACTGCGATGGCCGGCCATGAGCCGACCATCCTGTCGCTTCGTCCCGGTCTGCTGACCGCGATTGGCGCAGGCGTTGAGGAGCAATTCATCGTGACCGGTGGCTTTGCGGAACTGTCCGCAGACACCATCTCGGTTCTGGCTGAAATGGCTATGCCGCGTGGGGAAATGTCCCAAGAGGTCGTCACCGACCTGATCGCGAAAGCTACGAAGGCTCACGAAGAGGCGCATCCGGACGAGCATCACGCGACAGAGAAATTCCTCGCTGATCTCATCCATATCGTCGAGGACCTCGGGTTCCACACCAACCTCTGAGGGGGTTTGTGGGAAATGATTTGAAAGGCTCCGGTTTTCGGGGCCTTTTCTTTTGGCGGAAGACTGCGCAGAATGCATCCGGTGAACCGGGGGAAACAATGCTCAGAATAGACAGTCATCAGCTGGGAATTGCTGAGGGAAGCCTGTTGCTGTTTTCTGATTTTCAGGACGGTGGTGCGATGTGGACCGGCAAGGGCCCGCGAGAGCTTCGCCGGGCCGTGGAATTTGACGAACCCTACCTGAAGCGCCCTGTGGTTCAGGTGTCTCTGTCGATGCTCGACATCGATAGCTCGACCAATCACCGCGTTGATATTTCTGCCGAAATGGTCACGCAGGATGGCTTTGTGATCGTGTTTCGCACTTGGGGCGACACAAAAATCGCCCGTGTCCGCGCCGACTGGTGTGCCTTTGGTCCGGTCCGCCATGAGGATGACTGGGATCTGTAGGGCGCGTGGGGCTGTCCATGGGCCAACGAAAAGCGCCCGCTCGAGAAGAGCGGGCGCAGTCATTTCAGGTCAGCTCGTCCGAGCCGAGGCCTCAGCCGTGATAGACGCCTTCATAGAGCGGCACGAGCGTCTTGTCTTCGAACAGCGAGGACACGGAGGTGCCGTTCCAAGTGTTGATGATCGCCTGCGCAAACAGCGGCGCGGTCGGCACGATGCGGATGTTTTTGCACTTCTGAACATCTTCGGTGGCTTCGATGGAATCGGTGATCACCAGCGACGACAGGCGCGAGTTGGTCACGCGTTCGACTGCCGGGCCCGAGAGAACGCCATGAGAGATATAGGCGTGCACCTCGGCTGCGCCGTGATCAAGCAGCAGGTCGGCGGCTTTGCAGAGCGTGCCTGCAGTGTCGACAAGGTCGTCCACGATGATGCATTTCTTACCTTCGATGTTCCCGATCACGGTCATTTCCGCAACTTCGCCGGGCTTTTCGCGGCGTTTGTCGACGATCGACAGCGGTGCGTTGATGCGCTTTGCCAGTTCGCGGGCGCGGGCCACACCGCCGACGTCCGGAGAGACGATCATGATGTTTTCAAGGTCGTCCTTGAAGTAATGTTTGATATCGAGCGCAAACACCGGCGAGGCATAGAGGTTGTCGACGGGGATGTCGAAGAAGCCCTGAATCTGTGTGGCGTGCAGGTCCAGCGTCAGAACGCGTTCGATCCCGGCTTCGACCATCATGTTGGCGACCAACTTGGCGGAAATCGGGGTACGTGCCTTCATGCGGCGATCCTGACGTGCGTAGCCGAAGTAGGGGACGACGGCGGTGATCCGGCCGGCAGAGGACCGACGCAGCGCATCGGTGATGATCAGCAGCTCCATCAAGTTGTCGTTGGCCGGGTTCGAGGTCGGCTGCACGACAAACATGTCTTCGCCCCGGACGTTTTCGTAGACTTCGACAAAGATCTCGCCGTCGTTGAACCGTTCCACCCGTGCATCGCACAGGTCGATCGACATGCCGCGGTGCATGGACAGGCGGCGGGTGATGGCAGTGGCGAGCGTACGGTTGGCGTTGCCGGCGATGACTTTCGGTTCGTGAGATGTGGGCATGAGCGCTTTTCCCGGGGTGTTTTGGCCTAGAGCGTCACGGAATCGTAACGTTGACACCGCTTACCACCCCGCTACGGTCTTGCAAACACTCAGGCGCGCAGGAGGGACTAAATGGCCCATATTGACTACTATTTTTCGCTTCTTTCCTCATACACTTATCTGGCAGGCGACCGGTTTGCGCAGATTGCGGCAGCACATGGCGTGACCGTGCGCTACAAGCCCTTCGACATTTTGACGATGATGGACCGTGTGGGCGCGCCGCGTCCGGCGGAACGCTCGGACGCGCGCAAAGTGTATCGCCTGCAGGAGCTCAAGCGTTTCGCGGAGGCTCTGGGCAAGCCGATGAACTTCCAGCCCGCCTTCTGGCCGACCAATGCGGCCCCCGCCTCCTATGCGGTGATTGCGGCGCAAGAGGCCGGTGGCGGGGATATCGACGGGTTGGTGCAGCGTTTCCTGAAAGCCGTCTGGGAAGAGGATCGCGACATTGCAGATGACGCAGTGATCACCGAGGCGCTCAAGGCGTCCGGCTTTGATCCGATGCTGTCCATGACCGGCATGCTGAAGGGCGCAGAGACTTACACCCAGAACCTCGAAGAGGGACTTAAGGCGGGGATCTTTGGCTCACCCTTTTATATTGTCACCGACACGGATGAACGGTTTTGGGGGCAGGACCGGCTGGAGATGCTGGATGCCTATCTGGCCAGTCTGTAAAGTCCCGCATCAGTCCGCTAAAGCGGTCAGCAGAGCGTCCACCTCAGCCTCTGTGGTGGACCAGCTGGCGACAAAGCGCGCCAGCAGCATGTCATCCTCAGTACCGGGCAGGGCGGCCTCTGTGCCCCAAAGGTGATACTGCGCGCCGCGGCTCATGACCTTGGCATGGGTTGCGCGCGGCAGGCGGGCGAAGACCAGATTGCCCTCCACGGCATAGTCCAGGGTTCCGCCGATCTCGGTGATCCCTTTCGCCAGCCGTGCGGCCATCGCATTGGCCTGAGTGGCCAGTTCCAGCCACAGGTCGTCGGTGAGCCACGCCAGGATCTGTGCCGACACAAACCGTGCCTTGCTGACGTTATGCCCGCCGCGCATGCGCTGGCTTTCGAAACGCTCCTGATAGGCCGGATCGAACAGCACGGCGGCCTCGGCGGTCAGGGCGCCGGTCTTGGTGGCGCCAAGGGACAGCGCACTCAACTCGCGGGTCATTTCCCAGCCGGTGGCGCCGCTGGCGGCCATGGCATTGGCAAAGCGTGCCCCGTCAAGATGGATCGGCAGACGTGCGGCATCGGAGAGTGCCGAAATCTCCTTGGGGCGATAAAGCGCCCCGAATTCCGTCAGATTGGTCAGTGAGACCGCCGCAGGTGGGCTGGCGTGCACATTGCCGCTGGCCGCGCGCGCGGCATGGGCGGCCTGACCAAGTTCCTCCGGTTGCAATTTGCTGCCCGCCCCGGTGAGCCCGGCCAGTTTTGCCCCGCCGGAGTAAAAGGGCACGGAGTTGCGTTCATCGACCTCGATATGAGCGGTTTGATGGCAGAAAATCGTGCCCCATTGCGGTGCCATCGTCCCCAGCAACGCGGCATTGGTGCCGGTGCCTGAGGTCATCGGATAGACCAGCGCATCAGGGGCCTGAAACAGATCGCGCAGCCGTTCGGTCAGCTCCCCCGTCCAACGGTCCTCACCATAGGAGGGCGCATAGCCGTCATTTGCTGCGGCCAGCGCCTCCAGAACCTTGGGATGGGCACCAGAGGTGTTGTCAGAGGCAAAAAACATCAGGTCGGTTCCTCGATGATATGGTCTTCCCAGTCGTCGTCATCGACTTCGAATTCGGGCACGGTGCGGCCCCGGACCGAGATGCCTGCGGCATGGACGCTTTCGGGATCGCCGCTCAGAAGCGGATGCCAGGCGGGCAGGGAACGGCCCTGCCATAACAAACGGTAGGCACAGGTCACCGGCATCCAATAGGCGTGTTCGTCAATGGTTTTCGGGGTCAGTTGAATGCATTCCGGGACCAGTTTCTTGCGGATCTCATATTGTCCGCACTGACAGGATTGGTCGTCCAGAAGGCGACAGGCGACACGGGTCAGAAAGACCTCGCCGCTGTCAGCATCTTCGATCTTGTTTAGGCAGCATTTGCCGCAGCCATCGCAGAGGGCTTCCCATTCGTCTTCGGTCATCTTGGGCAGAGGAACGGTTTCCCAGAAGCGATCGCGCAGGGTCATTCCAGTGACCCGAGGATCTCGCGGGCCTGATCGCAATCGGCACTCATCTGTTCGATCAGCGGATCAAGTCCGGTGAAGGTCAGTTCCGGCCGCAGATAATCGACAAAGGCCACTGACAGATGTTCGTCATAGAGATCGCCGGAAAAATCGAAGATGAAGGTTTCGAGGCAGGGTGTGTTGGCACCGAAGGTGGGCTTGACCCCGAGAGAGGCGGCGCCCTGATAGCTGCCCTTGTTGGGGCCGCTCAAGACGTCGACCAGCACGGCATAGACGCCGAATTTCGGGGCATGGAGCCCCTCGATGGACATATTGGCCGTGGGAAAGCCCAGATCGCGCCCGCGCTTGTCGCCATGACCGACCATGCCTTCGATCCGGTGCCAATGGCCGAGCATCGTCGCGGCATCGCGCGGCCTGCCTTCGGCGAGCGCGACGCGGATGGCGGAGGACGAGGACACACCGCCCTCGGTTTCCAGCAGATCGGCAATGGTCACCTCAAAGCCCATTTCCGCGCCAAAGCGTTTCAGGTCCTCGACGGTGCCCGCACGTTTCTGACCGAAACAGAAATCGGCCCCGACCACGACGTGCTGCAGCCCCAGCCCGTCGACCAGCACGTTGCGGGCGAAGTCTTCGGGCGACATGGCCGCCAGTTCGGCGTTGAAGGGCAGTTGGAACAGATGTTCGACCCCGAGTTTCGCCAGACGGTTGGCCTTGGCTTCCGAATTCATCAACCGAAAGGGCGGGGCGCCGGGGGCGAAGAATTCGCGCGGGTGGGGTTCGAAGGTCACCAGACCCAGCGGCCCGTGGGGGCGGGCCAGATCAATGACATGGCGATGTCCGCGGTGGACGCCGTCAAAATTGCCGATCGCGGCCGAGCACCCTTTGGCGGTTTCGGGGATGTCGGTCCAGTGCGTGTAAGTCTGCATCGGGGCTCCTCGCGCAGGGAGCCCCGCGCGTCAGTCGAATTTCCGGCTCGGCGCAAGCACCATAGCTTCGCCTTTCAGCACCACCGTATCGCCCACGGTGCACCGACAATCAAGGGCAACCCGGCGTTTTGCATGCTGGATGTCGGTCACCGTCACCTCAGCCAGTACGGTTTCGCCTGGGCGGACCGGGGCGAGGAATTTCAGGTTCTGGCCCATGTAGATGGTGCCATGGCCGGGAAGCTGTTCGCCGATCACCGCGGAAATCAGCCCGGCGGTGAGCATGCCATGGGCAATGCGCCCTTCGAAAATTGTGTCACGGGCATAGTCGTCGTCGAAATGCACAGGATTGCGGTCGGTCGAGACTTCGCCGAACAGTTCGATATCATGGTCGGTGATGGTCTTGCGCAAATGGCGCGTCATCCCGATTTCGATGTCTTCGATACAGATCGTTCCACGGGGCAGATTGTCCAACATGATCTCCGAATCCTCCTGATGTTGCGATGCAGCATAAGGGAGATTTCGGTGAGAAACAATATTTCAATTATATGTTTTTTATCGAAATTAAGATGCGTAAAGCTTTTTGTTTGATTTATTCCGCAGCATGCGGCGGGTCCGGATCGGCCGCCACATGCAGGTCCGGGGGACGGTCAGCGCAGGAACGAAATCGCGGCCACAGGCGACAGATTCTGTTCGGACAACCAAAGTTTCAGGCGCGTCGGGTCGGGATTGACCGGGTCCGGCCCGAATTCATTGGCGGCAAGGCCGCCGGTGATGAAGAGAACATCAAGCCCTTCGCCGATGCCACCCATCACATCCGTGCCGATGCCGTCGCCGATACACAGGATGCGCGCATCATCGACCGGGGCGAGCTGGGCAAGACGGCGGCGCGCCAGATCGTAGATCGGCGGATGCGGTTTGCCGAAATAGAGGCTTTCCCCACCCATTTCCGTATAGAGCGCCGCCAGGGCCCCCGCGCACCATTCGCGGACCTCGCCGCGATCCACGACGATGTCGGGATTGGCACAGAGCAGTTTCATGCCCTTTTGCTTGGCGTAGAGAAACTGCGGGCGATAGATTTCGGGATCGGCGAGCGGGTCTTCGGGGCCCGAGCAGACGATGCCTTCGGCCTCTTCGAGCGGCACCCGTTCGATGTCCAGCGCGTCTTCCAGAATGTCCATCGGCTGGAAGAAATCCTCTTCGAAGATCTTGCCCATATGATGCACCTTTTGGCCAACAGCGCCCAGATACATGGCCATACGGGCGGAATCGCCCGACGTGGCAATCGCGTCATAGGCGTCTTCGGGGACGCCGAAGTCGGCGATCTGTTGGGCGACCGAACGCCACGGGCGCGGCGAATTCGTCACCAGCACGACTTTGCCACCGGTTTTGCGATAGTTCTGCAGCGCGGCACAGGCTTCGGGGAAGGCTTCGACACCGTTGTGCACGCAGCCCCAGAGATCGACAAAGAGCGCGTCATAATTGGTGGAGATTTCGGACAGGGTTTGGATCAGGCGTGTCATCGGGGCCTCTCAAGCTCGGGTTCGCCCCCTGATAGCCCGAGCGCGGTCAAAAGGGTAGGGGCGGATCAGCCTTGCGGGTCTTTCATCACCCGGTACCAGAGCCAGAACAATACAGTTTCGGTCACGACGGCAATGGTGATGCCCGGACCGACGCGGCCCATCGCGAATTCACTTATGCCGAGCAGCGCCAGCGCCAGCGTTGTAACCGCCATGGCGCGTGCAATGGCCATGCGCGCGGCGTCGGATTTGGCGATGTCTTTCAACCCCCAAAGCATCAAGGCTGGGGCCAGAAACAACAGGGCCGCACGGCGCGCCATGACAGCCCCGGAAATCGCGGCATCAAGATCGAACAGCCTAAAAAACAGCGCAGGGGCGGCGAAAATCGCAAGGGCGAGCGCCATGCAGACCCCGGCACTGATCCGGGACAGAAGCGGGAAAGAAACCATCAGGCACCGAAGGCTTTGGGATACACCAGTTCTTTCACCTTGGTCTTCGCCGGGCCTGCCGTCAACGTATGTGTGAGTGGGTAGGGAGAGGTGAAGCCATCCGCAATCTTTGTGAACCCACAGCGCGTGTAAAACTTCGGGTCCCCCAGCGCCACAAGGGTTTGGCCGGAGATTTCCGCCCACTGTGTGATCATCCCGGTGAGCCGCCGGCCAAAGCCCCGTGCCTGAAAGTCGGGATGGATGGCAACGGGCGCGAGGCAGAGCCAGCCCTTGGGCGAAACCATTTTCGACAGAGCGGCATAACCGATCACCTCGCCGTCCATCGGCAGAACCATTTCCCCGGCGATGGCGCGCGATTTGCGCAGCGCCTCGACCAGCTTTGCCTCGTCTTTCTGGCCGAAAGCCTTGGTCAGGAGATCGGCGACGGCGGTTTCTTCGCCGCGTTTCATCTCGCGCATGAAGTCGGGGGATTTGAGCATGGGGCTTTCTTTCGGGCTGCTGTCGCTGGTTCAGAAGATATGCTTGCGCAAGAAGTTCGCTTCAAGCGGACATTCCGGGCGGCGGATTTCGGGGAAGACCACTTTGGGGATTGGATCGAAGCGCAGCCGCTGTGGCGACCAGTTCCAGGCCTGATCTTCCGTGAGGAGCACGCCGTGGAAGGTCCAGCGCGAGGTTGATTTGAACCCGGTTTCGTCGGTGTAAAAGGCGAGGCCCCGCAGATCGGCGATGGAATGGATCGGGGCGCCGGAGCGGGCCACGCAATAGGGGGCGCCTTGGGTCAGGGCGGAGATCTGATTGAGTGCGAGGGCCATGGCGACGAGCGACCAAAGCGAGATGAGCGTGACCGTGAGGAGGAGCACTTGCCCCCTACGTGAACGATGCGCCCAAAGGCTGGTGAGCGCGGCCCATGTGACGAAGATGTAGAGAAAGATATGCGTCGTCCCGGGGCCAGACATGATCAGGATCAGGAGGCTGGGCAGCCAGAGGAGCGAGATCAGGGCGCGGACCGCGACGGAGGGTGTCGGCAGCAGGAGTGCCAGAGGCGCGAAGAGGGGCGCGAGGGCCAGTCCGAGAAACTCGGACATGAACAGGACGCTTGCACCGCCGTTGCCGACAGTGTCCGGGAATTTTTCGATCAACTCCCCCATAGAGATCGGTGCCGCGCCGAAGGTGGCGAGGACATAGAGCAGCGTGAACAGCCCAAGATGATGAGGGTTTAATGACATGGCACAACCAAACAAAAAAGGGCGCGGATATCCGCACCCCTTGAAAACCTATAGAACCTGAAAAGTCGATCAGAGTTTGAGGTTCGGAATGATCTGTTTCTTGCGCGACATGACGCCGGGAAGGACGACCTTGTCGCCTTCCACGGTGGCCCCGAAGGATTTTTCCGCCACGGTTTTGCACAGCTCGTTGGGCACAAAGAAGGTGGCTTCTTCATTGAGGATGTCGACGACGAACAGCAGCACCTGATCAACGCCGTCTTCGGCCTCAACCGCTTTGAAGCTTTCCATGAGCGACGCCTGACGGTCCAGCACCAGTTTTGGTGCCGTGGTTTCCAGAACGGAGACGCGGAATTTGGTGCCCTCGACCTCGTATTCCTTAGAATCCATGCGGATCAGTTCGGCATCTGAGAAGGCGGAGATGTCGGATTTCGCTTCGAACATCTCTGCGGCGTAGGTCGACAGCGTGATGTTCAGTTCCGAGGCCAGCTGTTCGGCCAGCGCCTTGTCATGATCCGTGGTGGTCGGCGACCGGAATTCCAGCGTGTCCGAGAGGATGCAGGACAGCATCGCGCCCTTGATGTTGTCAGGCATCTTTTTGGCGTCCTCGCCCATCAGATCGAACATGATCGTCGCGGTGCAGGCCAACGGACGGATGGTGATGTCGATCGGGCCTTTGGTTTCCAGACCGCCGACCAGCTTGTGGTGGTCGATGATTTCGGACACGGCGGCATTGTTGATATTGGCCGGAAGCTCCGCCGGATTGTTGGTGTCGACGATGACACAGGGCTGATCTTCGGCCACATCAGCGATGATCTCGGGTTTCTCAAAGCCCCATTTTTCGATCACGAAAGCGGCCTCGGTGTTCGGTTCGCCCAGCAGCACGGGCTTGGCGTCGATGCCCTTCACCTCATTGAGGTACCAGGACCAGATAAGCGGGGAGCCAGTGGAATCGGTGTCCGGGGATTTGTGGCCGAAAACGAGCGTGGTCATGTGTCTTGTCCCATGAGAGTTGGCGGTGTGTTGGCAAATTCGGCGCCGTTATAGGCGGTGCAGCATGGGTTGTCACCACTAGAGAGCGCTGACATTTGGACGCTATTCGAGCAGGCTGAGCCCATGGGCGGCCAGAAGACCGGCGGCAATCGCAATTCCCGTCCATTGCTGTCCTTCCTTATAGGCCTTGGGAAAGACTTCGGTCGCGAGTGAGGCGCTGACGACCCCTGCGGCGACCACGCGGATGATCGCCAAAGAGGTGTCGCTTGTGCTGGACAGCGCAAGTTTGCCCAGCAGGGCTGCCAGTGTGAGGATCACGGCGGTGGCACACCAGATCGCGATCACCTTGATTTTGGAAAACCCATCCTGAACCATGCCGCGCGCGCCGCCGGCGGCTTCGGGCAGGTTTGACAGGAAAATGGAGCCGGCAATGGCCGCAGCGGAGAGGGCATCGCTGCCGATCAAAGCAACCCCCAGCGCAAGGTTTTCGGGAATGCCGTCGAGCGTCACCGCCAGCAGCAACCCGCCACCGCTGTTGGCGCCGATCTTTTGTTTGATGAACCGGTTGGCCAGAACGAAAGCAACCGCCCCGCCAAGCAGAGCGACCGAGAGCGTCGCAAAGGAAATATCCTGACTTGAGGGTTCGATCAGCTCCGACATGATGGACACGATCAGGGCGCCACCTGCGAGCGCGATCAGCAGCCCCTCCAGATTTTCCGAAGGCGGTGCCCAGACGCCCCAAAGCGCCCCGAGAACAAGTGCGGCAGCAACGGTTGCGAGTATGGCCAGTGTGATCAGCATATCAGCATAACGCCGCAGGCCATTTCCGGGTTCCTGTGACGGGCGGGGTTCGGTATCACCTGAGCCTATGAAATGTCGTGAAACCGATCTGTATCCGCCCGTGAAGGCGCATTTCGAGGCACAGGGCTATGCCGTGAAAGCCGAGGTGCGCGATGCGGATGTGGTGGCAGTCAGGGACGGTGAAACGGTGATCATCGAGCTGAAAAACGGTTTTACATTGCAGCTCTTGCAGCAGGGCGTCGCGCGTCAGGCACTCACCGATCAGGTCTATCTCGCGGTGCCGCGCTGGAAGGGCAAGGCAGGCTGGCGCATGTTCAAGGGCAATATCGGCCTGTGTAAACGGCTGGGGCTTGGGGTGATCTCGGTGAACCTTGATGACGCCTCGGTGCAGGTGCACCACGATCCGCGCCCCTTTGTGCCACGCAAGAACAAGGCAAAGACGGACAAGCTGCTGCGTGAGTTTCATCGCCGGGAAGGCGACCCAAATCTGGGCGGCTCAAAAGCCGGTGGCCGCGTGACTGCCTATCGTCAGGACGCGGAGAAATGCCGTGCGTATCTGTTGGAGCACGGCCCGTCGAAGGGCGCTGAGGTGGCGAAAGCCACGGGCGTGAAGCACGCTACCCGGATGATGCGGGACAATCATTATGGGTGGTTTGAGAAGGTTGGTGTGGGGGTTTATGGGGTGACTGGCCGTTGAGGCCGTACTACCTCAAGAAAGTTCCGCCTATCTCACTATCCATTTTCTCAAGCGCCTCGTTTAGCTCGAGTACTTTGTCATGTAGCTTCTGGAACAGTTCTAGGTCGTTTTCTTTAGCTGCAGTGATGAGTTTGTCCCGCAGCATTCTGCGCAAATCTATCTTGCCGTCGAGTATTAGCTTTAATTCACGCGCTCCCCTTAAGCTCGTTGCATCATCTCTTGCCAAATCGAACAATAGGACGAAAACGCTTTCGACCTCGTGTCGCGTGTCGCGTTGTCGGATTGCAAGACGACCAGCTAGTTTTAGACGGCGCTCTTCATCCGCGCCTGAAGCCAGTTCACTCAAATCTTTGATCGATCTTTGAGAGAATTGAAATGTTCTAAGCGCTCGGCGAACTTCTATGGCTTTTGAGCGGTCGTCCATTCTTTGGGCGCGCTCAATTATATCTTTAATGGTATCAAACACTGCGAGGATATCGCCGATACTTAAGGGCAAGGCAGGTTCTCTCTATGACATTTTCACTTATAAGGCGGAGCCGATCCTGTTCGGCTTGTCTTCACTTGGCAAGAATTTTGTTTCAAACGTCTCGGCTAATTTTTCCCCATCTCCCCTGTTGACTCACCTCCGCCTCCTTCCTAACTATGCGTCGTTATCACTCGCTATCTGTGAGTGCTAACGATAGATTTACACCTTCGTCACACCATGTGGCCTGGGACCCGAAACTGAAACTTTGAGCGAAGGAGCCTCGAAGATGGCATTCAAACCGCTGCACGACCGCGTTGTGGTCGAACGTGTTGAGAGCGAAGAAAAGACCGCTGGCGGTCTCATCATCCCCGATAGCGCAAAAGAAAAGCCCGCCGAAGGCAAAGTCGTTGCCGTGGGCGAAGGCGCTCGCAAAGACAGTGGCGAACTGATCGCCCCGTCCGTGAAAGAGGGCGACGTCGTTCTCTTCGGCAAATGGTCCGGCACGGAAATCACCGTGGACGGCAAAGAGCTTCTCATCATGAAAGAGTCGGACATTCTCGGCATCATCGCCTGAGCGACGCCTGAGACATCCGATCCCCTCAAACCGAATTTACGGAGTGAACAATGGCTAAAGAAGTCAAGTTTGACGTCGATGCACGCAACCGCATGCTCAAAGGCGTGAACATCCTCGCCGACGCTGTGAAAGTGACCCTCGGCCCGAAAGGCCGCAACGTGGTTCTCGAAAAATCCTTCGGCGCCCCGCGCATCACCAAAGACGGTGTGTCCGTTGCCAAAGAGATCGAGCTGGAAGACAAGTTCGAAAACATGGGCGCCCAGATGGTGAAGGAAGTTGCTTCCCGCACCAACGACGAAGCCGGTGACGGCACCACGACCGCGACCGTTCTGGCGCAAGCCATCATCAAAGAAGGCCTCAAGCAGGTTGCTGCTGGCCTGAACCCGATGGATCTGAAGCGCGGCATCGATCTGGCAACCGCCAATGTCGTCAAAGCGATCAAAGACGCCGCACGTCCGGTCAACGATTCCGCAGAAGTTGCTCAGGTTGGCACCATTTCCGCCAACGGCGAAGCTGAAATCGGTCAGCAAATCGCTGACGCGATGCAGAAAGTCGGCAACGACGGCGTGATCACCGTCGAAGAGAACAAGGGCATGGAAACCGAGACCACCGTGGTCGAAGGCATGCAGTTCGACCGTGGCTACCTGTCGCCCTACTTCGTCACCAACCCGGACAAAATGCTGGCCGAGCTGGACGACTGCATCGTGCTGCTGCACGAGAAAAAACTGTCCTCCCTGCAGCCGATGGTTCCGCTGCTCGAGCAGGTCATCCAGTCCCAGAAACCGCTTCTCATCATTGCTGAGGACGTGGAAGGCGAAGCGCTGGCAACCCTCGTGGTCAACAAACTGCGCGGCGGCCTGAAAATCGCGGCTGTCAAGGCTCCGGGCTTCGGTGATCGTCGTAAGGCCATGCTGCAGGACATCGCGATCCTCACCGGCGGTCAGGTGATCTCCGAAGATCTCGGCATGAAGCTTGAAAATGTCACCATGGACATGCTCGGCTCGGCCAAGAAAATCACCATCACCAAAGACGAAACCACCATCGTCGACGGTGCTGGCGAGAAAGCCGAAATCGAAGCACGCGTGGCTCAGATCCGCACCCAGATCGAAGAGACCACTTCTGACTACGACCGTGAGAAGCTGCAAGAACGCGTCGCCAAACTGGCCGGCGGTGTGGCTGTCATCCGCGTTGGCGGCATGACCGAAGTCGAAGTGAAAGAGCGCAAAGACCGCGTTGATGACGCGCTGAACGCGACCCGTGCGGCCGTTCAGGAAGGCATCGTTGTCGGCGGTGGCGTGGCTCTGGTTCAGGGCGCCAAGTCGCTTGAAGGTCTGACCGGTGAGAACGCCGACCAGAACGCCGGTATCGCCATCGTGCGCCGCGCGCTCGAAGCTCCGCTGCGTCAGATCGCCGAAAACGCTGGCGTCGACGGCGCTGTCGTGGCTGGCAAGATCCGCGAATCCGCAGACACCGCTTTCGGCTTCAACGCTCAGACCGAAGAATATGGCGACATGTTCAAATTCGGCGTGATCGACCCGGCCAAAGTGACCCGCACCGCTCTGGAAGATGCCTCTTCCATCGCTGGTCTGCTGATCACCACCGAAGCCATGGTTGCCGACAAACCGTCGAAAGACGGCGGCGCAGCCGGTGGCGGCATGCCCGACATGGGTGGCATGGGCGGCATGGGCGGTATGATGTAATCAGCCCCCAAGCGCTTGACGTTTGGAAAGGGTCGCCTTCGGGCGGCCCTTTTTCATTTGGGGACGGGCGAGGCTTGCAGTTCTTTGTCGATGCCCCCATGTCTTCGGGATGAAACGGTTATGTGTTCATCTGGTGTTGGTGGTCTGTCTGTCCTTTCCTGCCGTGCTGCATGCCGCGCCGGAGCGGGGGTGTGTGATCCTGCTGCATGGTCTGGCGCGCACTGAGGCCTCCATGGGGCTTATGGGGCGGGCGCTGGAACGTGCAGGGTATCAAGTTGTCAATCAGAGCTACCCGTCGCGCGACGCCCCGGTCGAAATTCTGGCTGAACTGGCTTTGCGTGAGGCGCGAGACCGCTGTGGTGTGCCTGCGCCGCATGTGGTGACTCATTCCATGGGCGCGATCCTGTTGCGCAGCTTTGTGCAGATGCACCCGGAGCTGGATTGGGGCCGGGTGGTGATGCTGGGGCCGCCGAACCACGGTTCCGAGATTATCGACACTTTCGACGACAGGGCTGCCTTTGTCGCGTTGAATGGTCCCGCCGGGATGCAGCTGCGCCGCGAGGACGGTCTGCCGGGTCGGCTGCCGCCGGTGTCCTTCGAGGCCGGGGTGATCGCGGGCAACCAGTCCTTAAACCCGCTTTTGTCGTCTGTGCTTCCGGGGCAGGACGATGGCAAAGTGTCCGTGGACAGCACCTATGTCGAGGGTATGCTGGCGCATCTGACCTTGCCCGTGACCCATACTTATATGATGCAAAACCCCCGCGTGATCGCGGAGGTTCAGTTGTTTCTTGAGACAGGTCGATTTGAGCCGGGGCTCAGCATGTGGCAAGCGATGCGGCAGATTCTACGCCGCGACTGAGGCTTCTAAACCCTTTTAGCCTGCCGGACCAAGCAGCGTATTGATGTGGCCCATTTTGCGGCCGGGTTTGACCTCTGCCTTGCCATAGAGATGGATGGCGCAGGCACCGTTTTTGGAAAACTCGGGAATGCGGTCGACATCGTCGCCAATCAGGTTCAGCATTTCCACGTCGGAGTGACGTTTGCCATCGCCCAGCGGCCAGCCGACGACGGCCCGGATATGTTGTTCGAACTGATCGATGACACAGCCGTTCTGGGTCCAGTGGCCGGAATTATGCACGCGGGGCGCAATCTCGTTGACGATCAGACCGTCGGATGTGACGAAGAGTTCAACCCCCATGACGCCGACATAGTCCAGCGCATTCAGGATCTTGGCTGCCAGAAGCACGGAGTCGGTGCGCTGCGATGGTGACAGTTTGGCGGGCACGGTGGTGGTATGCAAAATACCGGATTTGTGCACGTTCTCCCCCGGATCGAAACAGGAAACATCCCCGGCCATGCCGCGTGCGGCGATGACGGAAACTTCGCAGCGAAAATCGACAAAGCCTTCGAGGACGGCCTCGGCTCCTGCCATATCCGCCAGCGCCTGTGAGGCGTCTGCAGGCGACGTGAGACGAGCCTGCCCCTTGCCGTCATAGCCGAAGCGGCGGGTTTTCAGGATGGCGGGGGCACCAATGTCGCTGAGCGCCCGATCCAGATCATCGGCAGAGTTCACGGCGGCAAAAGGGGCGACTTTCAGACCGAGATCCGTGAGAAATGCCTTTTCCGTCAACCGGTCCTGAGAGACGGCCAGCGCCTTGCGGTTGGGACGGATCGGAGTGATGGACTCGAGCAGATCTAGCGCCGAAGTCGGCACGTTCTCAAATTCATAGGTGATCACATCGACCGCGGCGGCAAAGGCCCTGAGCGCGGCCTCATCCTCATATGGGGCGGTGCTGACCGTATCGGCGACATGCCCGGCGGGCGGAGTCGCTCCCGGTTCATAGATATGGGTCTTGAACCCCAGGCGGGAGGCCGCGACGGACAGCATGCGGCCCAGTTGGCCGCCGCCAAGGATGCCGATGGTGGCGCCGGGGGCGAGGGGATCAGTCATCTTTGGGCTCATCGGGAATTGAGGCGGACAGGGCATCGCGCCAGGCGTCGAGACGTTCGGCCAATGCGGTGTCATGGGTGGCCAGAATGCCCGCGGCCATCAGCCCGGCATTGGCAGCACCGGCCTCACCGATGGCCATGGTGGCGACGGGAAAGCCCTTGGGCATCTGCACGATGGAATAGAGGCTGTCGACCCCGGACAGGGCGCGGGTCTGGACCGGCACGCCAATCACCGGCACGCGGGTTTTGGAGGCCATCATGCCGGGCAGGTGAGCGGCGCCCCCGGCGCCTGCGATGATCACCTTGAGACCGCGTCCCGCGGCCTCTTTGCCATAGCTCCAGAGCCGGTCCGGCGTGCGGTGCGCCGAGACGATCTTGGTCTCATAGGCGATTCCCAGTTCATCCAGAATTTCCGCTGCACGTTTCATGGTCGGCCAGTCGGACTGGCTGCCCATGATGATGCCGACTTCGACGCTCATATGGCTGTCCCCGCAGATGATGTTTCGTTCCCCGCGTTATAGCGGAACTTGCGGGCTAGGCAATGATATCGGGGGTCACCAGATCTTCGAGCAAGGCAATCCGGTCCTTGAGCGCAAGCTTCTGCTTTTTCATGCGCTGCAGGCGCAGCGCGTCGGTGTGCCCGGTTTGCTGCATGGCCTCAATGGCCGCGTCAAGGTCACGGTGTTCTTGCTTGAGCACCTCAAGTTTGACCTTCAGGACGTCTTGGTGATCCATACGGGAGGACACGTTCATCGCGTTGTCTCTATCTGTTCTTGGCCGGGGCCCATCGGTTTTACCGCAAAACGAGCGTGTTATGCTCTGCGCTGAAACGGGCAGTAACAACAGCTTACTCCGAAATCCGGAAATCTCAAAGCTCTGTGGCCGTTCTCTTGATCCTTTCTCAGGAATGCCCATATTCTAAGGGACGGTCGCCGGAATTCGGGGCCGAATACCTACACAGTCGCTTCATGAGAGGACGTGTCATAATGACGAAAGTGAGCTTTGGCGCCCATCCGTTTTTGCTGGGATTCGATCAGCTTGAACGGCTTGTAGAGCGCACCGCCAAGTCGGATGCTGGCGGGTATCCTCCCTATAACATTGAGCAATCCTCAGACAACACCTATCGAATCACGCTTGCAGTGGCCGGCTTTGGCGAAGCGGATGTCGCCATCACTGTCGAGGACCGGCAATTGGTGGTCCGTGGACGCCAGCCCGAAGACGATGTCGAACGGGTCTATCTGCATCGCGGCATCGCCGGGCGACAGTTCCAGCGGTCCTTCGTTCTGGCCGATGGCGTCGAAGTCTCCGGTGCGTCGATGGAAAACGGCCTGCTGCACATCGATCTGAAACGATCCGTGCCCGAAAGCGTTGTGCAAACCATTCAAATCAGGAAGGGATAATTCCATGGACGCCGCATATCCTCATCTCCCCTCCGTCGGGGATAAAATCGTCTACGTTCGTCCGGTATCGGTTTCGGACCTGCCGCAAGACGTTCAGGCGCAGGCCGAAGGGCTTGACCACATCTATTCGGTGCATGACGCCGATGGCACCCGTCTGGCGCTGGTCGCCAATCGCACGCTGGCTTTTGCGCTGGCGCGAGAACACGATTACGCTCCGGTGAATGTGCATTAAGCGCTCGCCGCACGGTTTCGGAAACGACAAAGCCCCGGTCGAAACCGGGGCTTTTTTTATGTGCCGTGCGGTGTAGCGCGGATCAATCGTCCTGTGCAGCCAGCCAGTGTTCGGCATCCAGCGCGGCCATGCAGCCCATCCCCGCAGAGGTCACGGCCTGACGATATTTGTGGTCAGTCAGATCGCCCGCTGCGAAAATGCCGGGGATCGAGGTCTCGGTCGATCCCGGTTTCACTTTGACATAGCCGCCGTTGTGCAGCTCCAGCTTGTCTTTCACCAGTTCATTTGCGGGGGCGTGGCCGATCGCGATGAACACGCCTTTGGCGGGGATTTCGGTAATGGCGCCGGTTTTGACATGTTTGACGCGCACGCCGTTCACGCCCTTCATCGGGGCTTCGTCGCCGAAGACCTCGACCAGTTCGTGATCCCAGAGCGGTTCGATCTTTTCGTTCTTCATCAGGCGATCGATGAGGATCTTTTCCGCGCGCAGGCTGTCGCGACGGTGCACCAGCGTCACTTTCGAGGCGAAGTTGGTCAGGAACAGAGCTTCTTCGACGGCCGTGTTGCCGCCGCCGACCACGACAATTTCCATGCCGCGATAGAAGAACCCGTCACAGGTCGCGCAGGCCGAGACGCCAAAGCCCTTGAAGGCGTCTTCGGTGTCGAGCCCGAGCCATTTCGCCCGAGCACCCGTCGCCAGAATGACGGCATCCGCGGTATAGACCGTGCCGCTGTCGCCTTTGGCGACGAAGGGGCGGCTGTCGGTGTCCAGTTCAACGATTAGGTCAGAGATGATCTCGGTCCCCATGGCCTGCGCATGCTCCTGCATCTTGACCATCAGTTCGGGGCCCTGCACCTCGGTGAAGCCGGGATAGTTTTCCACCTCGGTCGTGGTGGTCAGTTGGCCACCCGGTTCCATGCCCTGCACCAGGATCGGAGAGAGCATCGCGCGGGCTGCATAGACCCCCGCGGTGTAGCCCGCCGGGCCAGACCCGATGATGAGAACTTTCGTGTGTTTCGTGTCCGTCATGCCGGGACCTCTTCTTACGTGTTGTCTTGCTGTTGGCTTCGATATAGACACCCGCAGGCCGCTTCGCAAACCCTGCTGCTGTGTCTGATGCCGACTGTCCGGGTGTGGCACAGGACGGATTTTCCGGAACCCGCCCGAAAGACGAAATATTGTGCAGAGCTTCAGCAGTGCGTCGGTTGGTCGTGAAATCCTCTTGAAATGATCTTGCTGAAATGAGAAAGAATGTTGCGCATGAAAGCCGCTGCGCACATGTTTCGAAAAATATGCCCGTGCGGGCCAATATGCCGGAGAAAAATATGCCCTCTCACAAACTCGATGAAATCGACCGCAAAATCCTTGCTGAATTGCAGGCCGATGGGCGTATGACCAACGTTGAATTGGCCAAACGGGTCGGAATTTCCGCACCGCCCTGCTTACGCCGTGTACGCACGCTGGAAGAGGCGGGTTACATTAAGGGCTATCATGCTGTCGTCGACAGCCGGGCGCTGAATTTTGAGGTGCAGGTGTTTGCCATGGTCGGACTGCAAAGCCAGGCCGAAAGTGATCTGTCCCGGTTTGAGGCAAAATGTCGCGAATGGCCGTTAGTGCGTGAATGCCACATGCTCAATGGTGAGGTGGACTTTATCCTGAAATGTGTCGCTCCGGATCTGTCAACGTTTCAAAGCTTTCTGACCGGTGAATTGTTGTCCACGGACAATGTGGCGAGCGTGAAAACCTCGCTGGTCATCCGCTGTGCCAAGGATGAACCGGGCGTGCCTTTTGAGGTGCTGGAAGCCCGGCTGGCGCAAAACGCCTGAACGCGCTCTGTTCGGGATCGCTTACTGATCCCGCAGCGGACGCAGCGGGTGCGGGGCGTTGATCTGCGTGCGCTGATACCGCGTCGGTCCGAATTCCTGCACATCGCTCAGATAAGGGAACATGGCCATGAACCGGTCCCGGATCGGTCCTGGCACTCGGGCCAGCAGTGGCAGATCCGGCTGGCAGCTTTCCAGATCCAGCCCGTTGACCCGGATCAGCCGGTGCGACCGCAGCCGGATGTGATAGCTGCGCATGGTCGAAATCGGCGTGATTTCGATTACCGACAGACCGTCCACCAGCTCAGTGACAGGTTTCAGTGCCGCATTGAAGCCGGGCACCTGTCCCGCCTGCGGGCAATAGAGTGCCCCCGCGCCCAACAGCAGATCCGGGGAGGGACGGCCCAGCCCGAAGGCATCTGAGGTGATGCGATACAACCGTTCGGGTTTGGCGTTGGGCGCACGTTTTCCGTGAAGATCCAAGACCATGGAGCCGATCCAGTCGATCTGCTCGACAGTGCCGTCAACCGTCAGAACCGAGTCGCCGGGGAAAAGATCCTCGATCGCGACCAAGCCCATCGGGGTTGGGATCAGCGCGCCGCGCGCAAAGGCGTTAAAGGTTTTCTCAAACAGGGGCACAGCCGGGGCCGTCATGGAGCCGCTGTCAATGTCGCCATTGGGAGCCAGCCAGCTCATATGATACCGGCGCATCGGCAAAGGGGAGACCTGCGCCGGACGCGGCAAGGTTTTCACCCGGCGGACGGTCCAGGCCAGCTTTCCTTTCGGCGCGGTATTGGCTTTGGCGGATTGGGGCATGAGTCAGGCAGAGGCTTTCAGTGGGGTTGCGACCTCTTTACGAGGGGCCGGATGTTGCAGTTTTCTGCCCGGAGCACGATGGGCCCAGGGCATCTTCGGATCGGATTTCTTGGCTGCGGCAATCATCGATGCCATCCAACGACGCTGTTTCATATCGGCCCTCATTGTCTTGCCCTACCGGACTGTCGAACAGTCGGCGCAGCAGTGTTTCCCAGTGAGGAACATTATGCCGGAGCGCTTCGGCGAAAGTTGGGCGGTTGAGGGCGGCGGGGTGCGAAGAAATCCACAGATGTCCGGTTAAAAGTGACGAATTTTCATTTTCCTATAACTGATTGAAGATAAATTATAAAAATAAAAATAGAAAAGGGTCTTGGTCAAAGTTGTCTCCGCTTTGGGGCGGAATTGAGGCCGGGGCTGTCCCATTCATGCCCGATAGGTGAAGGCCAGAGCGCGACAGCCGCTCTTATAGGCGAATCGTGGACAGAAGACGTCCGTAGTCAGCCTCCTTGCGATGAACCGAACGGCGGTAGGAATAAAATCGTGCGGGGTCGGAATAGGTGCAGTGGCGCGTCCATTCGGCATGGCCCACGCCTGCTTCGCGCAGACGATACAGACCAAATGCCGGCAGATCGAACAGATAGCGATCTCCGTCGCCATTGGCAAAGAAGCGGGCATAACCTGGGTCTTCGGCCAGAAAATCTTCGAAAAACTCTGGGCCGACCTCGTAGGCACGTTGTGAAATCGACGGGCCGATGACTGCGGTGATGTCTTCGCGCCGGGCGCCCAGGTCCTCCATCGCCTCAACCGTGGCTTCAAGGATGCCAGCGATGGCACCTTTCCACCCGGCATGGGCCGCACCGACCACCCCGGCCTTGGGATCGGAAAACAGCACGGGTTGACAGTCGGCCGTCAGAATAACCAGCGCCAGCCCCGGGGTTTTCGTCACCAGCGCGTCGGCGGTGGGAACCGTGTCCGTCTGTGCCTCATGAACCGTTACCACGTCGGCGGAATGCACCTGATTGGCGGCACAGAGCGCTTCTGGCGGCAGATTCAAGGCCGCCGCCACACGGTGGCGGTTGATCTTGACGATGTCGGCCTGATCCGAGGAGCCTAGCCCACAGTTTAGTCCTTCGAAGATCCCGGAAGATGCACCGCCTTTGCGGGTGAAGAAACCGTGTTGGACGTCGGCGAGGGCGTCGGAGGTAATGATCTCAAGACTCATGCGTCAAATCCCGGTGGCAGCATTTCTGGCGATGGCGCGATGGCGATCGCTTTGAAAAGGGTCCCCATTTCTGAGGGGGAGGTCAACCGTTCAAATGCCTTGACGTGGCTCTCCAGTGCATCCCCCTGCAGTTTGCGGGCAAGGGCTTCGGCCCGGGCGCTGATCCCCAGACGGGCAAGAAGCGCAGCTTGTTCGATCATTTGCGAGGCCTGTGCCCCAGCCGCCTGTGCGGCTGTGGCAAGTGCTTCAAAGTCAACGTGGGCTGTCAGGTCGGCCTGACCGGGGCGATCCAGTGGGTTCACCATTTTATGCTGTTCGAGCGCCTGAAAGGTGTCCCCAAGGCTGTGCCAGCCGCCGTAGTCGATGATGATCGCAGCGCCGCTGTGGTGGGTGATACGGCGTGCGATCTCGCTCAGGATCGGTATCGCCGCCGGACAGATTTCGACCACATCGCCCGGTTGGGTATCCGTCAGCCGATGTGCCAGAGCGGCCAAAGGTACCTCGGCCCCGCGTCCCATGTTCAGGGTCGTGCCATTGAGTGCGATTTGCGTTTCATGCCAGCCGTGGATCCCGCGGGTGAACTGGCGAATCGGCAGCGCATCAAAAAATTCATTGGCGATCAGCCAAAGCGGCGCCTGCGGCAGCTCGGCCACCGTATCGCACCATGTGACCGCATAGCCGTCCAGTCGCGCCTTTTGGGCGGCGCGCAGGGTGGGGGAGGCTTCCACCAAATGCAGGATGAGCGCGGCGTGAAAACCGGGGACGGCCTTGGTCGCGCGTAGGATGTCGGCCATCAATGTGCCGCGTCCCGGTCCCAGTTCGGCAAGGATAAAAGGGGCAGGGGCCCCCTGATCGAGCCAGCTCTGCGCAAGGCACAGGCCCAGCAGTTCGCCGAACATCTGGCTGATTTCCGGGGCCGTGGTGAAATCCCCGGTCGCGCCCAAAGGGTCGCGCGTGGTGTAATAGCCGTGCTTAGGATGCAGCAGGCACTCGGCCATGAATTCGGTCAGAGAGAGCGGCCCGGTCTGCGCAATCTGGCGTTTGAAAATGTCACGCAGTGCGGTCATGTGCGCTTGGCCCGCAGCATGAAAAACAGCCCGATCAGGATCATCGGTAGCGACAGGATCTGGCCCATTTGCAAGCCAAGGAAGACTGCCCCCGTGGGGTTGGTTGCCGTGACGAACTGGGCGTCGGCCTGACGGAAGAACTCTACGATAAAGCGTGAGGCGCCGTAGCCCGCAAAAAACAGCCCCATGATAAAGCCCGGACGTTTCAGAAAACCGCCGACCCAGACCAGGAGCAGAATCAGCGTGCCGAGGAGAAGCCCCTCAAGGCCGGCTTCGTAAAGCTGGGAAGGATGCCGTGCGCAGCCCTCGGCCACATTGAAACAGGCCTGCGCTTCGGCACCCGGGAAGACGACCGCCCATGGACCGTCCCAGGGCTTGCCCCAAAGCTCGGCATTCACAAAGTTCGCGATCCGCCCCAGCAGCAGCCCTGCCGGTGTGGCCATGGCGAGCATGTCGCCCAGTGACAGCAGCGATACCTTGTGTTTGCGCCCCCAAAGTGCGGCCGCGATGACGACCCCCAGAAAGCCGCCATGAAAAGCCATGCCGCCGTTCCAGACCATCGGAATTTCCAACGGGTGCGACAGGTAATAGCCGGGTTTGTAAAACAGCACATAGCCCAGACGCCCGCCCAGAATGACGCCCAGAATCAACCATGTCAGCAGGTCTTCAAACGCCGCGCGTGTGATTGGAGGGGTGTTTGATGGCCAAATCCGGTCGGTCTTGAGGGCGCGCAGGATCAGCAGCCAGCCAATCAGAAAACCGGCGATATAGGCCAGCGCATACCAGTGAAGGGCAAAGTGGATCGGTCCGAGGTCGATCTCGAACAGAATCGGCGAGAGTTGCGGGAACTCAATAACGGCAGGCAGGGTCTTGTACATGGGCGCAACTGTCGTGAGCGGAGCGGGGAAGTCAACCTTGTGATTTGGCGCAGAGCAGCCCATATAGAACACAGATATTCACGAGAGCGTTCCGGAGAGAGCCATGCAAACCCGCAACAAGATCCTTGATGACATCTCGCAGCTCATGACCAATGCCATGGGTGTCGCGCAGGGCGCCAAGGATGAAGCCGACACAGCCCTTAAAAGTCTCGTTGACCGTTGGCTGGCCGACCGCGATTTCGTCACCCGCGAAGAATTCGACGCCGTGCGGGCGATGGCGCAGAAGGCCCGCGAAGAAAACGAAGAGCTGAAAAAACGCCTCGATGCGCTGGAGCGTAAAAAGAAAGCGTGACGCTTTCCTTTTATTTCCGCCTTATCGCCGCTGTCCAAAAGCCCTCCTGTCGGGGGGCTTTTTTGTGTCCACAGAAGGCATTCCGGCGCTGTGGAAAAAACAGGCAACTTGTGGATGCCCGGCGAATGCTGGGGATAACATAAATATTTCGCTTTACAGATTCGTCACTTTTGGCACACCATATTTAGTAAGGGGAGGCGCAAGACCCGCCGAACCTTGAGCAGGCACCAAGTCTTAGTGGGCGTCATGGGGATGTCGCGCATGCCACGGGACGCACAACTTATGAGGCCGCATATGTCGCTTATGGAGCAGAGCTTTTCCACCGAAATTCACCCGATCGATCTGTGTGAGCATCTTTGCGAACACAATGATTGGGAATTCGATCGCGTTGCCGAAGACCAGATCGCCATGGCGGTCGAGGGACAATGGCGCACCTATTCGATCACCCTTGCGTGGTCGGATTTTGACGAAACATTGCGGCTGATCTGCACGTTCGAGATGGAGCCGCCCGAAGAAAAACTGCCACAGCTCTATGAGGTGCTCAATCGCACCAATGATCAGATCTGGACCGGGGCTTTCACCTATTGGCATGAACAATTGCTGATGGTGTATCGCTATGGGCTGGTGCTCTCAGGCGGCCAGATCGCCGGGCCGGAACAGGTCGACCGGCTGATTGGTTCCGCGATTGCGGCGTCAGAACGTTTCTATCCCGCCTTTCAATTGGTGGCTTGGTCGAACAGCACGCCTGAAGAAGCCATGGATGTGGCGATCCGCGAGGCCTACGGTCGCGCCTGAAACGGGCGGGGCTGTGGCGCGGATTGCGGACGAAAATCGGTTTGATACAGTGCCCCCTGATCCCTCAGGGGGCTTTTTCATGTCCGGGACTAAGTGTCCGGTCACAGGAGGTCGCCCGGACAGTAGAAACACATCAACCAAAGGACCGCAGGCATGAGCCAGGACATCACCTATGACGACTTTCTGCAGGTAGATATTCGCGTCGGCACGATTGTACGGGCAGAGCCCTACCCCGAAGCGCGCAAACCCGCGATCAAGCTCTGGATCGATTTCGGCGCGGAGATCGGAGAAAAGAAATCTTCGGCGCAGATCACCGTGCATTATGACCCCGAGGCGCTCGTTGGGGCACAGGTGATGGCGGTAGTCAATTTTCCGCCGCGCCAGATCGGACGGTTCATGTCAGAGGTTCTGGTTCTCGGCTTTCCCGATGCGGAGGGGGCCGTGGTTCTGGCGCAGCCCAGCCTGTCCGTGCCGAATGGCGGGCGGCTGCACTGAGACGGCTTTACACAGGGGCCGCGGGGGCGTCTGGCTGATCGCCGACGGCCTCGCGCCAGTGTTTGCGGCAAAGCGAAACGTAGCGTTCATTGCCGCCGATTTCGACCTGCGCGCCATGGGTCAGCACGTCACCGTGTTCTGACATGCGCACGACCATGGTGGCCTTTTTGCCGCAATGGCAAATGGTGCGCACTTCACGCATTTCATCGGCCAGTGCCAGAAGTGCGGCGGATCCGGGGAAAAGATTGCCCTGAAAATCGACTCGCAACCCATAAGCCATCACAGGGATTCGCAGGTCATCGACCACCCTGGCCAGTTGCCAGACTTGCGATCGTGTCAAAAACTGCGCTTCGTCGATGAAAATGCACGCAACGTCACTTTTTTCGCGACGGGCCTGAATCTTGGCAAACATGTCGTCGTTCTCGTCGAATGTGTCCGCCTGATCTCCGATTCCGATCCGGGACGCGATACGGCCTTCACCCGCGCGATGATCGAGACGGGCAGTGATCAGATAGGTGTCCATGCCACGTTCACGGTAATTATACGAGGCCTGCAGCAGCAGCGTCGATTTGCCCGCGTTCATCGTCGAATATTGGAAATAGAGCTTTGCCATGACTACGCGTAGTGCCCAATTCTTGCTTGTGGATCAAGCATGTTTGGCCATGCGCAATCTGCGATTGCAGGAGATGTGCAAAATGCGAAGGTCGGGTTGTGTCTGCAGCATTTTCCCGGCGCGCTTTCCGAGGTGGCGGAAATATGGCGGGTGGAAACGTGAAGACGGCAATGACCAAGACAATACCTGAATGCTGACACGCCCGGGATGGGCATGGGGATGAGGGAGTCAGCAGATCACTCGTTACGCGTCGAGCCTCATCTAAAACGTTTCCACCCTAGCCGATGCATTGCTGCACCGGATTCGCATCGAAAAATACGATCGGCGAGTAGTTACTTGTATGTCAGACACATTTCGTCAATTTAATGGGAAATGGTGGAGTGAATTCCCCATTGCGAGGGGCATGTCGCATATTGGAGTGGGTTCAGTGAATTCAGCTGGGAAGTATTTGAAGAAGCATACGGAAGCCTTGGTCAAAGACGTCGGTCTTGAGGCTGCCTGTGCGTTGACGGGAAAATCAAAGGCGACTTTGGGGCGCTACTATTCGACGGCAGATGAACATTCTGATCGTTTTATTCCCGTGGATGCCGTGGCGCAACTCGAAGCGGCTGCAAACTATCCGCATGTCACATCCGCGCTTGCGGAACTGAAAGGCGTGGCCCTGTCGTATGACGCCACGCGCAATCATGGCGGCGGACATCTGACCGGCGGTGTGAACATGGATGTGGTTGCATTGTCGCAGCGTTTCGCCATGCTGATGGCGGAATATTCCGACGCCATAGAGGATGGAATCATCACGATCAACGAGGCCAAACGGTTGCTGCGCGAGACGCTGGAGCTGCAGCAGGTCCTGATCAACATGAAGCTTCATCTGGAACAAGAAACGCACTGAATGCGATCTTGAGTTCGGAGGACCCCGAACTCTGACATAGAAAAGGCGCGCTTTTCAGCGCGCCTTTTTCATATTGCTTAGCTTCGTGACGGGACTTACCCGTTCGAGCGGCGACGACGCGCCGGACGGCCACTGTTTGCGGCTTTGGGACCAGCGCCACCGGGTTTGCCGCGCCGCGGCTTGCCCTGTGCGCCGCCTGCCGACGCACCGCCTTTGCCCGGACCGCCGCGGCGGCGTCCGCTGTTGGGCTTGGGTTTGGGCTCCGCTTTGACGTCATCTGCGGCCCAGGAGGCTGGGGTTGCGATCGGAATACGCAGTTTCATCACCTTTTCGATGGCGCGGAAATCGCCCAGTTCGGTCGGCGAACAAAAGGCAATGGCCTTGCCGTCGCGTCCGGCGCGGGCCGTCCGCCCGATCCGGTGCACGAAGTTCTCCGGCACATTGGGCAGTTCGTAGTTGTACACATGGCGCACGGCGGGAATGTCGATGCCCCGCGCGGCGACATCTGTGGCGACCAGAACGGTGATCTTGCCTGATTTGGCTTCTTTCAGGGTGCGTTCCCGCTGGCCCTGCGATTTGTTGCCGTGGATGGCACCGGCGGCAAACCCGTCGCGCTGCAGCTGCTTGGACATCCGTTCGGCCCCGTGTTTCGTGCGCGAAAAAACCAGTGCCAGCTCGTCCTTATGTGCCGACAGAAGCTCTTTGAGCAGGGGCATCTTGTCCGGCTGAGGGATGAAGTGGACCTCCTGGTCGATCTTGTCGGCCGCTTTACCCGGAGGGGAGACTTCGATGCGAATCGGCGCGGAGAGATAGCTTTGGGCGATCTCGTTCATCTGTTTCGACATAGTGGCCGAAAACAGCATGGTCTGACGTTCCTTGGCCAGCATGGGCACGAGTTTGCGCAGCGCATGTATGAAGCCCATGTCGAGCATCTGATCGGCTTCATCGAGCACCAGGAAGCTGGTCTCATCAAGGCGTACGGCCTTGCGGTCGATCAGGTCCATCAGCCGGCCCGGAGTGGCCACCAGAATGTCGGTGCCGCGTTCCAGCCGGTTGATCTGGGCGTTGATCGAGACGCCGCCCACGACGCGGTTCAGTTTCAGATGGCTGCCCTTGATGAAGGGAAACAGCCCGTCGGCAATCTGGTTGACCAGTTCGCGGGTCGGCGCCAGCACGAGCGCGCGGACTGTGCGGTTGTTGGGTTTGTCCCCGGCGCTCAGCGCCATGTCCAGAAGCGGCAGGCCGAAAGCAAGCGTCTTGCCGGTGCCGGTCTGGGCCAGGCCCATCACGTCCCGACCGTTCATCACTTCGGGAATGGCGCGGGCCTGAATCGGGGTCGGGGTGTCGATGCCGATTTCGGCAAGGGTCTTGAGCAGGCGCGGCTTGAGGCCGAGCATGGAAAAATCAGTCATATGCGTCCTTTGGTGGGTTATCCCACACGCAAAACGCCGTCCCGGTACAGGGCTGGCGCGGTTGGTCGCGGAAAAGGTCGCCGGAGAAGGCCACATGCCCGCCCCGTCTTTCCGCCGGACCCCTGCGTGATGTTGGGAACCTTTGGGCGTCTCACCTTGGGAAACCGCCCGTATCCATCACCTGAAGCACCCTTGGCGCGGCTGCTCACGCGGCAGCATGGGGTGTTGGATAGGCGTCAAATGGGGGAGATGGGGGCAGAAGTCAAGGGAATTGCATTCTGCCTTCATCTTTCCATGAAGGCTGGTCACAAGAAAACGCCCCGCAAAAGCGGGGCGTTCTTTAGGTTTCTGTCTTTTAAAGCGTTCTGCGGGTTTAAACGTCCTGCAGGCTCAGAACCTCGATTTCGCCTTCCAGGCGGGCCTTGATTGCCATGGCGGCAGCGTGAGAGGCTGCGGCGGTCGTGAAATAGGGGATCTTGTCGTAGAGCGCGACCGAGCGGATTTCACGGCTGTCTTCGACGGCTTGATTGCCTTCGGTGGTGTTCAGAACCAGCGCGATATCACCGTTTTTCATCATATCGACGATGTTCGGGCGGCCCTCATAGACCTTGTTCACGATTGTGCTGGCGACGCCGTTTTCCTTGAGGAATTTGGCGGTGCCGCGCGTGGCCACGATTTCAAAGCCTAGATCGGAGAGGGTTTTGATCGCCTCGACCATTTTCGGCTTCTTGTCGTAGTTCTTGACCGACACGAACACTTTGCCGCTTTCCGGCAGGTCGGTGCCTGCGCCCATCTGCGCCTTGAGGAAGGCGCGGGCGAAGCTGGCATCAGACCCCATGACCTCGCCGGTGGAGCGCATTTCCGGGCCGAGGATCGTGTCAACGCCGGGGAAGCGGGCGAAGGGCAGCACGGCCTCTTTCACCGCAAAGCGTCCGGTGCTGGCCGGGTCGACCAGATCGAAGGCATCGAGCTTTTCCCCCGCCATCAGCCGTGCGGCGATGGAGGCGATCGGGCTGGTCACAGCCTTGGCCACGAAGGGCACGGTGCGCGAGGCACGCGGGTTCACCTCAATGAGGTAGATCACGTCATCTTTGACCGCATATTGCACGTTCATCAGGCCAACGACATTGAGCGCCAGCGCCAGAGCTTCGGTCTGGCGTTTCAGCTCTTCGATGATCTCGGGTTTGAGCGAGTAGGGCGGCAGCGAACAGGCGCTGTCCCCGGAGTGCACGCCGGCCTCTTCGATGTGTTGCATGATGCCGGCCACATGGACCTTTTCACCATCGCAAAGCGCATCGACGTCGATCTCGGTGGCCCCGGACAGGTAGCTGTCCAGAAGAACCGGGCTGTCGCCGGACACGACCACGGCGTCACGGATGTAGCGTTTCAGCCCATCCATGTCGCGCACGATTTCCATCGCGCGTCCGCCCAGAACATATGACGGGCGAATGACCAGTGGGAAGCCGATTTCAGCGGCAATCTCAATGGCTTCAGCGTCGGAATGGGCAATGCCGTTCTTCGGTTGTTTCAGGTCCAGACGGTTGACCAGATCCTGGAAACGCTCGCGGTCTTCGGCCAGGTCGATGGCGTCGGGCGAAGTGCCGAGGATCGGGATGCCTTCGGCTTCCAGCGCATTCGCAAGCTTCAGCGGGGTTTGGCCGCCGAACTGGACGATGACGCCATGCAGCGTGCCCTTCTCCTGCTCGACGCGCAGGATTTCCATCACATGTTCGAAGGTCAGCGGTTCGAAATACAGACGATCGGAGGTGTCATAGTCGGTCGACACGGTCTCCGGGTTGCAGTTGATCATGATCGTCTCGTAGCCCTGACCGGTCAGCGAGAAACAGGCATGACAGCAGCAATAGTCAAATTCGATCCCCTGGCCGATCCGGTTCGGGCCGCCGCCGAGGATGACGACCTTTTTGCGATCCGAGGGACGCGCTTCGCATTCCACTTCGCCCATCATCGGGGCTTCATAGGTGGAATACATATAGGGCGTCTGCGCTTCGAATTCGGCGGCGCAGGTGTCGATGCGTTTGAACACGGCGGTGACGCCAAGATTACGGCGTGCCCGGCGCACATTGGCTTCGTCACGCCCGGTGAGCTTGGCCAGACGTGCGTCGGTGAAGCCCATCATTTTGAGGTGGCGCAGGCCTTCTTCGGTGACCGGCAGCCCGTCTTTGCGCACCTCGGCCTCGGCCACGAGGATTTCGCGGATACGGGCCAGGAACCACGGATCAAAACTGTTGATCTCCTGGATTTCTTCATCGGTGAAGCCAAAGCGCATGGCCTGTGCAATCACCCGCAAACGATCCGGGGTGGCGCGGGCCAGTTCGCGCGTCAGCGTCTTATCGATCTTTTGCTGGGCCGCGGCATCTGCTCCAAGGAAGATCCGCGGCAGCGTATCGTCCGCGCCATCGGCCTCGACGATCTGCGCCGGTTTCGGCATGTCTTCCAGTTCGATTTCATCAAAGCCCGTCAGCCCGGATTCCATGGAGCTGAGCGCCTTTTGCATGGATTCATGGAAGGTCCGGCCAATCGCCATGGCTTCGCCCACGGATTTCATCGCGGTGGTCAACTCGGGTTTGGCACCGGGGAATTTCTCAAAGGCGAATTTCGGGATCTTGGTGACGACATAGTCGATGGTCGGCTCGAACGAGGCCGGGGTCACCTTGGTGATGTCGTTGTCCAGTTCGTCGAGCGTGTAGCCGACCGCAAGCTTCGCGGCGATCTTGGCGATCGGGAAGCCGGTCGCCTTGGAGGCCAGCGCCGAAGACCGCGACACGCGCGGATTCATTTCGATCACGACCATGCGCCCATCGGCGGGGTTCACCGCCCATTGCACGTTGGAACCGCCGGTTTCCACACCGATCTCACGCAGCACGTTGATCGAATGGGTCCGCATCAACTGATATTCTTTGTCGGTCAGCGTCAGGGCCGGGGCCACGGTGACCGAGTCACCGGTGTGCACGCCCATCGGGTCAACGTTTTCGATGGAGCAGACGATGATGGCGTTGTCGGCGGTGTCGCGCACGACCTCCATCTCATATTCTTTCCAGCCCAGCAGCGATTCATCGACGAGGATCTGCGCCACCGGAGAGGCCTCCAGACCAGAGCGGCAGATCTTTTCGTAATCGTCGCGGTTGTAAGCCACGCCACCGCCGGTGCCGCCCAGGGTAAAGGCCGGGCGGATGATCGCCGGAAGACCAATGTGCTCCAGCGCGTCCATAGCGATTTTCATGCCCGCGCCAATGTCGTATTTGCCGTTGTCGAGCTTGGGTGCAGCCACGATGTCGGCCTTGGGGTTTTCGATGCCCAGACGGTCCATTGCTTCGCGGAACAGCTTGCGGTCCTCGGCCATTTCGATGGCTTCGCGCTTGGCGCCGATCAGTTCGACGTTGTGTTCGGCCAGAACGCCCAGCTCGTCCAGCTTCAATGCGGTGTTGAGGCCGGTTTGCCCGCCCATGGTCGGCAAAAGCGCGTCGGGCTTTTCCTTGGCGATGATCTTGGCGACCACCTCGGGGGTGATCGGCTCGATATAGGTGGCGTCGGCCATCTCCGGATCGGTCATGATCGTGGCGGGGTTGGAGTTGACCAGGATGACCCGGTAGCCCTCTTCGCGCAGCGCTTTACAGGCTTGGGCGCCGGAGTAGTCGAACTCACAGGCCTGTCCGATGATGATCGGCCCCGCACCAATGATCATGATGGAGGAAATATCGGTTCTCTTCGGCATGGCAGACCCCGGATGTTATGAGCAGCAGTCGCAGGTCCTGTAGCAGGACGGGCGCAAATTGTCGTGGGTTATAGCTATGCGACAAGCGGGTGCAAGTCCTTTGGGGCGGGAAAATCGGGGAATCTGCCCCGATCGTGGCCGCGACAGAGAGAGGGAAGCTTGCGGCGGCAGAGCTGAGACGCTGCCCTTGGGGAATTCAGCTGGTCCGGGGCGGGGTGATTCCTCGGTCATTGCGCCTTTTTCACCGAGTTTGATCGAGATTTCGCGCTTCCGGGCGGCTCCGTCCGGGGCAAGGCTTGACTTTCTGCGCTCAGGCGAGTGTATCAGCGCGAGCGTCGAATGACATACACGCCCACCATCCGAGGGATCTGACCATGCACGTCTACCGCAGCCATACCTGCGCCGAGTTGAACAAATCCAATGTGGGCGACAGCGTCCGCCTGTCAGGCTGGGTGCATCGCATCCGCGACCATGGCGGTATCCTCTTTATCGACCTGCGCGACCACTATGGTGTGACGCAGGTTCTGTGCGATCCGGACAGCCCGGTGTTTTCCGAGATGGAAAAGGTGCGCTCCGAATGGTGTATCCGCATCGACGGCACCGTGAAGGCCCGCGACGAAAGCCTTGTGAACCCAAAACTGCCGACCGGCGAGGTCGAAGTTTTCGTGCGCGATCTTGAGGTGCTGGGGTCCTCTGCCGAACTGCCGCTGATGGTCTTTGGCGATCAGGAATATCCGGAAGAAACCCGCCTGAAATACCGCTATCTCGACCTTCGTCGTGAGGCGATGCAGAACAACATGATTCTGCGGTCTCAGGTTGTCGCCGACCTGCGCCAGCGCATGTGGGGGCAGGGGTTCAACGAATTCCAGACGCCGATCATCACCGCCTCCTCCCCTGAAGGCGCGCGTGACTTCCTCGTGCCGTCGCGTCTGCACCCGGGCAAGTTCTACGCCCTGCCGCAGGCCCCTCAGCAGTTCAAACAGCTGCTGATGGTGTCGGGCTTCGACAAATACTTCCAGATCGCGCCGTGTTTCCGCGATGAAGACCCGCGCGCTGACCGCAGTCCGACTGACTTCTACCAACTCGACATGGAAATGTCCTTTGTCACGCAGCAGGACATCTTTGACACGATGGAGCCGGTGATCGCCGATATGTTCGACAAATTCGGCAAGGGCCGGAAATCGAACCGCGACTGGCCGCAGATTTCCTACCGTGACGCCGCGCTCTGGTATGGCACCGACAAACCCGACCTGCGCAACCCGATCAAGATGCAGGACGTGTCTGAACATTTCCGCGGCTCCGGCTTTGCGATCTTCGCCAAGCTCCTCGAACAGGAGGGCAACGAAGTGCGCGCCATCCCGGCGCCCAAAGGCGGTTCGCGCAAATTCTGCGACCGGATGAACAAATTCGCCCAACAAGAGGGCCTGCCGGGGATGGGCTATATCTTCTGGCGCGATCAGGGCGACGGTATGGAAGCCGCCGGTCCGCTCGCCAAAAACATCGGCCCGGAACGCACCGAGGCGATCCGTCAGCAGTTGGGTCTTGAAGTGGGCGATGCGGCCTTCTTCCTGGGCGGCAAGCCGAAGTCCTTTGAGCGTGTGGCGGGCAAGGCCCGCACCGTGATCTGGGAAGAGACGCCAAAAGCGCCCGAGGACGAGAACTGGCGCGATGCGTTCAAATTCGCCTGGATCGTGGATTTCCCGATCTACGAACAGGACGAAGAGACCGGCAAGATCGACTTTGAACACAACCCGTTCTCCATGCCGCAGGGTGGAATGGACGCGCTGATGGGCGATCCGCTCAAGGTTCTGGGCAACCAGTACGACCTCGCTTGTAACGGCTATGAACTGGTGTCCGGCGCAATCCGGAACCACAAGCCGGAGATCATGTTCAAAGCCTTCGAGATCGCTGGCTATGGCAAGGATGAGGTCGAGAAACGCTTTGGCGGTATGGTCAACGCCTTCCAATACGGCGCCCCGCCGCACGGTGGCTGCGCTCTGGGGATCGACCGCGCCGTGATGTTGCTGGCAGATGAGGACAACATCCGCGAAGTGATCCTCTTCCCGATGAACCAGCGCGCCGAAGACCTGATGATGGGCGCCCCGTCGGAACCGACCAATGAACAGCTGCGGGAACTGAACCTGCGGGTGATCCCGGTCGAAGACTGAGTGTCACGCTGCCTGCAGGCGGCAGACACGCCAGATGAATGCAGACCAAGATGAACTCAGGCGCGGGGGCAACTCCGCGCCTGTTGTCTTTTGGCCTCTTCGTCTTTGGGGCCAGTGCTGCGGCGCGTCTTAGCGTCACAGCGGGGGCTGGGGCCTTTGGTCTTGCTCCGGGGCTGGGGGCGCGCGATAACTCTGCCCAGAATGTTTGACCGCAGGAGGAGACCAAAGATGATCGGACGTCTGAACCATGTTGCCATTGCCGTGCCGGACCTTGAGGCCGCATCGGCGCAATATGCCAACACATTGGGCGCAAAGGTGAACCCGCCGCAGGACGAACCTGATCACGGAGTGACCGTCGTTTTCATCGAGCTGCCGAACACCAAGATCGAACTTCTCTATCCTCTGGGTGAGGACTCTCCGATCAACGGGTTTCTTGCCAAAAACCCTGCGGGCGGCATCCATCATATGTGCTATGAGGTCGACGATATTCTGGCCGCGCGGGATAAGCTGAAATCAGAAGGCGCGCGGGTGCTTGGGGATGGCGAGCCCAAGATCGGCGCGCATGGCAAACCGGTTCTGTTCCTGCACCCGAAAGACTTCAATGGCTGCCTGATCGAGCTGGAACAGGTCTGAGGGCGGTTTCGATGGCGATCACATCAGCTCTCGTTCTCTATGCGGTGACATGGTTCATGACCATGTTCGTGGCGCTGCCGATTGGGCTGCGCACTCAGGGTGACGACGGCGAAATTGTGCGCGGCACGCAGGCCGGTGCGCCCAACAATTACAACCCCAAGCGCAAGGCGCTTTGGGTGACCTTGGTGGCGACGGTGATCTGGGCGGTGCTGATGGCGGTGATCCTCTATGGCGGGATCACCTGGCATGACATGGACTGGACGGCAAACCTGCCCGCCGTGGCCGACAGCTGAAAGACGCGGGCGAGGGGAGACCCCCGCCCGTCTTGTATTACGGCATCGGTGCAGTGTTCGGGCCCTTGGTCACCGCACGGCCTTCGAGGCGCATGAACATATGGGTGAAGGTCGCCGCCCCCAGAACCGGGATCAACAGGTTGACCAGCGGGATCGACAGCGGCACCGCCATGAGCGCGCCCGCCAGCCAGATCTGCGGCATATGGCGTTTGCGCGCGGCCTTTGCCCCTTCGCGGCCCAACCGGCGCATGGCGACCATCTGAAAGTATTCACGCCCCAGCAGAAACCCGTTCAGCGCCCAGAAAATGATCGGCGCGGCGATGTTGAGCAGCAGATACAGCACCAGAGCCACGGCATTCGCCAGCACGATCACGCCCAGAAATCCGAGCGAATCCATGGTGATGTCCCAGATTGTCTGACGCGGGACTGCGGGCAGGCCGGGGTAATGGCGGTCCTCGACGGCTTCGGACACCTCTTCGAGAAAGATCCCGGTAAACGCCGAGGCCACCGGCACCATCAGGAACGCCGACAAGAGGATCATCAGGAAGAATGAACCAATCGACAGCGCACTGTCGATCCATGTGATTTCACCGATCACGGGCAAGGTGAGCGTGTCGGGGACAAAGATGCCGATGCCCCAGACAAAGATCAGATAGATCACGACCAGCAGCGCCACACTCAGCCCGATGCCCTTGGCCAGAACGGCCTGAAAGCGTTTGTCGCTGAATTGCGCAATGGCCCTAGTGAAGTCGCTGAACATCACGCGTCCACCCAGTCCACGATCTGGTCGAGATCCGGACGCGGGCGTTCAGGCGGTGCAACGGTTTCCGTGCCGATGTGGATCAGCCCGGCGATGCTCTCATGTTCGGACAATCCCAGACCGTCTTCGCAAAAGCTGCGATCATGTGAGGCCCAGCCAGACAGCCAGTTCGCCCCCCAGCCCGCCGCAAGGGCGGCATTCAGCAGCGACAGGCAAACCGCGCCCGCGGAATAGAGCTGTTCGACCTGCGGCACTTTCGGGCTGTCTTTCGGGGAAAAGATCACGGCGACGGCCAAATCCGCATCGGCGAATTGCCTGCGGGCCTTTTCGATCTTCTCGGGTTCGATGCCCTGTGTCTCGCCCAGGGTGACCACACGTTCGGACAGGCGTGTCAACGCAGGTTTGGCCAGCACGATGAAGCGCCAGGGTTCCAGCTTGCCATGATCGGGGGTGCGAGCCGCGGCTTGCAGCAGCGTCAGCACATCCGCCTTGTCGGGGACCGGGGCGGTCAGCGTCTTGGCAGGGCGAGACCGTCGGGTCAGCAGAAAATCGAGGGCAGCAGGGTTGGGCGTGGGCATGGATCGGCCTTTGTTCTTGCAGTCCCTTGTCATGTCGGTCTTTTTGACACCAAATTCAACAGCACAGTTTTCCGGCATGCTGTTTCGGCAGGGCGGTGGAGGGCGCGGGACGGACAATGAGCACAATGGATAAGGCGGAACTGAAGGCGGCGCTGCAAGCGGCGATAGACAAAGGTACCCTGTCGGTGAGGGTCACGCCGAAGGCGTCGCGTAATCTTGTGCAGGTCGAAGACGGGCAGGTCCGGGTTTATGTCACCACGGTACCCGAAGGCGGAAAGGCCACGCGCGACGTGATCAAGCTGCTGGCCAAGGCGCTGGGCGTGGCCAAGGGGCAGTTGGAACTGGTGCGCGGTGAGACCTCCCGCGACAAGGTGTTTCGTGTCGGCTAGTCCGCAGCCGGGGTCAGCCGATAGGCGCCCTCCGGCAGGTCGAGCGCCGCCGCTAGATCGCGGATCTGTTGCATCGACAGTGTCAGTTTCTGCACCCGGTCCGTATGCGGATCAAGCTGTTCGACGGTGATGCATTCGGCGAAGGCGGCAATGGTGACATCTTCCTGCAGCGGGGTTTCGCCCTCATCCACAAGCGTCACGATGGTCGCGTCAAAATCATGCTCTATGGTAAACATGGGATTATGCTAAACCCTTGGTGTGCAAAAGCAAGCGTGGAAAAGACGCCGCGTGCCTCTGGTCTGCGCCCCCGGTCGCGCCTATCTTGGCCTGCAGGGGCAAGGGTATGGCAACCAAACAGTGCAAGGTAGCAATAGGAAATGTCGGTAACAACGAAACTTGGTCTGGTTCTGGCCGCGGGCGCTCTGGCGGGCTGCGTGCAAACGACAAGCGGTCCGGTGACGCGCACGGTGCCGTCACAGGCCCCGGTGCAAACCGCGCCCACCGCGTCAGGCGGGCATGTCAGCGTGGCGGATTTCACAGCGGTGGTGCAACGGGTGGAGCCCGTGGCGGAACGCGAATGCCGAGCCCGGACCCAGAATGCGAATTGCGACTTCAAGATCGTCGTGGAACGTGATCCTTCCGCGCCCTCGAACGCGTGGCAGTCGCTCGACAAATCCGGGCGCCCGGTTTTAACCTTTACGGTTGCGCTTTTGAACGATGTGCAGAACCGCGATGAGCTTGCCTTTATTATGGGGCATGAGGCGGCACATCATATTTCCGGCCATATCGCGCGCAAGGAACAGACTGCTGTCACCGGCGCATTGCTGGGCGGGGTTCTGGTCGCCGCGTTGGGCGGGGATGCCACGACCATGCGCACGGCGCAGGATATCGGGGCGTCTGTCGGGGCCCGGACCTATTCTAAATCCTATGAACTGGAGGCCGATCAACTGGGCACGGTGATTGCCTATCGCGCCGGGTATAATCCGGTGCATGGGGCGGCGTTTTTCACGCGAATCCCTGACCCGGGGGACCGTTTTCTGGGGTCTCACCCGGCCAACGGACAGCGGATGGAGACCGTTCGGCGCACCATGGCATCCCTCTGAGGCGGCAGCTGTCTGGCGGTTTGCCGCAATTTCGGGCCCCAGAATGCGATTTTATGCCGGGAAAATGGGCAAAAACCGCGAAAGTCTCATGAGTCTCTCGCCTCTGGGCTGTCTTTGATGCGGATCAAGGAGGGCGATTGCCCTCCTGTGGTCTTTTGGCCGCAGCAAGACCCATCGCACATGGATCGGAGGCCAGTATGACCCGCTTTGGAAAATACGACACGCATGCAGAACTTGTAGACCGGATGGCAGAGACGCTCGGTCTTGATCTTGCCGAACAGGCACAGCGGGGCTGTGCCCCCACCGAGGGTGAAGAACGCGAACGCGTTTATCGTTGCCTGAGCTGCACACAGCCGGAGCTCTGCGTCCGTTTTCTGGATGCCCATGCAGAGGCGGGCACTGTTGCACGTCAGGCGCCGGGCTATTGCCGCAACAAAGTGGAGCTGGAGCGCCTCGCCGCCGGGTGACGCGCGCGCGTCTCAGCGCGCCCACGACAGAGGAGAGACAGATATGATGAGTGACACGCTGCCCCGTCCCGGCACGGCCTGCCTGATGCACGGCATGGCAGAGCGTCTTGGCGCCGATGTCGAACGTGCCGCCCGTTCCGGCGAATTGTCGCGCGGTGAACTGGACGACATGATCACCCGCTGCGGCAATTGCACCAAGCATGACGAATGCATCATGTGGCTTCTGAACCATCAGGGACCGCAGGACAGCACGCCAGACTATTGCCTGAACAGCCACGAACTGCAGTATGTACGGGCGCTACAGGATCAAATGAGTTGAGCCGCCACTTGGCGGCGTGCGTCTATGCTGAGCATTGCCGGATATGACAAAGGGGCCAGTCGGCCCCTTTTTTGATCCTGTGCCTAAAAAGTGTCAGGCGTCACTGGGCCTGCGTACGCGCCCCTTGGCTCTGTCCGCCGAGCCCCGTGCCATCGGCTGCCAAAACTGAAAAGGCCGACATTTGTGCGCGCGCATTCGAACCCGCGAGATCCGCGATGGTGCTTTGGGGTGTGACATCGGTATAGCCTGCGTCCTCAAGCCGGGTGACGAGGATCTCGCCAGTGGTGTCGAAGATCGGTCCCAGCGTCGTCAGGCTTTCGTCGGAAAATGCGGAAAAGGCAGCGAAATTCGGCGGGCCGCCCCTGCCGGAGGTTTGCGATCCGAGGCTGATATAGGCCACACCCGTCAGCACAAGGCTGGCGGCGATGATCCCCAATGCGATGGGGCGTTTGAAATAGGTCTTGAAGGCACGCCAGTTGAGGATGACGTGCAGCGCCACGATGATCACCATTGCCAGACCGATGATCTCATGGAGCCAGCGCCCCAAGTCGGTGACGATATGGAAATACCATAAGACTCCGGTGACCCCGACAATGAAAAAACTGCCGATGGTCAGGGGAGTGGCGAATTTGCGTAACGTTGACATAGCTATGCCCCTTTGGATGTGTTCTGGATATTATACGATGTCGTTGCGGACATCCGTCGCCATCAAACACCCCTGACATGCAAAAAATCTCAAGATCGTAAGCCGGTGCAGCGCCAGTGCCGAGGCTGGCGTTTTGCAGGCCTGTCAGCTAGGAACGCGGCATGCAGATTTTTGATGGGATCATCTCTGACCGAGGGTCGAAATATGCCGTGTCTGGCGGGGCCTGCGACAGCGAAGCGGCGGCCAAGGCCTTTCTCAAGGCGCTTTGCCGGAAAAAGAAATTCGCCAAGGCTACGCATAACAGCTGGGGCGTGATCCTGCCGGATGGCACGCCGCTGAAAAACGACGATGGCGAAAGCGGGGCGGGCATGGTGATCCTGCGCATGCTGGAACGTGCCGGGCAGTCCGGGCAGATCGTGGTCGTGACTCGCTGGTATGGGGGTAAGCATCTCGGCGGGGATCGTTTTCGCCACGTGCAAGAGGCGGTACGGCACTACCTGGAGCAGGCCGATCTTTCCGCGTGAACCTGTACGCCCCGGTATCACGCTCGACCCGGTCAGTATTTCTTCTTCAGTACCTCAACCGGGCCACCGTTCGTGCGCCATGCGGTAAAGCCCCCGGCGATATGTGCCACCGGCTCCAATCCCATGTCCATGGCCGTCTGGGTCGCAAGTGCGGACCGCCAGGCCGATGCGCAATAAAAGACGTATTTCTTGCCCTCTGCGAAGATTTCGCGGTGGTAGGGGCTTTCGGGGTCGATCCAGAATTCCAGCATGCCGCGTGGACAATGAAAGGCGCCGGGGATACGTCCTTCGCGTTCCAGTTCGCGGCGGTCGCGAATGTCGACGAAGACCACGGAGTCGTCCTGCAGCAGCCGGATCGCGGCCTCGGTCGGGATGGTTTCGATCTTGGCGTGGGCCGCCGCGAGCAGGTCCTTGTAATTTTTCAGCATGGTCTGAGGGCCTCCCTTTTGATCAGTTAACGCAGAGCTGTCGGCATGTGCAATGGCTGTGCCTGCATCAGATGCCCGCTTGTCGTGGCGAGAAGGCGCGGGGCCAAGACCTGTTTCATGCCACCACCATATCTGAGGTGCCGGGCTGCGACTGCGGGCACAGCCAGTCAATCAACAGCTTCCAGGCCTCTGCGCAGTGGACCTCGGGCGCAGTGGATATGCGGTGGGGCGCTGCGATCTCGCCCCGGCTCAACTCCAAAAGCGCGCGTGTCCAGGCGGCCTCGGTGGGTTCGCAGACCAGATGAAGCCCGCGCGCGGCCTGATCGCGCAGACCGTCGGTGTTGGACAGCAGGACTTGCCGCCCGGCAGCCTGCGCCTCCAGTGCCACCAGCCCATAGGGCTCCCAGCGCGAGGGCATTGCGACGGCATCACAGCGCGCCAGCGCCGTCTCCGGGGCGACATGGCCATGGAAACGGATGCGGGGGTCGCTTTGGGCCAACCGCTCCAGAAACTCTCGCTCGGGGCCGTCGCCATAGAGATCGAGGGTCAGGTCTTCCTGCGGCAGGTTGCGAAAGGCGGTGATCAGCAGATCGAACCCTTTTTGCCGATCCAGCCGACCGATGGCGGCGATCCGGCGGGGTGGAGTTGCGGGCGCGTTGAGCGCGGTGAAGGGGGCCAGCGGCACGCAGGGGGAAATGACGTAGAGCGCCTCTGGCGTGACCAGCCCGTGGCGGGCCAGCCACTGCGATTGCGTCTGGCTGACCGCGACGACACTTTCAAACAATGCATAAGCCGTGCGTAGCAGGGTGAAAAACCGGCGGTGATGCCGTACGTTCGGGGCAATGAAACCTTTGCAATAGCTGTGTTCCACATGCACCAGGGGCGTGTTGGGATACCGGGCGCGCAGGGCCATCAGTCCCGGCAGGCCGCGCCAGGTGATCGTCAGATGCGACACGATCAGATCGGCGTCGGTTTTTACCCGCCCCGGATGCGCGCGTGACACCGGAATGATATCATGTTGCGCGACGTCGCGCATGGCGGGGTGATGGGCGATGAAATCGAGATAGCGGGTGACGCCGCCGGGGTTTTGGTCGTCAACAAGATGGGCAATGCGGATCATGGTACGGCTCCGTTTCTGGATCTCAGGACGTGGTTTTGGGGGCATTGCGGCGCATGAGTGCGGCAATGGTGGCAGGACCCAGAAGCGTCAGCGCCTGAACGGCGGCGGCTGTGGACAGCGTTTTGACGGGTTCTTCGATCAGGGGTCTTTTGGATGCGATCAACGATAGCCGCCAGTGGTCGTGCGCGGCTTTGGCATCGCCGGCACTGATGGCGCGGCGGGCAAGATAGCGGTGCTGATAGGCGCGGGCGGCGGGGGCATGGCGCTGAAAGAATTCCGGCGCGATGGCCGACAGTTTGCTCACCATTCTTTCCCAGGCCTGCAGTTGCTTGTTGGTGCCTGCAGACAGCCCGTTGGGCACGATGCGATAGCGTGTCAGCGCGCCGGGCACGCCGCCGATGCGCCAATCCGTCGTCAGGGCGAAGCGCAGCCAGCATTCGATGTCTTCCGACTGGCGGAAGGTTTCATCGAACCACCAGTCGCGTTCGTTTTCTCCATAGGGCCGCCAGGCAAGGGTGTTCAGAGCCTCGCGGCGGAACATGGCCGCTGACCCGTTGCCGACGGGGTTGCGTTTGAAAACATGCGCGGCGCTGACATGGGACAGCCGCGGGGTCTGGAACAGGCCCAGTGATCTGCTCGCCGGATCGATGAGTTCCGAACCCGAGTAGCTCAGCCCAAGGCTTGGGTCTTCGGCAAAATGCGCGAGGTGCGCGGCAAGCTTCGTCGGGCGCCAGAGGTCGTCAGCATCGCAAAATCCGATGAACACTCCGCGGGCGGCATGGATGCCACTGTTGCGCGCGCCCGCAAGACCACGGTTGCGCTGATGGATCACCCGGATGCGCGGGTCACCATAGGCTGCGGCCATATCTCCGGAACCGTCGGAAGATCCGTCGTCAACCACGATGATCTCAAGATCACGAAAGCTCTGTCTGGTCAGGCTGTCCAGCGTCTCACGCAGGGTTGAGGTGACATTGTACGCCGGAACGATGAGGGAGGCGATGGGCATGGGGGAGGCTCCTCGTGTGGTATGATTAGCTGCAGAACAGGGCGTGACGCAGCCGGGCGGGGATCAGCGGGGCAACCAGCGCTGCGATCAGCGTCTGCGCACCACGGTTCGCAGGGGAAAACCAGCCGGACAGGGATGTGCGCAAGCCGTCACGCGCCAGCATCAGGGTCTGAAGGGCCGGGGCATCGGTACGCAAGGCGCGCCGGGCAAGGTAGCGCAGGAAAACCGCTTCGTCCTGCGGGGTTGCCGTGTAACCGAAACAGCGGGCGGTGTTCAGTGCGGCGCGCCGGCCTTGCCGCATGGCGCCGATGTCTGCCGACAGACCGGTGACAGAGGTGCGATAATAGACCAATGTGTGTTGCAGGCCGACCACACGATGACCGGAGCCGACCAGCCGGATCAGCCATTCCAGATCTTCGTTGTGGACCAGCTTCATATCAAAACCGGCAGTGGCCTCGAAAACCGAATTGCGCACGGCGATATTGGACATGGTGCAAACCGGGTTTTCGCCCAGCAGCATGGGCACCGTCAGATCGCCTTCGGGCACGGTCGACAGGCTGCGGTGCAGCTGCCGGTCGAAAAAACCGACCTGGGCAAAGCAGGCATCAATGCTGGTGTCACGGAACACCCGATCCAGCACCTCGAGCTTTTCAGGCACCCACAGATCGTCTGCGTCGCAAAAGGCCAGAATGTCGCCCGTCGCGATGGTGGCGCCAAAGTTGCGAGCGGCGCTGGGACCCTTGCGGATATTGGGCAGAACGCGGATGCGGCGGTCAAAATGCGCGGCGGCATCGGCCAGAAATACGGTTTCGTCGCTGGAGCCATCGTCGATGATGAAGGCTTCCCAATCGGCAAAGCTTTGTGCCTGCAGGCTCTGGATCGTTTCGATCAGCGTGTCGACGGCGTTGAAAGTCGGGATAATGATGGAAAAACGCGGCATGTCAGATGGCCTTTTCAAGAGGGGCGCGGAAGGCGGGCGCCAGCGCCGGAAGAGCAGAGAGAAGCTGGGTTGCCGTGGCCACGCAGAGATATCCGATGGCGATGGCTTTCAGCCCGTAGGGGGTCAGCAGCGCGGTGGTGCCGATCAGCGCGACGGTCATCAGAACCGTGGCGCGCAATTCAGTTTGTGGGCGGTCGTGGCTGCGCAGCCATTGTGCGGCCCCCGACCAGATCACGCCGGGGATTGCGGCCAGACAGAGCAGGGACACGATCTCGGCAATGCCGTCCCATCCCGCCCCGAAGAGAACCGGCACGTAATAGGGCGCGGCAAGGGCCTGCAGCACGACCAGCGGGGTGATGATGCCGACGCTGAGAAACAGCGCCTGGCGCAGGGCTGCCGCGCGGTCGCGGGCGGTGCATAGATGCGGGAACAGCGCGGTGGCAAAGGCATTGGAAAACGAGGTGGCCAGCCCCAGACCGGCGTTGAAGGCCATGAAGTAGAGGCCCAGAACCTCGGCCCCCATCAGAACACCGATGACCAGTTTGTCGGCCTGCAGGCGCAGCGCCTTGACCACTTCCACCCCCAGCACGGCCGCGCCATAGCGCAGGAAGGGGCGCAAGGGGGCGGGGCGCTGCCCGGCGCGCAAAGCACGGTGGGACCATGGGTGCAGACGGCGCATGGCGATCAGCCAGATCGGCGCAGACAGCAGACGCGGCAGGACCAGCGCCAGAGGGCTGGCGATGGCTGTGGCCAGAAGGGCCGCCATGACGTTGGAAGCCACAACCTGACCACCGGCGATGGCGGCGGTCTGTTGCATCTTGCCCGCCCGCATCGCCAGTGCGGCCTGCACCAGACCTGCGGGCATGAACAGATATTCCCCGGCCAGAATGGCGATCAGGGCCCAGATCAGCAGGTCGCCGGTGACGGCCCAAATGGCGGCCCCGATCAGAAGTTGCAGGGCGAAGAGGCTTCCGCACCAGAGCCAGAAAATGCGGTGTGCGGTCTTGCAGGTGGCGTCGAGTGCCTCTTGCGGTGCGGAAATGATGCGCTGGCCAACGCCGTTCTCACTCAGGGACTTGACAATATCCGACGCAGCCAGCGCGGCCGCAGCCAGGCCGATGGCTTCGACCTCCATGCTGCGGGCAACCGACACCACGACCAGCAAACGCGATCCTTTGGCCGCAGCTTCTGACATGCAATATGCCAGAAGGGGCTTTAGGAATGGGGGCATGTGGTCCAGCCGTGTCATCGGTGTCTCCGGTATAGGTGAGTTCGTCTATCTCTTTGTTAGACGTTCTTTTTTCACCGGTCGCGCGCACCTAGGGACAGCCCGGTGGGACAAGCGGGCAGGCCGCTATCCATTGGGATAGCCGGTGCACTGCCTTCGTGACGCTGGACATAAATTCCAAGGTCGCGTTACTCTCATAGGTAGAAAAGTCGCGGGGGATGCGCCCCCGGATCAGGAGCAGGAGCCCGCCCGTGTCCGACCGTCCGATATCCCTTATCGTCAGCGCGCTCGCCGTGGCCGGGTTGGCCGGGTGTACGGCCACGCAGGAGGCCAGAAATCTTGAGCCTGTGTCGCGTGGCGAAGGGTATCAGGCGCAATATCGCGCCTTCGATGCGAAAAGCGATCCGCCCTATCTGCACTCGAAAACCATGAACAGTGCCCGGTGCCGCCCCTACGCGGGGGGCGACGAGCAGGCGGGCAAATATGCAGCGCCGGTCGCTGCGGCGCTGTCGGGGGAAATGCTGTCGCGGGGCGACCTCGTTGCTCTGCGCCTGACCGAGGATGAGGTCTTCACTGGCGATTACGTGATTTCCCGCGATGGCACGCTGAAAGTGCCGTTTTTGTCGCCGATTCGGGCGGAAGGGCGCAGTCCGGAGGCAGTCGCTGCGGATCTCAAATCGGCCCTCGTGGCGGCGGAATTTTACGGCGAGGCCCCGCGGGTGTCGCTGTTGGTCAAGGATTACGCGCCTGCGCGGGTCGCGGTGTCCGGCGCGGTGTTTGAATCCCATGCCCATGACATCGGCGGCGTGCCGGGCGATCAGGTCGACAGCCTACGCCAACAGGCGCTGGGCGCCTCGACAGAAGCCCGCAACCTGTCTGTGGCGTTGCGCAACGCTGGCGGTGTGCGCCCGGATGCGGACCTGTCTGCCGTGCGGCTGACGCGTAACGGGCGCAATTACACGATTGATCTGCGCGGCATGATCAGCGGGCATGATGCGAATGATGTTGTGCTGATTTCCGGAGATGAGGTTCATGTGCCCTCTCGCCTGTGTTTTCAGGACGATCTGATGGTGCCCAGTCCAATCAGCCCGCCGGGCATTTCGCTCTATCTGTCGAACCTGACCCAGCCTGCGACAGGCAACGCGCCATCTGCCATCGGAGAGACCGTGCGCCAGGTGCCCTATGGCACGCGCTACATGCAGGCTGTTGTGGATGCCAATTGCGTCGGTGGCGCGCGGGCGACCAGTGCTGCGCGCTCTGCTGCGCTGTTCTCGCGAAATCCCCTGAGTGATGTGTCTCTGGTGATGGAACGCCCGGTCGAAGAGATGCGCCAACGTGCCGACCGGGACGACTATGACCCCTATCTTCTGCCCGGAGATGCGATCGCCTGCTATGACAGCAGCGTGACCAATCTGACCGAAGTCGCGCGGGTCGTGGGCATTCTGGGGCTTGCTTCACTCATCGACTGAGGTCTGATCCCGCGTCAGCACTGCATCTAGAGCCGCGCGTGATTGCTGCCATAGTGCGGGCAGGGTGGACAGGCTGCCGGGACTGGGGAGATCTCCTTGTTTGAGGCCAGCTTCTATGTCGTGCAAAGCCCGGTGCAGCGCTAAGGCGCCGAAGGTGCCACAGGCTCCTGCACAGCGATGCACGATGGCCTGCAGGTCTTCTGAGGTCGGATCGCAGCCGGCGATCAGATCAATGTCGCTGTCGATGGCGGCAAAGAACCGCGCGATGAGGGCTTCCGCAGCGCCTTCGGGCAAATCCCGGTGAAACGCCAGCGCCGTGGTCTCATCAATCAGAGCTGTGTCAGGTGTCGCAGCTGGCTCGGACCGGTCTGGCGCGTTGTCCTCGGTCACGACACGCGCCAGACAGCTTAGCAACACATCGCGCTGGATCGGTTTGCTCAGGCACTCGGTGATGCCGATGGTTTTGAACAGCTCGATTTCTTCGGGCAGGACATGGGCTGTCAGAGCGATGACCGGCACGTCTCGGGAGGCCCCGTTGCCCCCCCGGATCAGCCGGGTGGCTTCTCTCCCGTCCATGATCGGCATAGAAATATCCATGAGGATCGCGTCAAACCTCTGCGCATTGGCTGCGTCGACACCTTCCTGGCCGTTTTCGGCAAAGCTGACTTTGTGGCCTGCGCGGGTCAGGAATTCGCCCACGATAAAGCGGTTCATTTCTGTGTCCTCAACCACCAGTATATCCTGCGGGGCTAAGGCGGGGCTTTCGGCTGCGGGCTGTTGCGGCGCGGGGGGCGATGCGGGGAGGCCTTCCGCAGCGGGCAAGGGCAGTCGCACCCAGAACCGGCTGCCGACGCCCAATGTGCTCTCGACACCGATTTCTCCCCGCATCAGGTTGACGAAACGTTTCGCGATGCCTAGCCCCAGTCCGGTGCCTTCGACTTCGCGGGTGTAGGACGAATCCAGTGTGACGAAATCGCCGAAGACACGATCGAGGTCCTCTTCGGCGATGCCGATCCCACTGTCGATCACCCGAAATTCGATGAGATTATCAGGTGCGCTGAGGCACTCGACCTCAACGTCGATCCGACCGTTCTTGGTGAATTTTGTCGCATTGGCGACGAGGTTCAAAAGAACCTGTCGCAGCCGCTGGCTGTCGCCCATCACCACGGAACGGGCGCTGCCAACCCAGTGCCATTCAAGGCTGTTGTGGGCCGCCTGCGCCAGTGGGTCTGCGGTGGTGATGACGCCGGAAACCACCTCGTCGAGATTGAAAGCCTGCTGTTCGGCCGTCATTTTTCCGGCTTCGAATTTCGCCAGATCCAGCACGTCATTGACCAGATGCAGCAACTGTTTGCCCGAGGTCTGCATGCGTTCGAGAAGCTGGTGCTGATCGGCGTTCAGGCGGTGGTCGTTCAACAGTTGCATGGCTCCCATCAGCCCATTCAGCGGTGTGCGCATTTCATGGCTCATGACGGCAAGGAATTCCGATTTGCTGCGTTCGCCGGCCAAAGCGCGGTCGCGGGCTTTTTTCAACTCCTCTTCCGCCTCTTTGCGCCCCGAGATGTCGCGGACGAAGGACACATAGAGGGGTTTGTCAGATTCCGAGCGGTCGACGGCAAATTCCGCCAGAAAGATCCGCCCGTCACGGGCGCGTACATTGGTTTCGAAATGACGTTCCTCGGGACGGGGGCGGCGGCCTTCGCGCAGGGCCACGAAATGCTCGGTTCCCATGGGGCCGTCTTTGCCGATGGGCAGCAGCAGCCACGGGGCTTCACGCCCAAGCGCCTCTGCGCGGGTGTAGCCAAAGATCTTTTCCGCCGCCGGATTGAAGTCACGGATGATGCCTTCCATGTCGGTCACGACGATGGCTGCCCGCGAGGTTTCCACCACGGTACGGAACCTGCGGCTGGCCTTATAGACCTCATCGGCGGACGCACGGGTCAGGCGGGCCAGCCGGAACAGTGTGTAGGCAAGCATGCTCAGCACCGCAAAGAGCGCGATCAGTGCCAGCGCAGAATAGAGCAACAGACGAACGAGCTTTTCTCGACGGACGTCCGATACCCCGGCAAAGGCACTCAGGCCCGCGAGTGAAAACGTCCGCACTGTCGTGCGTTCGTTATAGGTGGCTTGGGTCAGTTCGGGCAGGGCGGCGACCAGCGCCGCATCGGAACTGTCGATCAGGGGGGTGGTGGCATCCAGAAAATTGTCCAGCGATACGCGTGGGGTATCCAGTCTCGCGTCGTCTTGCAGGCTGCGAAAGATTTCGCCGTTCTCAATGGTTTTCATGCGGCTGTAGAAGACATCGAAGCGGCGGCGCACGGCATCCAGCGCCGGATCCCCAGGGACAGCGGTTTCAGCTTCTTTCAGAGCCAGAAGAAAACGCAGGTATTCGACGTCGACTTGGGCAAGGCTCCATTGGATGTTGTCGGAATTCGCGGTAGACAGGTCGTCGATTTCGCGAAACACCAGCCAAGACAACCCGGTCACCAGAGCAACGCAGACAACCAGAACACTTGCGACGGCCGTGGTGGTCCGTCGTAACAGATGCTGGGTTCTGGTGTTGTCAGCGGAGGACAAATTTTCCATCCGTTTGGCCTGTATCCTCAAAGGCTACTCTAAAATTTCAATCCGGTCCAATTGCCATATGCTGCGCGAATAGATCACTTCGGACTGAAAGGCGGGGTCCGCGTCATATGGGTAGACAATCCATAGCGGGCCCTTGTCGCGCACGGACATGAGCTCCCCATTCTTTCGGTAGGCGACCAGAGCGCCGGGCTGCGACCAGTCTTCGTAGGGGATCTCGACCGCATAGTCGTTGATCGCGGTGGCCCTGAGTGTGCCATCTTCTGCGCCGACATGCGTCATCAGGCGGTGCAGGGGCACGCCGGTGAAGGTCTGAATCCCGTCGGTCCAGATGGTTGTGGTTGAAAATGTTTCCGCCTCCAACGCTTCCAGCGCAGATAGGTCTAGCAACGCGGGATTTCCTGCGCCGGAGGCGGATATGGCACCGGAGAGGGTGAGGAGAATCTCGCCGTCCGATGTCGGAGCCTCCTGTGCGAAGGCACACAGGGGCAAAAGGACGGCGACCACGGTTGAACGCGTCAGGGAGGTGAGGGGCATAACTAATCTCCAAGTCGGCGGTGAGGCGTGGGGGTGTTACCGTCTGATCCGACAATGCCACAGTCTTGTGCCGTCACCGAGAGGTCAAAGGGACAGGTTCCTATCCGAAAGGATAGGTTTTCGTTAATAGGCGCCACGCCCGCCGAAGACGGCGCGCACAGTGAGGGTCAGCAGCAGCAGGTCAAGCAGCAGCGACCGTGACCGGATGTAGGCCAGATCCATGTCGATCATCTTGTCAAAACCGATGTCGGCCCGGCCCGACACCTGCCAGATCCCGGTCAGCCCGGGTTTGATGTCCAGGCGGCCCAGGGCGCGTGGGTCATAGGCTGCGACCTCTTCGGGCAGCGCGGGACGGGGCCCGACAAGCGACATGTCACCCCGCAGCACATTGAGGATCTGTGGCAATTCGTCGATCGACAGGCGCCGCAAGATGCGCCCGACGCGGGTGATCCGTGGGTCATGGCGGGATTTGAAGCAGACCCCGTCCCGGTCAGAACTTGCCAGAAGTTCGGCGCGGCGGGCTTCGGCATCGATATGCATCGACCGGAATTTCAGCATGGTGAAAGGTGTACCGGTCTTGCCGATCCGGGTCTGGCGAAAGAACACCGGACCACGGCTTTCGAGCCGGATGGCCGCCATGGTGAGCAGCAAAAGCGGAGACAGGGCCAGCAGCCCGGCAAGCGCGCCGGACACATCCAGAATGCGTCGCGCCAGATCCGTGTGGTTGGCACTGCGCAGGGCATCGCGTGCGGCACGCAGCAGATAGGCGGGATTGCCCATGAGATAGCGTTTCGCCATCCGGCGCGGCTCCATCGCCAGACGCCAGATCCATTCGCTGCGGGCACGGCGGATCAACCGCGGTGCGCGGGCCACTTCGCCGGCCAGAAAATCAAAGAGTGCGCCGACTCCCATGGTGATTTTCGGGGTTAGGTCATGGGCGTGCCGGGCCAGCCAGAGGTCCTGGCGTGGCACGCCAAGCGCGACCAACAGAATGTCTGCGCCGCTGGCATTCACCCGGGCGATGGTTGCCGCATTGTCGCGCATCCCGTCGAATCCATCGCGGGTGCCTGCGATCCGAAGGCCCGGGATTTTATGGCACAGCCGGTTCGCGGCCTTTTCGGCGATGCCGGGACGCCCTCCCAATAGAAAGACGCTAAGACCCCGGTCGGCGGCAGCCCGCAACAGTGCCGGGGTAAAATCCGTGCCGTTGAGATTCGCCACAAAGCGCTGCCCCTTCATCCGCGCGCCGAGTTCGACGCCGATCCCGTCGGGCAAGATCAGGTCTGCGGTGGCCAGCGCGTCATAATAGGCGGGGGTTGTGGCCGCCTGATTGGCGCAATGGGCGTTCAGAAAGGCCACGCGTTGCGGGGTCTGTGCTTCAAGGATATGTGCGATAACCGTGTTGGCCGGGGCGTTGATGACGGGCAGCGCCTGTAGGGGAATGCTGGGTAGCTCCGTCTGCGGCGGGGACCAGCGGACAGGTGGTTGCGCGGCAACGGGTGCGGCGTGACGAGAGCGGGGCGGAAGAGCGGCAGAAACGACAGTCATGGGGGATCCTTGCGAAAACGTGGTTAATTTTCGTTAACCATGATCACGAGGGCGTGACCTCTCAAGGCCACGGGCGGACAGGGCCGGTGCAAGAATGGCGGGGGGTTTCGCCACTTGGTGAGGGGATGGCATCCCATCGGTGAGGGGAATTTATCCAAAAGAGTAGTGTCACGTCAGGAAATTCGCGCTATCCGTGTTGTGTGGGGTGGAATTTCCCACCGATAACACTCTGATTTTTAATCTTCGAAATGGAGTGTGAGGGAGGAGGTCCGTTCCGGACCAGAACAGAAAAGGGACGACGTGATGACCGACAATGCGCCGAGCCTTCGTGTGTTGATCGCCGATGATCATGATTTGTTACGCGATACTTTGGAACTGTTTTTGAAAAGCGAAGGCGGCATCGAAACCGTCTGTGTTGCTGGCTTTCAAGACGCCCTAAACGCCGTACGGGGCGAGACGGCGTTCGATCTCGTGCTTCTGGATTACTCCATGCCCGGGATGAACGGGCTTGAAGGGCTCGACACGATGATGGCGGAAGCCAATGCCGGGCGCGTGGCGATCATTTCCGGCACAGCCAGCCCGGACATCGCCGAGAAGGTTCTGGCCTCGGGGGCGGCTGGGTTCGTGCCTAAGACGCTGTCGGGCAAGTCGCTGGTGAATGCGGTGCGGTTCATGGCCATGGGTGAGCAATACGCGCCGTTGGATTTTCTGCGCAGCGCGGCGGACGGGCCGCAACATCCCCTGGCTGAAAAATTGTCGCAACGGGAGTATGAGGTGCTGGAAGGCCTGACCCAGGGCAAATCCAATAAGGAAATCGCCCGCGACCTGGACATACGCGAGCCGACGGTCAAGCTTCATGTCAAGACGCTCTATCGCAAGATCGGTGCCTCGAACCGGACGCAGGCGGCGATGATCGCCAAGGAAGAAGGCCTGTTCTGAACGGCCTGTCGGGGGCCTATCCAGACGGCTAGGTCGCTATCCAAAGGCCCCCCTACGGCATCCTCGTGGGGCGCAGAAACATGGTTAACGTCGCTGTAGGGTGCGGGCAAGGAGATGCCCATGCCCATAGATTTGAACACAGAGAAATTGCCGCCGCAGCAGAGACCCAGCGTCTCGCAGCGCCGCCTTTGGGCGCGGCTGTTTCGCATTCTGACCACCATTCGCACCCCGCTGCATCGTCTCACCGCGCTGCGGGTCATCCGGGGCGGGCGGTTGAAGGACTGGGGCCGCTTGCCGCGCTATCTTGGATTTTTCGCGATGGGCGCGGCGGCGATCTGGATGCCGATCACCGGCTATCTCAGTTCTGCCCCCTTGTCCTTTCGCTCGGACATGTCTTTGATCCTGCCGGGATCGGGCGCATCGGCTTCGGTCAACCTCACTGAAATCGGACAGGCGTCGTCTTACGCCAATTCGGCCTTCGCCTCGAATGCCGTTAGCCCGACGGAAACCTACAAACGGTTGCTGGCGGCGGAGCGCATCGTCAAAGCGGCGGCGCGTGAGCTTGCGCTTGCGCCCGATGGATTCGGTCGCCCCCGGGTCGAGCTGGTCGACCAGACCGGACTGATCCACGTATCGATCACCGGACCGAGCCCGGAGGCGGCGCAGCGGCGTCTGCAAGCTCTTATGGCGGCGTTCTTTTCCGAGATCGAAGCCCTGCGCAAGGACGAGATCCTGACCCGTGAATCCGGGGCGGGGCAGGCCCTGGCGGGATATCGCGACAGCGTGCGCGACACCCGCGCCGCAATAACGCGGTTGCAGCAGGACAGCGGGCTGATTTCGACAGAACAGTATCACGCGCTGGTCCGCGAAGTGGATGCATTGGAGGGGCTGACACTGGATCTGCGTGCCAAACTCGAAGACCGCGACGGGGCGGTGCGCGCGTTGGAAGCAGTTCTGCAACTGACGCCCGATCTGGCGGCTGCGGCGCTGCGGCTGCATGCCGACAGTGAATTCGCGGCGTTGGCTGCGGAGGTCTCTGAACGTTCGGCAAAGCTGTCCGGCATTGTCGGGCATATGGGCGCGGGCCATCCGACGCGGGAGGCCGCCCAGCGCGATTATACTGCGGCGGCGCAGCGAATGACGGCGCGCGCGACGGAGCTGACCGGATTGGATGCGGCGCAGTTGACCCGTCTGGATATGTCGCATGTCGGCAGCCGGACCGAACTTTTGAAGGATCTTGTCACGCTCGGGGCCGAACGCCGCGGGCTGCAAGCGGAATATGCGACCCAGCTGGCACGTTTGCAGGATCTGCGCTCTCGGCGGGATGCGTTGATCACACCGGCGGCTCAACTGGAAGATCTGCAACGGGATTTCGCCGTCTCTGAGGCCGTGTTCGCTTCGGCTCTCGCGCGGATACAGTCGTCGAAAGCCGATTTGTTCGCCTCTTATCCGCTTGTGCAGGTGCTCGAAGATCCCTCCCGTCCGGATGTGCCCAGCTCACCGCGCCGCAAGCTGGCGCTTGCAGCGGGTGGCGCGGCGACGTTTTTCCTGCTGATCGGACTGGTGCTGGGCTGGATCCGGCGTCCGCTGATCGATCGGATCGTGTCGCAAGGCGATGGATCCGAGGACCGAGGCGATGATGAAAACGATCCTGCTCGCCGTGCGGTTTCTGACACCTCTGTGGTTCCGGCAGAGTGATGCGATGACACCGCAAAACCCCGCTGAAACCCTGGTTTATGGCGCGTTGCGCTGGACTTGGCCCTTTTATTTCATCGGTGCCCTCTATGTGGTTGGCCCGGTGCTGGCCTGGACGCTTGCGGGGCTGGCGCTGCTGTCGCTCTATCTGGGGCCAGCCATTCGGGCGGACCTGCGGGCGCGGGGGCCGATACCGCCACTGGTCTGGGGCTGGATTCTGGGCATGTTCGTCATGCTGATCGCGCTTTGGCTTGGTCATCTGGATTGGGGGTTGGGGCTGAAAAAGACCATTAAGTCTTCGATCGGATGGGCGAAAGGATGGGCCTTGCTGGCGTTGTTTCCGCTGGCAGGCGCCGTCCTGCCGATCCGCCGCGAGATCCTGATCCGGGGCCAATGCGTGATCGGTCTCTGGACGCTTGCGATTTTGCCGGTGATGGTGGCCGCCCCCTATCTGGGGCTGCCGGAACGTCTGTTCACCTCGCCTTTCAAGGCCATTGGCGGACCGGGGCCTGAGTATTTCTCGGTCTATCTGTTCACATGGGATCCGGCGAGCTGGACGCCACGCTGGCAGTTCTACGCGCCATGGTCGCCGTTCGCGGCCCTGTTGGGGGTGCTGCAGGTCTGTTTCGCGCTGGAAGAGCGCAATGTCAGATGGCGCAGCCTCGGGGTCACTGCGGGTGTAGCGATGATTCTGCTGTCAAAGTCGCGCATGGGGCTGGTGGGGCTTGTGGCCTGTACTCTTGGTCCGCGCATGATGCCGCTGCTTCTTAAGGGCTGGGCCTGGCAGGTGGTGTCCGGGCTGACGGCGTCTCTGGCGGTGTTCGGTACGGCGCTCCTGACACTTTTGAAAGACGGGGTCGCCGCCTTCAAGGGCGCGCGCGCCGACAGCACCCGGGTGCGGGCCACCCTGCAGCGCATCGCTGGAGAACGTTGGGAAAACGAAGCCTTCTGGGTCGGGCATGGCACCGTGCATCCCGGTGCGCATGTGGTGGAATATATGCCGATCGGCAGCCACCACACATGGTGGGGACTTTTGTTCGTCAAAGGTATCGTCGGCTTTGGCGCGCTTTTCGTGCCGATGATCTGGCAGATCGCCGTGGTGCTGGTCGATGCGGCGCGTCATCGCCGGGGGCGGCTGCCCCTGTCCATCGTCATGACCATGGTGCTCTTGTCCTTTGGCGAAAACATCGAGATCGAGGCCTATATGCTCTGGCCGGGCCTGATGGTGCTTGGCATTCACGCGGCAGAGATCCAGCGCGATGCCACGCACCGCCGGGCGGCGCGGCGACCAGCCGCCTCAGCCTTGCAAGAGCGCGGGCAGGTTCTCTGACAGCCAGTCGTCCAGCACCGCGATCTGCTCTGCGCTCAGACGAAGGCCCAGCTTGCTGCGCCGCCAGACGATATCCTCGGCGCTGCGGGCATATTCGCGGTGCACCAGCCAGATCACTTCGCATTCGAACAGCGTGGCGCCAAAGTCTCGCCCCAGTTCCGCCAGCGATCTGGCGTCCCCCAGAACCTCGGGCACTTCGGTGCCATAGGCCCGCACCAGTCGGCGCATGTGAGGCACCGGAACAAAGGGGAACCGGGCCTGCATCCGTTCCAGAAGTGCCTCAAATCCGAGCGCATGAAAGTCCCCGCCGGGCAGGGGAATGCCCGCGGTCCAGGCCCCCATGCGCGTACCTTTTTGCGGTGGCACATGCGGCGCGATTTTTTCCAACGCGCTTTCCGCGAGACGGCGATAGGTGGTGATCTTGCCGCCGAACACGTTCAGCAGCGCTGCCCCGTCGTTGTCATCGACACTCAGCGTGTAATCGCGTGTGGCCGCGGTGGCAGAGCTGGCCCCGTCATCATAGAGAGGCCGGACGCCGGAATAGCTCCAGACCACATCCTCGGCGCTGAGCTGGCGTTTGAAATATTGATTGGCGAACGACAGCAGATAATCGCGCTCGGCCTCGGTGCACTGCGGCGGCTGATCGGGGTCGACATGTTCGGCATCCGTGGTGCCGATCAGGGTGAAATCATTTTCATAGGGGATCGCAAAGATGATCCGCCCATCGGTGCCCTGAAAGAAATAGCATTTGTCGTGATCATATAGCCGTTTGGTCACAATATGGCTGCCCCGGACCAGCCGGACCTCTTCGCGGCTGTCTGTGTGCAGCGCGCCGTGGATCATCGCCCCGACCCAGGGACCGGTGGCGTTGATCAGGGCGCGGGCCTGCTGAACCTGCTCGGCGCCGGTGATCGTGTCGGTCAGGGTCACCTGCCACAGTCCGTTGGTCCGGCGGGCGCTTGTGACTTTTGTCCGGGTCCGGATCGTTGCCCCGCGACGTTCCGCGTCGCGCGCGTTCAGGGCGACGAGGCGCGAATCCTCGATCCAGCAGTCAGAGTACTCGTAGGCTTTGACAAATTTGTCGTCGATGGGCGCGCCTTCCGCGCCGTGGCGCAAATCCACCGTGGAGGTTCCGGGCAGGATTTTGCGCCCGCCCAGATGATCATAGAGAAACAGCCCGAGCCGGATCAGCCAGGCCGGACGTCGCCCCTTCATCCACGGCATGACGGCACTGAGCAGCTTTGAGGTCGGCGTGTCGCCTTCAAAGCGCATATCCGCGTGATAGGGCAGGACAAACCGCATCGGCCATGAGATATGCGGCATCGCGCGCAGCAGAACCTCGCGTTCGACCAACGCTTCGCGGACCAGCCTGACTTCGAAATATTCGATATAGCGCAACCCGCCGTGGAACAGTTTGGTCGAGGCCGATGAGGTGGCGGAGGCGAGATCGTTCATCTCTGCCAGCACCACAGAATAGCCCCGCCCGGCGGCATCGCGAGCGATGCCGGTGCCATTGATCCCGCCGCCGATGATCAGCAGATCGACAACGGGGGAGCTGTCATGTGTTTGCGGGGGGTGGGTGGCGTCTGTCATGCGACTCGTCCTTCATATCCATCGTTTCGACGCGAATTTGCCAAAAATGACGTGAAAAGGAAACTATTTATGTTCGTTTTTATTCGATACTTGTCCGAAGAGCTATTTTTATTGGTGTTCACGCTCTATTTCTTCCATGAATAGGGAGAACCGAACAAAAATATGACAGTGAAAGAAAAAAGACGCGCCCGGATCTCATGGAGCCGCGCGTCTGTTCGTCGGAGGAACATATGGCCCAGTCTTTTCGCCAGCCTGAAATCATCGACATCGCGCGCCGTGAGGGCAAGGTGACCGTCGACGGACTGGCGGAGCATTTCGGTGTCACGTTACAGACCATTCGTCGCGATCTGACCGAGCTGGCCGAGAGCGGGAAGCTGGAGCGGGTCCATGGCGGGGCCATTCTGCCATCGAGTACGACAAATATCGGCTATGAAGACCGCCGCATCCTGAATCCTGACAGCAAGCGCGCCATCGCACAGGCCTGTGCCGCGCGGCTGCCGGACAATTGTTCGATTTTTCTGAACATTGGCACCACGACCGAAGCTGTTGCGACAGAATTATTGCAACATGAAAACATTATGGTTGTGACCAATAATATGAATGTGGCCAATATTCTGGCCGCCAACCCCGACTGTCAGGTCGTGGTGACCGGGGGCACATTGCGTCGCTCGGACGGAGGGCTGATCGGGACGCTGACCACCGACACGATCCGTCAGTTCAAATTCGATTATGCGGTGATCGGCTGTTCGGCGCTGGATGAGGACGGGGATTTTCTGGACTTCGACATTCAGGAGGTCGGCGTCAGCCGCGCCATCATCAGCCAGGCCCGCAAGGTGATCCTGGCGGCCGATCACACGAAATTCCAGCGCAACGCCCCAGCGCGGATCGGCTCGCTTTCCGAACTGAACTGTTTTGTCACAGATCAGCCGATCGCGTCGGAGCTACGGCAGGCCTGCCAAAGCTGGGGCGTTGAGGTTGTTGTGGCCAAACAGTAAAGGCGGCGGCACAGCGCCTGATTTCTTTCTCTCAGCAGATTCAGCCCCGGCGATAGACAGACGGGGCCATGCCATAGCGATGCCGGAAGGCGGTCGAAAAAGCGGGGGCGGACTCATAACCGGCGATCCGGGCGGCGTCTTCCACCGTTGCTCCGGCCCGCAGCGCCTCGGCTGCGTGATCCAGTCTCAGTCCGCGTAGGCGCGTCTGCACCGGCGCGTCATAGGCTCTGCGAAACAGGCGGCGCATGGAAGAGACGCTCATCCCGCCCGCCCGTGCCAGCATCTGGGCCGAGGGCAGGGGGCCGGGTTCGGCGGCCAGTCGTTCCATACGTTGCAACTGGTTGCGTTCACGGGGGCTCAGCCCATCTGCACGCGTCAGCAGGGTCGACAGCGCATGTTGCACCAGCCGCATTGCAAAGCTTTCCGTGGCCATGGCGCGCAGTGCGGGACATGTGTCGTCTTGCGCGGCCTGTTGAAAAATGTGCTCGGCGTCGCTGAGTTCAGACGGGGTGGCGATCCAGCTGTGGTCGATGGCGCGCCGCCCCGCCATCACCGTTGCCATGTCAAATCCGCGCGCGGCCAGCCAGTCCCACTCCAGTGTCACCGTCAGCTTGCGCAGCACATCGCCCCGGTGGGCCTGACGGCGAAAGGGCAGAGGCTCTGACAGGGCGCTGAACAGGATGCGCACCGGCTCGCCGGGGGCGCGGCTCAGCCCCATTTCGTGCCCGTCGAGCCAAGCGTTGACCTGACCTTCCAGAACCATATGGATCACCACGCCCGCCGGGCGGGTGGCGCGGGTTTCAAAGTCGGTTTCGGTCTGCGCGTCAAACAGGGTGACCGTCAGGCCGGACTGCGTTTCATGACGATGGCGTGCACCGGTCAGAACTACCTGATGGCTTGGTCGTGTCGCGGCAAAACTGAGGCCACGCGCTTGCACGCTCTGCTCAATTTGGTCGATCCTGATTTGGGTTCCCATGCTCACCAAGCCTGAAGTTTGACGTTTTGGCGCAGGTTTCTGGCGCGTCCGCAAAGGCGGACATCTGGCTGGAGCACCTTTAGATCCATAAAAACGACAAAAATAGTCAGAATTCAAGGAAGATCCCAATGCCTGCTCTGTCGTCTGATGTAACCCGTCATTCTTTCCGTCTTCTCCTGCTGGCCTCGACCGCTCTGGCCGGCCCCGCTTTTGCGCAGGATACGCTCTTGCTTGATCCGATCACGATCCAGGGGTCGAGCTATGAAACCGAAGGTAGTGACAGCTACACCACCGATCTGATTTCGGTTGGCGAAAAGGCAGCGATGAGCCCGCGTGAGGTGCCGCAATCCACCACCGTGATCACCCATGCCCAGATCGAAGATGGTGGCTACACCGCGCTCGAAGAGGCACTGGCAGACGCACCCGGGATTATGATCCTGAACAATGACACCGGGCGGTCCTCGATCTTTTCGCGCGGCTATGAATTCGACTATCTTTATTTCGACGGGCTTCCAGCCCCGGTCAGCTCCATCTATGGCACTCAACCGGATCTGTCGATTGTGGACCACGTCGAGGTTCTCAAGGGCCCGGCGGGCCTGTTCATCGGCACCGGCGAGCCAGCGGGGTCGATCAACATGCGCCTCAAACAGGCCACAGCCACGACACCCACGGGGTCTGTCTCCTCGGCGCTCGATTCCAATGGTCATGCCCGTATCGAGGGCGATGTTTCGGGGGCGCTGAATGCGGATGGCTCTCTGCGGGGACGCATGGTTCTGGCCTATGCAGATGGTGACGGGTTCATCGACAAACAGGAAAACGGGGTGAAGTCCTTTTATGGCACGCTGGCCTGGGATGTGACGCCGGACACCGACCTGACATTTTCGCTGTCGCATATGGAACGCGACATTTCCCCCTTCAACGGGCTTCCGACCGATGAAAACGGCGATCTTCTGTGGATCGACGCCAGCGCGACGACAGCCGCGGATTGGAACACTTTCACCAATGCCACCACCGACGGGGTATTGGCGGTAGAGCACCGTCTGGCCAATGGCGGGCGGTTGAAATTCTCGCTGCGCCGGTCGCATCAGGAGGCGGATTTTGCCTATGCCTACAGCGGCACACAGGCGGATGCAGACAATGTGATCTCCAGCCTGTCCTGGCTTGATCGCAGCTTTGAGCAGGACAGCCTCGCACTGGATGCCCATGCCGACCTGCCGTTCCAGATCGCGGGGTGGGACGCAAATGCCATCATCGGCGCCGACTGGCAGGAAGTCGACAGCACGCTTTACGCGGTGGCTGGGTCCATTGCCGGCAGCTGGGATCTGGATGACTGGGATGTGTCGGGTGTGGCGCGTCCGGATGCGGATTACACCAGTCGCACAGAACAGGATGTCACCTCGAAAGGGATCTACACCCAGCTGCGCATCAAACCGACGGCAGATCTGACCCTGATCGGTGGGGCGCGTCTGAGCTGGTATGAAGGCTCTGCCACCCGCTATTCGACCAGCAGCGGCGCGGTGATGACGGACGACCGTTTCGATGTGTCCGGCCAGATCACGCCCTTTGCCGGGGTGACCTATGATGTGACATCCGATGCGACGCTCTATGCCAGTTATTCGGAGATCTTCATTCCGCAGTCCGAACTGGATGAGAGCGGCGATCTTCTTGATCCGATCGAGGGGCAGCAGTTCGAACTGGGTGTGAAAGCCGAGCTGGCCTATGGGCTGAACGTATCTGCGGCGTTGTTCAACCTCGAAGAGGTCAACCGTGCCGAAGGCGTGCCCGGCGAAACCTATTCGGTTGCGAACGGCGAAGTGCGGTCGCGCGGTCTGGAACTTGAGGCCTCCGGGGAGCTGTTTGAAAACCTGCACCTCTCGGGCGGCTACACCTATACGGAAACCGAATACCTGAACGGCGACAATGAGGATGAGACATTCTCGACCTACACGCCGGAACATCTGCTGAAGCTGACCGCAGCCTATGATGTCGAAGGCGGCATGCTCGACGGCTGGACATTTGGTGGACGCCTGACGGCGATGAGCGGGTTCTCCTCGCGCGGGATCGAGGCGCCGGGATACGGTGTCGTGGATCTGACTGCGAGCAAGGAAATCGCGCAGGATACCGTGCTGCGACTGGGGGTCGGAAACGTACTGGACAAGGCCTATTACACCCGCGTCGGCGGCGGCACCGTGTTCAACTTCCGGGGCGAACCGCGCAGCTTCAACCTGTCTTTGACCAAGAAGTTCTGATCATGACTCAGCCAGAGACCGCAGGGATGCGGGATCCAGCCAACCTGTCCTCTGCCGATCTGTCGGCAGAGGCCCGTCTTGCAGGCACGCCTTGGCAACCGCCGGGCGTGCAGGTTTTCGATGTCGGTACGGCAGACACGCGGTTGCGCGTGCTGGTCTCAACGCCCGAAGCGCCGCCCGCCGCGACAGGGTACGGCATCATCTACGCGCTGGATGCGGGCTGGACTTTTGGCAGCCTGCACGACGCGGCTTTGATGCAGGCCCCTGCCAAGGCCGCAGGGCAGGTGCGCCCGACGGTGATTGTGGGTCTGGGCTGGCCCACGGCAAATCTGATTGACCATGAGAGGCGTGAAATCGATCTTGTGGGCGGCTCCGAGGTGGGGCCGGGACTGCGGGCAACCCTGGGTCTTCTGGAAACGCAGATCATCTCGCGGGTCGAGGCGGCGCTGCCGGTGGATCCGCAGTACCGGATGATCCTCGGGCACAGCTATGGCGGCGCCTTCGCCCTGCAGGCGCGGCGTTTGCGTCCGGGGTTGTTTTCGCACGTCGCTGCAGGCAGCCCGTCGATCTGGACAGATCCCGAGGCGTTATTTGCCGGAGCCTCTCCGGACGGGGCCGACACTTTGATCACGCTTGGCGCGCTGGAGGACCCTGACGCGGCTGCGGCCTCAGGAACACCCGCCGACAGGGTTGAGCGGCTGCGCAGCCGCAATATGGCTGGGCGTGCAAAGCGCATGGCAGAATCGCTTGATGCGCGGTTCATGGTCTTTCCCGACGTGGCGCATGGCGCGGCCGTGATCCCGTTCATTGGGGCTTCCATGGCGTTTTTATGGGCGCATTTGCCATGAATTCGGGCGGATTGAAAACGCTTGAAAGCCATGAATTTCCCAGAGCCCAGATTTTTAATATTTGATATCAATGACTTTCGCCGCAGCGCGGCGGAGTCTGGTTGAACAATAGGTCAGGCAGACTATCCTATTAGCAGGGTCCACGCGGCGGACCCGCTTGGTTGACGATCGAGACTTCTCGTCAGCTGACCCGATGGCGCGACGCCCGGTGGTTTGGTCTGTGACCGGCCCGGTGGCTTGTCATTTACCCCTTGCCGCGCGGCTCTTTCGGGCGGGTGGGGTGCGCAGAACCTGAAGGAAAACTGAACGTAGAGCATCCCAAAGGAGAGCTCCCATTAAGGATTCTGTTTCACATAAGCCCTCTGTCCCCTATGGCCGGATTGCCGTGCTTGGCGCTGGCAGCTGGGGAACGGCCCTCGCCTCTGTTCTGGCGCGCAATGGTCAGGAGGTGCGCCTGTGGGCGCGGCGTCCCGATCTTGCCGAACAGATCAATGCAACCCATGAAAACGTAGACTACCTGCCGGATGTGCAGTTGCCTGAGGGCATCAGCGCGACCTCTGATCTGGCTGAGGCGCTCGAGAACGCCGAAGCGGTTCTGATGGTCACGCCCTCGACGACGTTGCGCCCGATGTGTCAGGCGATCAAACCGCATATTCCTTCGGGCATTCCGGTGGCGCTGGCCTGCAAGGGTGTTGAACGCCGTACCGGCAACCTTTTGTCCGAGGTCGTCTCGGAAGAACTGCCCGGTCATGCCGTCGGTGCGGTGTCCGGCCCGACGTTTGCGCGCGAAACCGCGCTGGATCACCCCACCGCCGCGACGGTGGCGTTCCCGTTCAGCTATGCTGACCGTCTGGCGCCGCACAACAGCCCCGCCGCGCGGCTGGCTCTGTCCCTCTCCGGGGGCGGCTTTCGCGCCTATGTGTCCGACGATCTGGTCGGGGTCGAGGTCGGCGGCGCGGTGAAAAACGTCATTGCCATCGCCTGCGGGATGATGTCGGGGGCGGGTTTTGCCGAAAATACCCGCGCTGCGCTGATCACACGTGGCACCGATGAGATGAAACTTCTGGCGCAGGCGCTGGGCGGGTCGCGCGAAACCGTGACCGGGCTGTCCGGTGCGGGGGACCTGACGTTGACCTGTTCTTCGACGACCTCGCGCAACATGTCGCTGGGCTATCAGCTTGGTGAGGGAATCCCCCGGCCCAACTGTTTCGAAGGCCGCCCGGTCGTGGTGGAAGGCGAGGTCAACGCGATTTCCGTGACCGATCTGGCGCATCGAATTTCCGTGCCGATGCCGATCTGCGAAACGGTGCATGCGGTGCTTCACAAGGGCGCCGATCTGCAAGAGGCCTTCACCGCCCTCTGGGCACGCCCGATCGAAGCCGAGCCCGCCGCACTTGATCTTTCGCTGGCCCATCCTTCCCCTGATCTTCCGCTGCAATTCGGAGCAAACTGACCGATGAATGTTCATGCAACACCGCGCCCGGCCATCGCCGCGCGCAGAATGACGCTGGCCACCGATCTGGATGGCACCTTTCTGGGTGGCACCGAGGCCGAGCGCAAAGCGCTCTATGACTGGATCGAGGCCAACCGTGATACTGTGGGGCTGATCTTTGTGACCGGGCGCGATCCGGAGTTCATCATGGAGATGTGCCGCGAACAGGGTCTGCCCTGGCCGGAATACGTTGTTGGCGATGTGGGCACCACCATTGCCCATGTGCGCGACGACGGCCATGTGGAACCGATCCCGGCGCTGGAGCATGACATTGCCAAGATCTGGCAGGATGCGGGCGCGCGTGTGCGTGACGCGCTCAAGGATCACCCCGGCCTGAGCCTGCAGCCGACAGCCTTTCGCTATCGTGTCAGCTATGATCTGAACCCCGCCGAGTTCGACGAAAGCGCCAAGGCCGCGGTCGAGGACATGGGGTTTGACTGGCTGATCTCGGACAACCGGTATTTCGATGTGCTGCCCAAAGGCATCTCCAAGGGCCCGTCCCTGAAGCGGCTGGTGGCCCATTTGCAGATCCCGCAAGAACGGGTGCTGGCCGCAGGCGATACGCTCAACGATCTGTCGATGCTGATGTCGGGCCTCAAGGCCGTGGCCGTCGGCAATTCCGAAACCGCACTGAAACAGCGTCTGGATGGCTGTGAGACCGTCTATCATGCCAAGGCCTTCGGGGCTGCCGGTATTTTGGAAGCCATCGACGCCTTTGATCTTCACGACATTCCGAAAGGAGACTGATTATGTCTTCCAATCTCGTCATCGTCTACCATCGCCAGCCCTATGAAGAGGTCGAGGTCGATGGCAAAATCGAATACCGCGAAAACAAAAGCCCCAATGGCATCGTGCCGACGCTGAAAAGTTTTTTCGGCCGCTTCGACAAGGGCGCCTGGGTGGCTTGGAAACACGCCGACGATCCGGCCAATCCGGATTTTGAACGGGTCATCGAAATCGACGACCAATATGGCAAATACAGCGTGTCGCGCCTGCCGCTGACGCAGGAGCAGGTCACGAGTTTCTACCATGTTTCCTCGAAAGAGGCCTTCTGGCCGATCCTGCATGGCTTCAAGGAACGCTACAATTACGATCCGGTCGACTGGCCGACCTTTCGCGAGGTGAACTGGGCGTTTGCCGAAGCTGCAGCGGCCGAGGCTGCCGAGGGGGCCGTCGTTTGGGTGCATGACTATAATCTATGGCTGGTGCCGGGCTATCTGCGCACCCTGCGTCCTGATGTCAAAATCAGCTTTTTCCACCACACGCCCTTCCCGAATGCCGATATTTTCAACGTGCTGCCGTGGCGCAAGGAAATTCTGGAGAGCCTGCTGGCCTGTGATGTCGTGGGCTTCCACATCCCGCGCTATGTGAACAACTTCGTGTCCTCTGCCCGGTCGCTTCTGGAAGTGGACACGCTTAAACGGGAAAAGGTGAAGCCGGAACTGGCCTCGGAAACCTCGGCCCTGTCTGAGCAGAGCGTGGTGACCGAAGTGGGTTTTGAAGGGCGCACGATCCGGCTTCAAGCCAGCCCGGTCGGGGTCGATGTCGACTATATCGAAGAGGTCGTCGCGACCGAAAACACTACCAAGCGGGTGGCAGAGATCAAACAAGAGCTGGGCGACTGTAAACTGATCCTGTCGGTCGGGCGCACGGATTACACCAAGGGCGGCATCGAGCAGTTGGAAAGCTTTGAGCGCCTTCTGGAAAGCCGTCCGGATCTGCGCGGCAAGGTGCGTTTGATGCATGTTTCGGTGGCGGCCAATTCCAACATGACCGCTTATGAAGAGATCCAGCAGGATCTGGAACAGCTCGCCGGGCGGATCAATGGCCGCTATGGCAGCTTTGACTGGCAGCCGGTAGCGCTGATTTCACGCCCGATCCCGTTCAAAAGCCTCGTGTCCTACTATCGCGCGGCAGATGTCGCCTGGATCACGCCTCTGGCCGATGGTATGAACCTTGTTTGCAAGGAATTCTGCGCGGCGCGCACCGATGGAGATGGCGTCTTGGTGCTGTCTGAATTTGCCGGGGCGGCGGTCGAGCTGGCTGCGGCTGTGCCGACCAATCCGTTTTCGCATAAGTCCATGGATGGGGCGATTGAATTCGCGCTGGCCATGCCCGAGGAAGAACGGCGCGGGCGGATGAAATCCCTGCGCGGGATTGTCGAGAAACAGGACATCCGTTTCTGGGCCGAAGATCAGATGCAGGCCTTTGGCAGCGGGGTTCTGCCCGACATGCTGCCCGAAGATGCGGCCTGAAAATTGGACTGAGAACGTAGCCTGAAACGGCGCGCCCTGGGCGCGCCGTTTTGGTGTTTGTAGCGCCTAAAGACGGTCGCGCATTTCGGCGGGTAGCTCTGCAACCCTTGCGCCATTGCCCAGATCGAGCGCGCCGTGCCAGACGGTTTCGGCACGCATCATCGGCAGTGCCCGTGGCGTGGTGGTCGTGCCGTCGGCAAGTGTCAGGGCCTGATCCCACTGTTCTTCGGTGAGATCACGCCAGCAGACATTCAGGTGCACCTCGGAATGGCTGAACAGATGGCGGAGCGCCCGTGCAGGGAGGGTGGCCGCCAGATCGAGCGTCGGGAGCTGTTCCTTTTCCTTGCGCGGCGGGCTGTAGATTTCGCCCTTGGCGAGCGCCTCCAGAGCCAGGGCCTGAAATCGCGCCTGATAGCTGACCCTTGCGACGATATGAGCGCGCGTCAGCCCCGCAACAGCGCAGGGCTGATAGAGTGCCGCATCGCTGAGTTCCATCAGCTTGCGTGCGAAATAGGCGGTGCCGCGCCGGGCCAGCAACAGATCCTGCGCCGGGGCGTTGGGCGCGTCATAGCGCGCGCCCTTGCCTTGCCGGGCTTTCAGCGCGTTGCGCGCTGCAAGGTCTGTTTCGCTCAGAGACATCAGTCCTGGCCCTCAACTTTGGTGCGCATGAAGGACAGGGCCTCCATGATCGGCGCGTCAGAGAAGCGGAACAGGTCGAACTGGGTTTCCGCTTCCAGCGACCACGGCACCCAGCTTGGGACGACGAACATGTCGCCTTTTTCCAGCTTGGTGGTTTCGCCGTTGATGACAACGGCGCCGGTGCCCTCAAAGACCTGAAACACGGTGGAACCGACTTCGTTGCGCGTCGTGGTTTGGGTGCCCGCGCGCAGGCGGTGGAACTCGCAGCGGATCGTCGACATCACGTCGCCGCCGGTGGTCGGGTTCACATAGCGGATCGCGGCATGGCCGGGGGCGACGGTGGCGGGCTGGCCCTCGTCCTCGAGCAGAAGCTGTTCGGTCAGGGCGCGGTCGGTGAATTCCCAGCGATAAGCCCCGATGGGCGAGGCCACGGTGTTTTGCAGACCCGACAGCGGGCGCAGACCCGGGTGACACCACAGGCGCTCCCCGCGTGAGAAATTCGGCGTGGCATAATCGGTCACCCGGTCGGAGCCGAATTCGAAAAAGCCGACATCCATCTGCTGACTGAAAGGAATGTCCAGACCATCGATCCAGGCCATCGGCTTGTCGGTGTCGTTGTGGTGACCGTGGAAGCACCAGCCGGGGGTGAGCAGAAGATCCCCGCGCGACATGCGCACCGGATCGCCGTTCACCACGGTCCAGACCCCTTCACCTTCGACCACAAAGCGGAAGGCGTTCTGGCTGTGACGGTGTTCGGGGGCGGTTTCACGCGGGCCAAGGTACTGGATCGCGGCCCACATGGTCGGCGAGATATAGGCATTCGGAGCGAGGCCCGGATTGGCCAGACCCAACGCGCGCCGTTCGCCGCCGCGCCCCACCGGCACCAGTTCGCCGGACTTTTCCGCCAGCGGCAGGAGCGTCGACCATTTCCAGATATGCGGCACGGCCTTGGATTTGGGATGCACCGGCATCAGATCGCCGATCTGGGTCCAGAGCGGGATGATGCTTTCCTCTTCGAAGCTTTTGTAGAGGGCGCGCAGCTCGGGCGTGTCCTCGGGCTGCATCGCGTGTTTGACGGTGTCGTGGTCAAGCTGTTCGTTCATCATAGGTGGCCTCCTTTTTCGGCTGTGGGCAGGGCGCGGGGCGCGGCGGGATCAGGCCGCGTCGGGCTGATTTGGCGGGGCGGCGCGGGTCATTGCGGGTAGTTTTTCGAGGTCCGCGTAAATGCGCGAAATGACCGGCCAGTTTTCCAGTGGCACGCCAAAGCGTTTGTTGTTCCAGACCTGGGCATAGAGACAGCAGTCGGCCATGGTCGGCGTGTCGCCATGGCAGTAGATGCCGGTGTCTTTCGATGTGGATAGCTCTGCTTCAAGCGCGTCAAACGTGATCGTGACCCAATGGGTGAACCACTCTTTTTGGGCCTCTTCATCGGCGCCGAACTGATCGCGAATGCGGAACAGGACGCGCAGGTTGTTGAGCGGGTGGATTTCGCAGGCGATCATGTAAGACAGTGCGCGCACGCGGGCGCGTCCGTCGGCATCTGCGGGCAGCAGCGCAGGCTTGGGATGGGTCTCCTCCAGCCATTCCATGATGGCGAGAGATTGCGTCAGAAAGCTGCCGTCCTCTTTCTCAAGGGTCGGCACCAGTCCCTGCGGGTTTTTTTCCAGATACTCCGGCGTCCGGGTTTCTCCGTCGCGCAGCACGTAAGGGATATAATCGTAGTCCAGCCCCTTGAGGTTCAACGCGGCTCTGAGCCGCGTTGACGTGGAGGATCGAAAGAAGTTGTGCAACTTCAGGCTCATGGTTCAGGCCTCGCGTTCGCCGATCGGGGTTTCGATGGAGCCGAGCCCTTCGATCGAGACGACGCAGACGTCGCCCGGCACCATGGCGCCGACACCCGCCGGCGTGCCGGTCATGATCAAGTCGCCCGGCTCAAGCGCGATGGAATGTGACAGGATGGAGATGATTTCTGGCACCGACCAGATGAGGTCGGCCAGATCGGCTTCCTGCTTGACCTCGCCATTCACCGTCAGCTTGATCGCGCCGGTGTCGGGATGGCCGACCTTCTCGACCGGAAACACCGGCCCGATGACGGCAGAGCGGTCAAAGGCCTTGCCCCAGTCCCAGGGGCGCCCCTGTTCGCGGGCCTTGAGCTGAAGATCGCGGCGGGTCAGGTCATTGCCGACGGCATAGCCCCAGACATGGGACAGGCTGTCGTCTTCCGCGATGTTCTTGCCGGCTTTGCCGATCACTGCCACCAGCTCGGCCTCATAATGGAAGTTTTCGGTTTCCGGCGGGTAGGCGACGGTTTCTCCTGTTTCGACCACAGCGTCGGCTGGTTTGGTGAAGAAGAAGGGCGGATCGCGATCCGGGTCCTTGCCCATTTCGCGGGCGTGAGCCGCGTAGTTGCGGCCGACGCAGAAGATGCGGCGGACCGGGAGACGGTCGTCCGTTCCGTCAACGGCCACGGTGGCCTGCGGGGCGGGAGGAAAGACATAAGCCATAGGGAGTGTCCTTTTTGCGTTTCTTGGGAAAGGGTTATTCGGCGGCGGTCTTGATCGCCGCGTTGACGGTGGTGTCGTCGAGACCGGTGGAGCCATAGAGCCAGCTCAACTGGTCGTACCATTCGTCCTGGGTCATGTTCGACATGACGTGGTTGCGCACGGCGGCCTTCGCGTCATCCGGGTGGTAGATATATTCGCCAATGAGGCGCGAATTCATCTGCACGCGCGCGGTGCGGACCTTGCGCATTTCCTGATAGATCTGCAGCGCGCGTTCGACGTTGTCGCCGTAGTTTTCGATGCAATGCGACATGGCCACGGCGTCTTCCATCGCCATGCAGGCGCCCTGCGCGAAATACTGCAGCATCGGGTGGGCGGCATCGCCCAGAAGCGCCACGCGGTTGTCGACCCAGTTGGAAATCGGATCGCGGTCGCAGAGCACCCAGAGCTTCCAGTCGGAGCCATGTTCGATGACCTGACGGGCTTTCGGGTGGATGTGCTCAAACCCCTGCGCGACCTCTTCCTTGGAGACCGGGCGGCCTGCGATGGCCTCCTGCACATCGCGGTGATAGGTCACCACGAGGTTGAAGACTTTCCAGCCTTTGAGCGGATAATGCACGATGTGACATTTCGGACCGGCCCAGAGCGTGGCCGCGTTCCAGCGCAGGTCTTCGGGCATTTGCTCGGTCGGGATCACGGAGCGATAGGTTGTGTGGCCGGAGATGCGCGGTTCACCGTCGCCGATCATCTGGTTGCGGATGGGGGAGCGGAGACCTTCGGCGCCGATCAGGAAGGATCCCTTGATCGGATCGCGGTCTTTGACCTTGAGCGTCACCGATGTGCCGTCCTGTTCGTAACCCTCGACCACATGCGAGGTGCGAATGTCGACCAGCGGGCTGTCCTCACAGTATTTCAGAAGAACGCCATGCAGGTCGGCGCGGTGCACCACGGCATAGGGGTTTTTGAAGCGTTCACGGAACGGTTCGTCCAGCGGGATCGACGTGATGTCTTCGGCGGTTTGCGCATCCATCAGGCGCAGCTTGTCTATATAGACCGCTTTTTCGCGGGCCTCGTCGCCGACGCCGAGATAGTCGAAACAGTGGAAGGCGTTCGGGCCGATCTGGATGCCCGCACCAATTTCGCCAAGCGCGGGGGCTTGCTCGACAACGATGGAGCGATGGCCTTTGCGGGCAAGGCCACAGGCTGCTGCCAGGCCGCCGATGCCGCCACCGGCAATAATGATAGGAAGATCAGACATGTGAGTGTCTCCTTTTTCAGTGATCAGCCGCCGATGAGGCGCGGAACGGTGAGAGTGAGTGCCGGGATCATCAGGATCAGGCCGACACGAATGACCTCGGAGCCAAGGAAAGGCAGAACGCCCCGGAAGATGGTGGACATCTTGGTGTCCTTGGCGAGCGAGGAGATGATGAAGACGTTGAGGCCCACGGGCGGCGTGATCAGCCCGAGTTCCACGACGATGAGGGCCAGAATGCCGAACCAGATTTTCAGCTCTTCGTTGCCCATGCCAAAGGCGGCCATTTCAGCGGTGACATAATCGCCGCCGTTCAGTGCGATCAGCGTTGGCCAGAAGAAAGGCACCACCACGAGGATCATTGCGAGGCTTTCCATGAAACAGCCCAGCAGGATGAACACCCCAAGCATGATCACCAGCACCAGCATCGGATCCATGCCAGAGGTGGCGGCCCATTCCGACAAGGCCTGCGGCAGCCCGGTGCGGGTGAAAAAGCCCTTGAGTACCTCGGCGCCAAACAGGATCAGATAGATCATGCCCGAGGTGATGGCGGTGGCATGCAGGGCGCGTTTGAGCCCGGCCCAGTTCAGTCCTTCACCCGTCAGACCGCGCAGGGCAAAGCCATAGGCCCCGATCAGGAAGACGCCGATGGAGGCGGCGGGCGTCGGTGTGAACAGGCCAAAGCCCAGCCCCAGGATGATCGCGCCGAAAATCAGGATCACCGGCAGCAGGCGTTTGAGGGCACGGTTGCGGGCGTCGCGTTCCATCGGGCGCGGCTCGGGCGCGAGCGACGGGTCCACGCGGACCAGAATGGCGATGACGGCAATGAAGGACAGAACGGCCAGCAGACCGGGGATCACGGCCGCCTGAAACATCTTGAGGATCGAGCCCTCGACGATGATCGCATAGATCACCAGTGCCACCGACGGCGGGATCAGGATGCCGAGTGTGCCGCCTGCGGCCAAGGCGCCCGCCGAGAGACGATCCTTGTAGCCAAGGGCCTTGAGTTCCGGCAGCGCCACCTTTCCCATGGTCGCAGCTGTCGCCAGCGAGGAGCCACAGACGGCGCCGAAGCCACCGCAGGCCGCGATCGCAGCCATGGCCACACCACCGCGCAGCCGTGACAGCAAGGCTTCCAGCCCTTTGAACAGGTCGCTGGACAGCCGGGCTTCGGCGGCGATGTAGCCCATCAGCACAAACAGCGGGACGACAGAGAGGTCGTAGCTGGCGACATTTTCCCACAGCAGGGTTTTGAACTGCCGCAGATAGGGCACGAAGCGAACATAGGGGAGCGCCAGAGACAGCACATAGGTGCCGCCGATGCCGACGAGGATCATGGCGATGCCGACCGGCATGCGCAGGATCAGAAGGACAAAAAGGATGACGAGGCCCACGACCCCAATGGTGATGGGATCAAGCATAACGGTTGTCTCCGAACATTTGGCTGAGGGACACGATGGCCCAAAGGATCATCGAGGCGATGCCGGGCAGGTAGAAGGGCCAGATCGGCCAGCCGAGCACACCGGCTTCGGCAGCATCCGAGCGGATTTCGAGCATGCCCTGCACCATCCACCAGGCAAGGAAGAGCGCGACACCGGTGGTGACGCTGAGCCACATCCGATCCAGAAGCCATTTCACTGGCATGGGCGCATTGGCGACAAACAGATCAACGGCCACATGTCCGCGAGAGGCCTGTGTGAAGGGGAAAAACAACAGCGCAGCGCCGGAAATGGCGAGCTGAACGAAGTCTTCATAGCCGGGCAGGCCGGAGATATTGACGCCCATTGGCCCCAGAATGCGGTCCAGAATAAAGGCGCTGGTGTTGGTGGTGGTGACGATCACGATGACAAAGAGGATGGCGCCTCCAAGCATGGCGAATGCGTCTGCCAGACGCGTGACGTGTGCGTGCATAGCATGCCTCCCGAAAGGGTGCGTGTTTCAGTGTGCGTGGTGGGATCGGGCGACGGGACAGAACCGCCGTCGCCCGATCAGGCGTGGGGTCAGTCGGCCTGTGAGCCGCGTGCGTCCTGTGCGGAGGCGACGGCGGCACGGGCGGCATCGACCAGAGCGGCGCCGTCGATGTCTTTGCCGCTGACTTCTTCGATCCAGCGATCAACGACCGTATCGCCTGCGGCGGAGAATTTTTCGGCATCTTCTGCGGAGAAGGTCGTGCGTGTCACGCCAGCAGCATCCAGAGCGTTGATGCCGTTGTCTTCGAACCCTTCCCACATGGCGCCGATCTCGGCGGCGACATTCATGCCGGAATGGGCGTCGATCACCGCTTTCAGATCGTCGGGCAGGCGATCATAGGCGTCCTGGTTCATGGCGACCATGAACACAGCCGTGCCGAAGCGGTCGCCATCGGGCAGTTCCGCCGTGTATTTGTCGAGTTCCTGGAGCTTCAGCGCCGGGACAATTTCATAGGTGGTCATGGCCCCGTCGATCACGCCTTTGGCCATGCCTTCAGGCACGGCGGAAACGGGCAGGCTGACAGGTTCCGCGCCGATCGCTTCGATCAGCCAGGCGCCGGTGCGCGAAGGGGTGCGCAGTTTCAGACCCGCGACATCTTCAAAGGTTTTGACTTCCTGGGTGCCCGAATGGATCAGGTTGCCGTCATTGGCATGCAGGAACAGGACGTGGATGTCTTTGAAGTCCTCGGCCAGAAGATCCATCGATGCGTTGAGGGCCACGGTGGTGTCGGTCGCAGAGCCCTTGTGGACGGTCGGTAGTTCGAACACTTCGGTGCGCGGGAAGACGCCCGGCGTGTAGCCCAGAAGGGTCCAGACGATGTCCGCGGTGCCGTCGCGCACCTGGCTGTACAGCTCGCTGGGTTTGCCGCCCATGGACATGGACGGGTAGATCTGAATGTCGATGCGTCCATCGCTCTCGGCCTCGACCTGTTCAGCCCAGGGTTCCAGCATGACCTTGTGGGCATTGGCCACCGGCGGCAGGAAGTGGTGCATGATCAGGGTGACATCCTGAGCGAATGCGGATGTGGCCGTCAGAGTAGCGGCGGCGATTGTGCTGAGCAGTCTGGTCTTGGTGAACATTGGTGAGCTCCTCCTTTTTGTCGGGCGCGCTCCCGTCGCGCCGTTAATAGTATGTATGCTTATCATTTGATCTGGGTCAAGTCGGTAAGTATGCTTATTATTGACGCAGGAGGCTCTCTCTGTGCATCAAGGGGTCAAATGATCACTGTTGAGTGCAAGAATATAAAGGAAAAACCGGATGAAGCTTGAGATTCACAATATGGCCGGCCATTTGATCCGGCGGCTGAACCAGATCTCGCTTTCGGTTTTTCAGGAACGCACAAAGGCGGCGGGATTCGCGATCACCTCGGTGCAATTCGCGGCCATGAACGCGATTCGGGCGAACCCCGGTCTCGATCAGGCCAGCCTTGCCGGGCTGATCGCCTATGACCGTGCGACCATCGGTGGCGTCGTGGATCGACTGGCGGGGCGCGGGTTGGTGGAACGGGCCGTCTGTGCCCATGATCGGCGCGCGAAAACAGTCACGCTCTCGGCGGCAGGCGAAGCTTTACTGCAAGAGCTAATCCCCGTTGTCCGGGGAATTCAGGATGACATTCTCGCCGGCCTTGATCCGGAGGAACGAGACGAATTCCTGCGTCTTGCTGCCAAAATCGCCGAGGCCGGAAACCATCTGAGTCGCGCCCCTTTGCATCTACCCCGCAAGGAATAAGGCCTCGGGACGCCAGCGCGCGTTCCTTTTTCAGATGTAAATCCCCGAAAGCTTTCTGCGTCGCAGCAACCATGCTGCGGGAGCTATTTCTATTTTTTTGATGGCTTTATGAGTGGCTCCCTCATGGGTGCGGGCACCGCCTGGAGGTGTGGCGCGGTGAAATTTTCTGCGCTCGCAAAAGGTATCCTCATTAATTGTTCATTGACATAACAATAATGTCAGCGCAGTGTTTCGACAAATGGGAGGAGAATACCAATGCAGATTGATGGGTGCGTTGCCGCTGTGACAGGCGCGGGCAGCGGGCTGGGGCAGGCGACGGCCCGGCGGCTGGCGGCACAGGGAGCACGGGTTGCGGTTCTGGATCTGTCGCAGGAGGCCGCAGAGCACGCCGCTGCGGAGATCGGCGGGATTGGCATCGCAACGGATGTCAGCGACGCAACCGCTGTCGAAAAGGCCTTTGCGCGCATTGAGGCGGAGTTGGGCGTGCCACGTATCGTGGTGTCCTGCGCCGGCATCGGCACCGCCAGCCGCATTCTGCCGCGGGATGGATCGCTGACCATCGACAGTTTCGCGAAAACGCTGAATGTAAACCTTCTGGGGACCTATGCGGTGATGAACATCGCGGCGCGGGCTATCGCCAAGGCGGAGCCGCTGGATGATGACGGCGCCCGCGGCGTGATCGTCAACACCGCCTCAGTGGCGTTCGAAGACGGTCAGATCGGGCAGGCGGCCTATTCGGCCTCCAAAGGCGGTGTGGCCTCGATGACTTTGCCCGCCGCGCGTGAATTGGCTCGGTTCGGCATTCGGGTGATGGCGATTGCGCCGGGCCTTTTTGAAACCGCGATGAGCGCCGGGCTGCCCGATGAGGTGCGTGCGGACATCCTCAAGAACATTCCTTTCCCGAACCGGATGGGAGACGCCGACGAATATGCCCGCCTCGTGCAGCAGATCGTTGAAAACCCGATGCTGAACGGCACGACAATCCGGCTCGACGCGGCAGCGCGCATGCCGATCAAATAAGAAGACGGTGCTCATGACCAGTGACATTCTCAAGATCGAAATCGAGGGGCCGATTGCCACTCTGACCATGAACCGCCCGGCCAAGCGCAATGCCATGTGCGATGAGCTTCTGGAGGCGATCGACGGCTTTTTCTCGCAACCGCCTGCGGGCGTGCGGGTTGTGATCCTGACCGGGACGGCGGGGCATTACTGTTCAGGCCTCGACCTGTCGGAACATGTGGCCCGCGATGCTGAAGGTACGATGCGCCATTCCCGGGGCTGGCATGGCGTCATGGACAAGATCCAGTTCGGCGGCCTGCCGGTGATTTCGGCAATGTTCGGCGCGGTGATCGGTGGCGGGCTGGAACTGGCAGCTTCGACCCATGTGCGCATTGCGGAACCCTCGACTATCTTCCAATTGCCCGAAGGGATGCGCGGCATTTTTGTCGGCGGTGGGGCCTCGGTTCGGATCGGGCGTATTCTGGGCGCGGACCGCATGTGCGAGATGATGCTGACGGGCCGCAAATACACCTCCGACGAAGGGTTGGCGCTGGGCCTGACCCATTATGCGGTGGGCGAGGGCGAAGCCATGGCGCTGGCGCGCAAATTGGCCGCGAAGATTGCCAAGAACGCCACTCTGTCAAACTACATGATGATTCAGGCGATCAGCCGGATCGAAGACATGGCCAAGGCCGATGGTCTGTTCATGGAAAGCATGTGCGCTGCCGTGTCTCAGACCAGCAAGGATGCCGAAGAGGGGCTGAGCGCCTTTCTGGAAAAACGCGCGCCGGTGTTTCGCTAGGCGCGTGCCAGGGACGATGTGGGCGGCGGAGGAGGTCGCCCATGTTCAACAAAGTCCAAGAACCCGTCTGAAATCGGGTATCTGTCATGAATGGGAGGAATTGACATGACAACGATGACACGCCGTACGGCGCTTGCAAGCCTGGGGGCCGCTCTGGCCACCCCCGCACTTTTGAAGAAAGCCAACGCGGCCGAAGTGACGCTGCGCGTGGCGCATTTTCTGCCGGGCGTCGCCCCGATGCAGACCCGGTTCTTTGACGTCTGGGCCAAGGAGATCTCCGAGGCCTCTGACGGGGCGATTGAAATGCAGATGTTCCCGGCGATGCAGCTTGGCGGCAAGCCGCCGCAGCTTGCCGATCAGGCGCGTCAGGGAATTGCCGATATTTCCTGGACGCTGCCCGTTTATACACCCGACCGTTTCCCAGTGGCAGAAACCATGGCGCTGCCGTTCATGGTGACCAATGCCGCGAAAACTTCGGTCGCGATGCACCAGCTGATGGAAGAATACGGCCAGAATGAATATCGCGGTCTCAAGCCTCTGGCCTTTCACACCCATGATGGCGGCAAGTTCCATACCCGCGGTCAAAAGATCAACTCGGCGGAGGACATCAAGGGGCTGAAGCTGCGCGCTCCGAATCAGGCCACCGGCGAAATGCTGGCGCTGATGGGGGCGGAAACCGTGTTCTTCCCGGTGACCGAAATGGTCGTCGGGCTGTCGAACGGGGTGATCGACGGCTGCTGTCTGCCTTATGAGGTGGTCCCGGCCTTCAAGCTGCAGGAACTCACCACGGTGTCGAACGAACCGGAAGCGGGCGCGCGCGGCATTTATTGCAACACGTTCTCCTTGGTCATGAATGAGCGCAAATACGAGGGTCTCTCCGACGATCTGCGCAAGGTGATCGACGATCATTCCGGGATCGATCTGTCCCGCCGCCTGGGCGAGCAGTTTGATGAATTCGAAGCCTTCGGCCGTTCGATGGTCGAGAAGCAGGGCAATGAGATTCACACGATACCTGCTGCCGAAGTCGAAAAATGGCGTGAGATGGCAACACCCATCTATGACAACTGGATCAAGAAGTTGAACGATGCCGGGCATGATGGCGCTGCCATTGTGGCCCGCGCCAACGAGCTTCTGGACGCTGGGTGACCGACCATGGCCGAACGGCTTCATAACGACCACGAACAGGGGGACCATACCCCCCTGTTTAAGGCCCTGCGCGGAGTGTGCCTTCTGGCCGCCGGGCTGGGCGGGGCAGTCATTTTTCTGGCCTCGATCGCGGTGACACTCTCTGTGGTGATGCGCAATTTGGGGTTCGGGGGTATCCGGGGTGATTTTGAACTGGTTGAGCTGGCCTGTGCCGCCTGCGCGTCGCTGTTCCTTCCGCTGTGCCAGTTCAACAAGGGACATGTGATGGTGGATCTCTTCACACTTTGGCTCAAGCCCGTGATCCAGCGCCGCTTCGATGGCGTCTGGACGCTGGTCTTTGCCTTTGGCTGGGCCTTCTTGGCCTGGCGCCTCTGCATTGGTCTGTCGGAGATGCATGACTACGGCGATCGCACCATGTTGCTGCGCGCACCGATCTGGTGGGTGTATCTGCCTGCGATCTTCGGGGCGGGGCTTTCCGCGCTGGTCGCGATCTTGCAGGCCTTGCCGATGCTGAGCGGGTCATTTCGCGGCATGGAGGTACGCTGATGGATCCTTTGACAATTGCCGTTCTGATGGTGATCGGGCTTCTGCTGCTGATCTTTGCCCGTATGCCCATCGCGCTGGGCATGGGGCTGGTGGGGGCCGTGGGCTATATCACCCTGGCCTCACCCTATGCGCTGATGGCCTATTTAAACACGGCCTGGGTCGACAAATTCATGTCCTATGAGCTGGCGATCGTGCCGCTCTTTATCCTGATGGGGCATCTGGCGACGCGCTCTGGCATTTCCGCTGCGATCTTTGCCGCCTCGAACGCCTGGATCGGGCATCTGCGGGGCGGGCTGGCGATGGCGTCGGTTGCGGGTTGTGCGATGTTTGGTTCGATCTCCGGGTCGTCTCTGGCCACGGCTTCGACCATGGCGCGGGTGGCTTTGCCGGAGATGCGTAAACATGGCTATTCCGGTGCGTTGGCCTCCGGGTCGCTGGCCGCAGGCGGTACGCTGGGCATTCTTATTCCGCCCTCGGTGGTGCTGATCATCTATGCGCTGCTGACGGAACAGAATATCGTCAAACTCTTTCTTGCGGCGACCATTCCCGGCATTTTGGCCGTGATTGGCTTCTGTATCGCCATTGCCGTCTATGTCCGTCTGTTCCCCGAAGAAGGCCCGACCCATGCGCCTGCGAGCTTTTCCCAGCGCCTGAAAGCGCTGCGCGACATCTGGCACATCGTGGTGATCTTCGTGATCGTTCTGGGCGGGATCTATGGTGGGTTCTTTACACCCGCCGAAGGCGCCTCGGTCGGAGTGATCCTGATGTTGATTGCGGGGGTGCTGACCCGGGGGCTTGATCTTCGGGCCATTCTCGACTGCCTGATCGATACGGCGGCTTCGACGGCGATGATTTTCGCTATCGTGTTCGGCGCGGATATCTTCAATGTTGCCCTGGCGCTGAGCCGGATGCCGGCAGAGGTTGCGGCCTATTTCTCGGCCGCCGATGTGGCCCCCATGGTGGTCCTGATGGGGATTATCGTCTTTTACCTGATCATGGGCTGCCTGATGGACAGCCTGTCGATGATCCTTCTGACGGTGCCGGTGTTCTTTCCGACGATTATGGCGCTGGATTTCGGCCTGATGCCGGAACAGCAGGCGATGTGGTTCGGGATCATTTCCCTCGTTGTGGTGGAAATGGGGCTGATCACACCGCCGGTGGGGATGAACCTCTTCGTGATTTCTTCGATGGCAAAAGACATTCCAACGCGCGAGATTTTCCGTGGAACGACGCCTTTTATCATCGCAGAGGTCTGCAGGATCGTCATCTTGGTCAGCTTCCCGGCGCTCAGCTTCTGGCTGGTCGATCTGGTCGCCAATTGAGCAGAACAGGTGTGACATGAAAAAGGCAGGCAAACCCATCGAGGTGACGGACAACAATCTTCGGCAGTTCGTCGGATACAACATGAAGCGGGCGTTTCTGGCGGTGCGCGAAGATCTGTCAGCGACGCTGGAACCGCTTGGCCTGCGCATGACGTCGTTTTCGGCTTTGGCGATCATCGAGGAGAACCCTGACATCTCCCAGAGTCGCCTTGCCGAGGCATTGCATATCGAACGCTCCGGCGTGGTGGTGCTGGTGGATGAGCTGGAAAGCGCGGAGCTGATCGAACGCGGTCGGGTCGAAGGGGACCGGCGCCAATATGCCCTGCGGGTGACGCCCGACGGGTCAGCGAAATGGCGCGCTGCAGAGGTCGCGGTGCAGGGGCATGAAACGGCCCTGTTTGAAAAATTGTCCGAGGCAGAGCGGGAGACGCTTAGGGCTCTGCTCGGACGGGTGAGGACACCATGATCTCGGTTTAGGGATCATTTTGGGAGGAACGCATGAAAGATCAAACAACGGGGCTGACGATTGTCCCGCACTCTGTGACGTCGCACCGTCAGGATAAGCAGACCTTGTTGCTGACATCCAATGTGCCGCTTGATCCGGTTGTGGAGCACACCGGGGTCTGGCTGGAAAAATGGGCGCGGGAACGTCCTGAGACCGTCTATCTGGCAGAGCGCTCAGGCGCGGGCTGGCGTGAGCTGGGCTATGGCGAAGTGCTGGAGCGGGTCAAGGCGATTGCCGCCGCGCTGGCGGGCCGTGGCCTCAATGAACAGACCCCGATCCTGATCATGTCTGGCAATTCCGTCGATCATGCGCTTTTGTCCTTTGCCGCGCAGTGGATCGGGGTACCGACCGTGCCGCTGGCTGAACAGTATTCCCTGATCGAAGAGGCCCATTTCCGTCTGCAATATGCGATCAATAAGACCAAACCGGCTATGGCCTTTGTCGATGATGCGGGGCGCTATGCCAAGGCGCTGGCCCTTTCGGATCTCGACGGTATCGAAATCGTGGCCTCGCTCCCGGAGGGCGCGCCGCGTCCCGTGACCCCTTTCGCTGAGCTCCTGAAAGGGGACGCGGGCGCGGATCTTGAGGCGGTGCATGCGACGGTCGGTCCCGACAGCCTGGCGAAAATCCTGTTCACCTCCGGGTCCTCCTCGGATCCCAAGGGCGTGATGACGACGCAACGTATGATGTGCGCCAACCAGGCGATGATGGCGTCGGTGTTGCCGTTCATGAAGGAACGCCCGCAGAGGATCGTGGACTGGCTGCCCTGGAACCATGTGTTTGGGGGGTCGCATAACGTCAACATGATGCTGATGCATGGCGGGTCTTTCTATATCGATCATGGCAAACCCACCAAGGCGCTGTTCCCGCAAACCGTTGCGAATGTGATCGACAAGGCGGGAACGGCCGCCTTCAACGTGCCGGTTGGGTTTTCGATGCTGGTGCATGAGATGGAGCACAATCTTGCGCTGCGCGAAGCCTATTTCAAAGATCTCGACATGCTGTTTTATGCCGGAGCGTCGTTGCCTCAGGATGTCTGGACCCGGCTCGAGGAAATGGCGATCGAGGTGCGCGGCAAGCTGCCCTTGATGATTTCCAGCTGGGGGCTGACGGAAACTGCGCCCGCCAATGTGATGGTGCATGAACCCATCGGCCGGTCTGGCGTGATTGGCGTGCCTTTGCCCGGGGCAGAGGTCAAGCTGATCCCGGACGAGGACATGCGTTGCGAGATCCGCGTGCGTGGCCCCAATGTCATGCCCGGCTATCTCAACGACCCGGAAAAAACGGCCGAAGTGTTTGATGAAGAGGGGTTCTTTATCACGGGCGATGCAGTGAAATTCCGCGATCCCGAAGATCCCGACCGTGGTCTGGTGTTCGACGGGCGCGTGTCGGAGGATTTCAAGCTTTTGACCGGCACCTGGGTGCAGGCGGGCAAATTGCGCCTCGATGCGCTTGAGGCGCTGCGAGGGCTGGTGCTCGACGTTGTCGTCTGTGGTCATGACCGGGGCGAAATCGGATTGTTCGTCTTTCCGCGTCCTGATCACGTTCATGGCGACAACTGTTCCGAAGGTGCCGTGATCGACGAACACCTGCAGGCCGAGATTCACCATGTGCTGCGCAAGATGGCACGCGCGGCCTCGGGGTCGGCCAAACGGATTGCCCGCGCCATCATTCTGGCCGAGCCGCCTTCGGTGAAAGATGGCGAGATCACCGACAAGGGCTCTCTCAATACCCGCAAAATTATCACCCGTCGTGCCGATCTTCTGGAGCGTCTCTACGACAACGAAGATCCGGCCCTGATCCGCGTGTAAGGAACTGAAATATGGTAGATTTCTCCAAAGTCCGAGCGATTGATTTTCACACCCATGCCGAGGAGGCATGTGGCTGTCACCATGATGATGGCTATGACGACCTGCAGTCGGCCATGGCCAAATATTTCGGCGCACCCTGGTCGCATCCGCCGACCATCGACGAGACCGCCGCACATTATCGCGAAAAGAACATCGCGGCGGTGATCTTTCCGGTCGATGCCGAACGTGAAACCGGCTATCGCCGCTACAACAACTATGAGGTGGCCGAGGCCTGCGCCAAGCATTCGGACATCCTGATCCCCTTTGCCTCGATCGATCCGGCCAAAGGCAAACTGGGTGCCCGTGAGGCCCGCGATCTGGTCGAAAACCACGGCATTCAGGGGTTCAAATTCCACCCGACGATGCAGGGGTTTTACCCGAATGACCGCTCCGCCTATGTGCTCTATGAGGCGATTGCCGAAAGCGGCAAGCCGGCGCTGTTTCACACCGGTCAGACGGGTGTCGGGTCGGGGATGAAGGGCGGAAACGGCATGCGCCTGAAGTATTCGAACCCGATGTATATGGACGATCTGGCGGTCGACTTTCCCGACATGCCGATCATCCTCGCCCACCCGTCGTTCCCGTGGCAGGAAGAGGCGCTGTCGGTCGCGACGCATAAGCCCAACGTCTATATCGATCTTTCCGGCTGGTCGCCGAAATATTTCCCGTCCATTCTGGTGCGCTATGCCAATACGATGCTGAAGAAGAAGATGCTCTTTGGCTCCGACTGGCCGATGATTGCGCCTGAAAAATGGCTCGATGCCTTTGACAAGGCCGAGTTCCGCGATGAGGTGCGTCCGCTGATCCTGAAAGAGAATGCGATGCGGCTTTTGGGGGTCAGCGAATGACGCCGTTCAAAGCCCCGCTTGAGGATATTCTGTTTTGCCTGACCCATGTCGCCGGGGCTGCGCGCCTGCCGGATTGGGACGACGAACTGGCTGAAGGCATCCTAGACCATTTCGGCGCTTTTGCCGAAGGTGTGATCGCGCCACTGGATGAACCGGGCGATGCGCAGGGCTGTGCGTTGAACGATGGCCGGGTGACCATGCCGGACGGGTTCAAACCGGCTTTCGACCAGCTTGTCGAAGGCGGGTGGCAGGGTCTGACCGCGCCCGAAGGGTTCGGCGGCATGGGGCAGAACGCACTTTTGGCTGCGGGCGTGTCCGAGATTTTCTCGGGCGCTAACCACGCCATGCAGATGGTCTGCAATCTCGTGCCCGGTGCGATCTCCACCTTGATCAAGTTCGGCACGGAAGATCAGAAACAGTATTGGATTCCGCGCCTTGCGGCAGGTGAAACGCTCTCCACCATGTGCCTGACCGAACCGGGTGCGGGCTCCGATCTCTCTCGTATCCGCACCAAAGCCACGCCTTCGGGCGAAAGCTGGCGGATCGAGGGGGAGAAAATTTTCATCTCCGGTGGTGATCAGGATATGTCGCAGGACATCCTGCATCTCGTGCTGGCCCGGACCGGCGGCGAAGGCGTCAAAGGTCTGTCTCTGTTCCTTTGCCCTTCCGAACTCGATGGTCGGCGCAATGCGGTCACTGTCACCCGGATCGAGGAAAAATTGGGGCTGCATGCCTCGCCGACCTGCCAGCTTGCTTTCGACGGCGCTGAGGCTGAGTTGATCGGTGAAGAGGGGGCGGGGCTGATGGCGATGTTCACCATGATGAACCACGCCCGGCTTGATGTGGCCCTGCAAGGCGTGGCCCATGCCAGCCGTGCCCACCAGATCGCCTCTGATTATGCCAATGAGCGCAAACAGGGACGCAAAGCCGATGGGTCCGAGGCGGTTCTCGCCGATCACCCGGATGTGCAGCGCATGCTGGAGGAACAGAGGAGCTTGGCTCTGGGCGCCCGCGCCATGACATACCTCACCATGGCGGAGCTGGCGTTGGGCGAAAATCGTGCTTTGGTGGATTTCCTGACCCCGATCTGCAAGGTCTTTTGTACCGAAGCAGGCACACGGGCCGCCGATCTGGGGATTCAGGTGCTGGGTGGCTATGGCTATCTGACCGAGTATCGCGTGTCCCAGACTTGGCGAGATGCGCGGATCACCTCGATCTACGAAGGGGCGAATGGCATCCATGCGATTGCCACGGCCACGCGCGGATTGCGCGCCCCCGAAGGGGCGGAGGCCTTTGCCGCATTGGTCGGAGATCTTGCCTGTGGTGATGCCGATTGTCTTGCGCTCTTGTCAGACTGGCAGGGTGCACGCGTTGGGATGACGGAACAGGCGCTTGAAAAAGCACATGATTTCATGGCTCTGACGTCTGAGCTCTTGTTCCGGGCGGTCTGGTGCAAACTGGCCGCGACGGGGGTGCCAGAGATGACGCGGCTTGCCGCGCGTGTCGCACGCCGTCCCTTGCCGGTGCGGCTGCCGCTTGCGGCCTAGGTGCTCCCGGCCACCCGGCTGCGGTATTGGGTGGGCGTTTCGCCCATCCGCAGCCGGAACCTGCGCGAAAAATACGGGGGATCCGTATAGCCCAGCCGATAACCGACCTCGGCCACCGGCAGACGGGTAAAGGCCAAATGACGGCAGGCCTCGGTCATCACAGCGGTTTCAAGATAGTGCGTCAGCGTGACCCCGGCAGCGTGCCGGACAATCCGGTTGAGATGCCCGGGTGTCATGTGAAGCGCCCGGGCATAGTCCGCCGCACTCCAGCCAGCGCCGACATGGTCTGCCAGCAAAGCGTCCAGCCGTTGCAACTGCCGGCTTTGATCCTGTGTCCTGGCCCCCTCCGAGGCGGTGTCCTCTGCAAGGCTTATCAACAGCGCGTGCGAAAGCGCCACCAGACGCTGTGCGCGAAATATGCCATATTTGTCGTGAAAATAGGCAATCTGTCCGAGCAGGCCTGCCGCCATCCCCGACAAAGAGCCCCGATGGGGAATCCCCAGCCAGGTTGTCAGTTCTGCAGAGTTTGGGCCAAGCCGTTGTACAACGGGTGAGGGCAGCGATAGAACGATTCCCTCGGTGCCTTTTTCGAACCTGAAACCATGCACGATTTTGGGCGGGACAAACAGGAATTCCCCGCTTTTCAAGTCACTTTCGCTTCCGTCCAGGGTGACACGCGCAAAGCCCTTTTCAATGTGAAACACTTGCGTCATCTGCTGGTGGCGGTGCGGTGAGATGCGCCAACCATGCAGGCGCGCCCGGTCGAACACCCGTTCGCAATGGATCACGTCGGGAAAGGCGCTGGTTTCTCCGAAAAGGTTGAATGTGGGAATTTGGCCAATCTCATGCATGCACGAAAAGTACCATTTATTGCAGAGCCGGTCCATTCCGATGTGGCCCCGCTATGGCTAGGATATTTCCAAAATGGAGGAAACGCATATGACTACATTGACAACAGAGGTCGCCATCATCGGCGGCGGGCCGTCCGGGCTGCTTTTGTCCCAGCTTCTCAATAAGGCCGGGGTAGAGACCGTGATTCTCGAACGCTCCACCCGTGATCATGTTCTGTCGCGTATTCGCGCCGGGATCCTGGAGTGGGGTACGGTCGAGTTGCTGCGCGAAGCAGGCGTCGGTGCGCGGATGGATGTCGAGGGGATCCCGCACGACGGGTGCTATCTGACCGACGACGAACTGATGGTGCACATCGATTTCAAGGCACTGACCGGCAAGCAGGTCATGGTCTATGGTCAGACCGAGGTGACAACGGATCTCTATCATGCGCAGGATGCCATGGGCACGACGGTGTTGCATGAGGTGTCAGACGTGGAAATTCGCGATCTGGATCAGGAGAAATCCTGTGTCGAGTTCACCCATGAAGGGACGCGTAAGCGGCTTGAGTGCCTTTATGTTGCGGGCTGCGACGGGTTCCATGGGGTTTCGCGCAAGACCATTCCCGAAGAGAAACGCCGCGAATTCGAGCGCGTCTATCCCTTTGGCTGGCTTGGGATACTGTCGGAAACGCCGCCGGTGCATGACGAATTGATCTATTCCAACTCCCGCCACGGCTTCGCGCTGGCGTCGATGCGGAACGAAAATCTGGTGCGCTACTATGTACAGGTGCCGCTGGCGGATAAGGTCGAAGATTGGTCGGATCAGCGCTTTTGGGATGAATTTTCGCGTCGCATCCCCTCGGAGGCGGCAAGCCGCCTTGTAACAGGGCCATCAATTGAGAAAAGCATCGCCCCGCTGCGGTCCTTCGTCTCCGAGCCGCTGCGCTGGGGCAATCTTTTTCTGGTGGGCGACAGCGCCCATATCGTGCCGCCGACCGGGGCCAAGGGGCTGAACCTAGCTGCTTCAGACGTGTATTATCTCTACACGGCGCTGATCGACGCGGTGAAAGGCGGGAGCAAAACCGGCATCGACGAATATTCCACACGCGCCTTGGAGCGGATCTGGAAAGCGATGCGGTTCAGCTGGCAGATGACCACCATGCTGCACCGGTTCGACGGCGAAGACGCCTTTGCCGAACAGATGCGCAAGGCGACGCTCAATCATCTGGCCAGCTCAGAGACCGCGAGGCGCGATCTGGCCGAGAATTACATCGGCCTGCCATTCTGACGCAGGGGCGGCACGGCGGGTTATGTCGGGTCGCCCAATCTTTGAATGTTTTGAACAAGTTCGATGGCCATGGAAAGCGAACGTCCCGTGGCCATCAGCATCTGCGGCAGGACCATCCACTCCAGGCTCCATGCGGTGCCGGAGCGTTCCTGTTCGTGGACAACCGCATGATGCATGGCGCTGACCTGCGTGGCGTTGAACCGTGCCAGTGTGACCAACAGCTCGGCGGTCACGGGGTTTTGCTTGTGCGGCATGGCCGACGATCCGCCTGCACCGGAAATCGACACGCATTCAATGCCTTGCTGCGCCATGAGTACAATGTCTTGGCCGACCTTTCCCAAAGAACCGGTTACCAGTGACAGGAATGAGGCATAGCCCGCAATCCCGTGCCGCATGGTCTGCCAGCTCTTCTCCGTGGGCGCGAGACCCAGTGTCCGGGCCACGTCTGCGACGACGAAATCGGCCTGATCGCCGAGCGCTTTGCGGTCCCCGGAGGCACCGCCAATTTGCACTTTTTCAATATCGGCGCGTTTTTGGCGCAGTGTTGTCAAGTGATCGGAAAGAGGCAGCCGCCACGCCTGAACGCGATCCCGTACAGTGATCTCCGTGGCCGCCTGCATCCGCGTGCGGCCCATCAGGGGGGCGTCGCCAAAGCTGTCTTCGAGGGTTTTCAGCAGTGTTTCCAATGTCGTGAGCTTCTCCCCGATCAGCAAGGAGGCCTCGCGCAGGCTCAGTACCATAGCGGTGTCCACGACATCCTGCGATGTGGCGCCTTTGTGCACCGCCCCGGCGGGGGCAATTGCTTTCAGCTGCTTCACCAGTCGCGGAATCGGTACGCCGTCTTGTCCCATTCCGGCGGCAATATCGGCGAGATTGATCTCGGCCGCCTCAATCGCAATCGCCGCCGCTTCGGCCTCAGCCGCATTAAACAGCCCGGCCTTGCCACAGGCGCGCGACCATGCGGCCTCGAAGGCAAGCATATGTGTCATCTGGCGGGCCGGGGCGAGGATCGCCGCCATGTCCGGATCGCCAAAAAGACCGGACAGCCAGGGGTGATCGAAGACGGAAAGGCTCATCGGATAGATCCTTATGAACAGGCAAAGGGGCGGTCTTTGCCGCCCCTTATATTTGATTTTACGCGGGTTTTACAGGTCGAGAAAAACGGTCTCGTCCTGCCCCTGGAGGCGGATGTCGAAGCGGTATTTGCCCTCAGCGGTCTTCTTTGCGATCAGCGTGTTGACGCGCGGGCGCTGTTCGATGCGGGCCAGCAGCGGGTCGGTGCTGTTGTCTTCGTCTTCGAAATAGATCCGGGTGTTGAGGCCGATGTTGATGCCGCGGGCGACAACCCAAAGCGAGATATGTGGCGCGCTCTCAACGCCGCCGCGGCCCTTGTAGGCGCCGGGCTTTACGGTGCGCAGGGTGAATTCCCCGCTCTCGGCGTCGGCAGCAAAGCGGCAATGGCCGGTGAAAGCCGGGTCGGCCCCGTCCGTGCCGGGAAAAATCCCGTTTGCGTCGCATTGCCAGCTTTCAATCATCGCATCGCGCATCGCCCAGCCCGTGCCGTCGAACACGGAGCCGGTGATCTCCACGATTTCGCCCTGTACCTTGGCTTCGTCATGGAAAGGCGTGGTGCCGATTTCTTCGTCGTAGTAGCCGCCATTGCCGGCATAGGTCGGCATCAGGCCGATATGGACGTAGGGGCCTGCGGTCTGCGATGGGGTTTCCTGCAGAATATCGAGTTTCTGGACCATGATTACATCCCTTCGAGCTTGTTTTCGAACATGGTCTGGCGGCGACCGCGCAGCACGATGTCGAACTTATAGGCGAGGAAATCGAGCGGACGCGATTTCGAGAAATCGAGCGGCGCGACGAGGCGGTCAAGCTGGCTGCGATCCTTGATTGTCGCTGCGATCGGGCAGTGATCAATCAGCGGATCGCCTTCGAAATACATCTGCGTGATAAGCCGCTGGCCGAAGCTGTGGCCATAGACCGAGATGTGAATGTGCATCGGACGCCAGTCGTTGGTGCGGTTCGGCCAGGGGTAGGCACCGGGGCGCACGGTCAGGAATTCGTAACAGCCGTCCTCATCGGTGATGGTTCGGCCACAGCCACCAAAATTCGGATCAAGCGGCGCGAAATAGGTGTCTTTCTTATGGCGATAACGACCGCCAGCATTGGCCTGCCAGATCTCGATCAGCGTGTTCGGCACCGGGCGGTTGTTTTCATCCAGAACGCGGCCATGCAGCAGGATGCGTTCGCCCACGGCGGGGGCGGCGCCTTTGGTCCAGTTCAGAATCAGGTTGTTGTCCAGCGCGCCGAGTTTGTTGTGACCGAAAGTCGGGCCGGTTTCCTCCGACGGGGAGCTTTCCATCGACAAGAGCGGCAGGTTCGGCGAGCGTGCGACGCTGGTTTTGTAGTCGGGGTCGTAAGGGGCCGGGTGGATCGCGCGGTTGCGCGGGATCAACGGGCCCTGATCGGTGATCAGGCGGGTCATTGGGTCTCCTCCATTTCCGCATAGGTCTGCTTGGCAAGCTTCAGCGCGTGGTTGGCTTTCGGCACGCCCGCGTAGACCGCCACATGTTGCAGCGCCTCCGCCACATCTTCTTTCGATGCGCCCGTGCGTGCGGTGGCACGGATATGCATCGGAATTTCCTCAAAATTCCCGGTCGCAGCCAAGAGCGCGATGGTCAGCATCGAGCGCTCACGGCGAGAGATCTTGTCCGACGACCACACCGTACCCCAGGCGCCCTCGGTGATCAGGCTCTGAAACGGCAGGTCAAAATCGGTCTTTGCGGCCTCGGCGCGATCGACATGGGCGTCGCCCAAAACCTCGCGCCGGGTTTTCATCCCCTGATCGAATTTCTCGCTCATTTAGGCGATCCTTTCCACAAATTTCATCAACGCCTCGGTGAAGGCCTCCGGGGCCTCGATGGCGGGCAGGTGGCCGGTCTCTTCAAACATCACCAGATCAGCGCGGGGCAGGGCGCGGGCCAGAGCCTCAACCACCTCGGGCGGGGTCGCCAGATCGTGTTTTCCGCCGAAGACCAGCACGGGCTGGGTGATTTCGGACAGACGATCCGTGATGTCGGTGCCCGCAATCGCGGCGCAGGTGGCGATATAGCCGTCCTGATCGGTGCGGGCCAAAAGCGTGCGCCACAGGGGCGCGTTCGCATTGGCCAGCATTGCCGGGCCGAACCAGCGCGGCAGGATGCCTTCGGACATGGCGGCCATACCGCTTTCACGGATGGCGTCGATCCGGGTGCGCCAGCCTTCCGCCGCGCCCAGCATCGGGGCTGTGTTCGACAGCACCAGACCCATGACGCGCGCGGGCGCCATCAGGGCGATATGCTGTGCAATGAGCCCGCCGATGGAACAACCGACCAAAAAGGCGCGCTCCAGTCCGGCGTCATTCATCGCGGCGATCACGTCTTCAGCCAGTTCGGGAATGCCGTATCCTTCGGCTGCGGTCTCCGACAGACCATGCCCGCGCTTATCCATGCGCAGGGCGGTCCAGCTTTCTGGCAGGCGTGTGACGACCGCGTCCCACATCCGCAAATCGGTGCCGAGCGAATTGATAAAGACTAGGGCCGGGCCGGAACCGGGCCTGTGGTGCACATGCATGGTGCCCCAATCTCGTGTCAGTGCGTGCATTCTTCTCTTCCCTTTTGCTCAGAATGCCATAAGTATTTCGATGTTAAAAATACAATATGATGCAAAAAACATAACCAAATGAATATACCTAATGGCCTGAAACTGCGCCATCTTGAGGCCTTTCTGGCGGTTGCCGAAGCGGGGACGATCACCGCGGCGGCACGGGCACGCAACGTGTCGCAACCGGCGCTGTCGAAAACCATTGCCGAGCTTGAGGTACAGCTGGGCGCGCCGCTGTTCACCCGCACCGGGCGGCAGGCGGTTCTGACGCCTGCGGGCGAGGCCTTTCGCCGCCATGCACTGTCGTCGTTGCAAAGTCTGGAGGCCGGGGTGCGGGCGATCACCGGTGGCGGGCGTATGGATGTGGTCAAGGTTGGCGTGCTGCCGACGGTAGCAAGCGGGCTGTTCCCTGCCGTGGCGCTGGAGTTTTCCGAGCTTCGCCCCGATGCCCGCATCGCCGTGATCACGGGGCCAAACCGCTATCTGATTGAGCGCATGCGATCCGGCGGTCTGGATCTGGTGGTCGGTCGTATGGCGCCAGCGCGCGAGATGACGGGGCTGTCGTTTGAATATCTCTATGATGAAACCGTACTGCTGGTCGGACGCAAGAACCACCCGGGGCTGTCTTTGTCGCCCGTGGAGGCGCTGCGGCGCTATCCGGTGATCCTGCCCAACCCCGGCTCGATCATTCGCCAGCAGGTGATGCAATATCTGATCGCCTCGGGCTTGGAGACCAGCCTGTCGGTGCGGTTTGAAACCGTCGCGCGCCCTGTGGGTCTGCCGCTGGTGGAACGCTCTGACATGCTCTGGTTCATTTCGCGTGGCGTGGTTGAGCGCGAAATGACCGAAGGGCGGCTTTCGACGCTTGATCTGGGCGTGGATTACATGACCGGGGCGGTGGGGTTGACGCGGAAATTCGATTTCACGCGGGACAGCCCGGCCGATTTTCTGGCCAGCCTGTTGCATCAGCGGGCGAAGGATTTTTCCGCCCGCTGAAGGGTTTAGATGGCTTCGAGCGCAATCGCGATGCCCTGACCAACGCCGATGCACATGGTCGACAGCGACTTTTCACCCGGTTTGAGATCCAGCATCGCCGTGCCGGTGATCCGTGCGCCGGACATGCCGAGCGGATGGCCGATGGCGATCGCGCCGCCATTGGGGTTCACGCGCGGGTCGTCGTCTGCAATGCCCAGATCGCGCAGTGTCGCAAGGCCTTGCGAGGCAAAGGCTTCGTTCAACTCGATTACCGCAAAGTCTTCCTGCTTGAGACCCAGACGCGCCATCAGTTTTTTCGACGCTGGCGCCGGGCCAAAGCCCATGATCCGCGGCGGCACACCTGCGGCGGCCCCGCCAAGCACCTTGGCGATGGGTTTCAGGCCGTGCTTTTCGGCGGCCTCTTTCGTGGCCAGGATCAGTGCCGCCGCGCCGTCGTTGACGCCAGAGGCATTGCCCGCGGTCACGGTGCCGTCGGCTTTGACAAAGGTCTTGAGCTTTTGCAGCGCTTCAAGTGTTGTCGAGGGACGCGGGTGCTCGTCCTCGGAAACCACGATTGGATCGCCTTTGCGCTGCGGGATGGTCACCGGGATGATCTCTTGCGCCAGTCGTCCGTTGGCCATGGCAGCGCCTGCCTTTTGTTGCGACCGCAGCGCGAAGAGGTCCTGATCTTCGCGGGAAATGCTGAAGTCTTCGGCCACGTTCTCGGCGGTTTCCGGCATGGAATCCACGCCATACTGCGCCTTCATCAGTTTGTTGACGAACCGCCAGCCGATGGTCGTGTCATAGACGGCATTGGCGCGCGCAAAGGCGGTCTCCGCTTTCGGCATCACGAAGGGCGCGCGCGACATGCTTTCGACACCGCCTGCGATGATCAGATCGGCCTCGCCTGCCTTGATCGCGCGGGCGGCGGTGATGATCGCATCCATGCCGGAGCCACACAGGCGGTTCATCGTCGTGCCCGACACGCTGGCGGGGTAGCCCGCGAGCAACAGCGACATACGGGCGACGTTGCGATTGTCTTCGCCCGCCTGGTTGGCACAGCCGAAGATCACGTCATCAATCGCCGCCAAATCCATCGACGGATTGCGTTCTGCCAGCGCTTTCAAAGGGATCGCCCCCAGATCATCCGCCCGAACAGACGCCAGCGCGCCGCCGTAACGGCCAATCGGTGTGCGGATGTAGTCGCAGATATAAACGTCAGTCATCACAGGTCCTCCGGGACAATCAGATCGGCCACATCGCCCTCGGTGTGGAGCGTTGCTCCCGTCACCGCCTGCAGCTCTTCCAGGGTCATTTGCGGCAGCTTTTCACGCAAGATGAATTTTCCGTCTTCAATGTCGATCACCGCCAGAGAGGTGTAGACACGGGTCACGCAGCCCACGCCGGTGAGCGGGAAGGTGCAGGCCTCAACCAGCTTGGGCTTGCCATCCTTGGTGACATGGTCTGTGACCACGGCGACGCGTTTTGCGCCATGCACCAGATCCATCGCGCCGCCCACGGCCGGAACGCCCTTGGAACCGACGCGCCAGTTGGCGAGATCGCCGTTTTGCGCGACCTGATAGGCACCCAGCACGGCCAGATCGAGGTGGCCGCCGCGCACCATCGAAAAGCTGTCGGCATGGTGGAAAAACGAGGCGCCGGGATTGAGTGTGATCGCCTTTTTCCCGGCGTTGATCAGGTCCCAGTCTTCTTCCCCTTCGGCGGGCGCCTTGCCAAAGCCCAGCACGCCGTTTTCGGTGTGATAGGTCACGTCGCGGCCTTCCGGCTGGAATTTGGCGATCATTTCGGGAAAGCCGATGCCGAGGTTCACATAGGAGCCGTCTTCAATATCTTGCGCGGCACGCCATGCAATTTGCGCATTCGTCAGCTTGTCTTCCATCAGATTGAAACCGGACATCAGTGGACCACTCCCGTGCGCACGAGCACTTCTTCTTGTTGCGGATTGGCGACTTCGACCACGGTGTCGACAAAGATACCGGGGGTGATCACCTGCTGCGGATCGATGGAGCCGGGGGCGCCAAGTTCGCTGACCTGCGCGATGGTTTTCGCGGCAGCCATGGCCATCAGTGGGTTAAAGTTGCGGCCCGCCATGCGGTAGGTCAGGTTGCCGACGGTGTCGCCCTGTTGTCCTTTGATGAGGGCAAAGTCGGCCTTCAGCCAGCGTTCGCGGACATACATCTTTCCGTCGAATTCTTCGGTCGGCTTGCCCTCGGCCAGTTCGGTCCCGAAAGACGAAGGCGTGTAGAAGGCGGGAATGCCCGCCCCGGCCGCGCGAATGCGTTCGGCCAGCGTGCCCTGTGGGACGAGTTCCAGCTCGATTTCACCTGCAAGATACTTTTCGTTGAACGCTTCGGCGTTCGAGGACCGCGGGAAGGAGCAGATCATCTTTTTGACCATGCCCGCCTTGATCATCGCGGCGATGCCGATGAAGCCGTTGCCCGCGTTGTTGTTGATCACGGTTACGTTCTTTGGGTTGCCTGTGGCGCGGAAGCGGTCGATCAGCGCGTGGATCAGTTCGATGGGGGCACCGGAGCCGCCGAATCCGCCGATCATGATGGTTGCGCCATCGGGAATGTCCGCGACCGCCTCGGCCACGGAAGAAATGGTTTTATCCATGAGAACCTCCAAAATCCTGAGGCTGGTCTAGGCTTTGGATTTGCGGCTGCCGAGTCTTTTTGTTCGCATGTTGACTTTTGTTCGCAATGAAGTGAATTTTGTGCGCATGGTGAACAATTCGACGCGCAAATCCTCCGATACAATTTCGTCTCTGGCCAAGGGGTTGCGGGTGCTTGAATGCTTTGGCGCGGAACATCCGAAACTGACGATCACCGATGTGGCAGGGACGACGGGTCTGGATCGCGCCACGGCCCGGCGCTGCCTGTTGACGCTCAATGCCGAGGGCTACGCGGATTCTGACGGCAAGTTTTTCACTCTGACGCCGCGGGCGTTGCGGCTTGGCATGGGGGCGATTGCGGCGTTGCCGCTGCCGCAGATCGTGCAACCCTGGCTGGACCAATTGACCGAACAGATCGGGCAAAGCTGTTCGGTGTCGATTCTGGATGGCACGGAAATTGTCTATCTCGCGCGCGCGGCGCAGCGCCGGGTGATGTCCATCGGGCTGATGCCGGGGTCCCGTCTGCCAGCACATTGCACCTCCATGGGGCGTGTCTTGTTGGCGGCGTTGCCCCGGGCAGAGGCTTTGGCACGGATCGAGGCCTCAAATCTGGCACCGCGCACGGCCCATAGCCTGACCGACCCCGCCGACATCCTCGCGCGGGTGGAGCGTGCGGGCGATCTGGGGTTCGCGCTGATCGATCAGGAGGTGGAGCTTGGACTGCGATCAATCGCCGTCCCGCTTTTTGACGGGCGCGGTCGGATTGTGGCGGCGCTCAACACCGGCATGGCAGTAACACAGGATCCGGTGGAAACCCTGGTGCAGGACTACCTGCCCAAGCTGCAGAAGGTGCAATCGGGGTTGCGCCGGGTGTTGTGAGGTCGGCTCCGTAAACGTCTCAGATCCGGAAAATCGGCTGCAGCAGACGCGGCAGCAGTGATGAAAACCGCAGCGAGGCATCCGTCGCCGCAAGGCAGATGCAGGGCGCGCCGGCTTCCGCAATCGGCGTGTGCTCCAGATCGCCATCCGCCGTTTCCAGATCGCCGACGCCAAAGCGCCCGGTTTCATCGTGAAACGCGCCTTGCAGCACCAGTGTCAGCTCCAGCCCGTTGTGACCATGGTCCGGGACAGCCATGCCCCCGGGAATATAAAGCAGTCGTACACTGCCTTCGCGCCCGTGATGCAGGATCGACTGGCGAGTGCCAAGGCCGAGATGCTTCCAGCGCGGGGGCTGGCCTTTGAGCGCCGCCATGACGGGGGCGGGATAGGGGCCTTTTGCCGTGTAATGCGGTTCGGTGGGGGCAGGGGCATCAAGCTGCGCCATCAAGCCAGATTTCAGCCCTCCGGACAGTTCCGCAGATGCGGTACTTTCCAACAGAGCCCCCCCGGCATGGGCATGCGCCGCGGCGCGCGCCCGGCAGTCATCGCAGAGCGAGATATGGGCCGCGACAACCAGTGCAAAGGGATGCGGCAACTGGCCGGACACATAAGACAGCAGAAGCGCGTCGGAAACGTGATGGGTGATGGCCGTCATGGTCGTGCTCCTTTCATTTCATGTCTTAGTTTTTCAAGGGCCAGTCGGATGCGGGATTTGATGGTGCCAAGGGGAAGTCCTGTTGCTTCGCTGATTTCGGAATGGCTGAGTTCGCCAAGATAGGCCTTTTCAACCATGCTACGCTGATCCGGGCTGAGATTGTCCATCGCCCGTCGGAGGTGGGCGACCTCCTGATCCAGCGCGACGACGTGGCTGGCGTCGGGTTCGGGCTGGTCCGGGGTTTTGAGCGCCTCGGGCATGGGGCGGGCCTCTTTGCGAAACAGATCGGTCTGCTGGTTGCGGGCGATCTGATAGATCCAGGCCGAGACCTGCGCGCGGGCCGGATCGTAAAGATGTGCCTTGCGCCAGACCTTGAGCATGACCTCTTGCAGAATGTCTTCGGCTTGTGCTGAAGAACAGCCCGAGCGCATGATCATGCCCTTCAGGCGCGGGGCAAAATGGTCGAACAACTGGCCAAAGGCGATCTTGTCGCGATGATCGCGAACCTGCAACATCCATTGCGTCTCGTTGGAAATCTCACCGTTTTTGGTCACTTTGCTCTGCTTTTTGCCCTGCTGCTGACGCAGCGTATTGCGATGCCCGCTCGTGCCGTGCGCCGTAGCGTTTTCGCGCGGCGGGACGGCCAAAACATCCAAAGGCGCCCCGCTGGGTGCGGTCTCAGGCCCGTCGGGCAGGAAAATATGTTGGTCCAAGCTCAGCATATCTCGTTTACGCTTTGGGTCGAGTGGTGGATCAAAATTATTTTCTCTGGAGATTTTTTCAGGATTTTCGTGGGGGCAGGTGATCCGAAGGGCCGTCGGCTGCGTAGTCAGAGGAAATAAGGAGACCAAGGCCATGTCACTTGATTCAACGCCCGCCCCAGCCCAGTCCGTCGCCATCATTGGCGGCGGCATTTCCGGTCTTGCTGCCGCGTATCGGCTGGCGGACAGCCATCAGGTGACTCTTTTCGAAGCGGCGCCGCGTCTGGGCGGGCATGCGCGCACGGTTCTGGCCGGGCGGTTTGGCGATCAGCCGGTTGATACGGGCTTCATCGTCTTTAACTACGCCAATTATCCGCATCTGACGGCAATGTTCGACGATCTCGATGTGCCGGTGGAAAAAAGCGACATGAGCTTTGGGGCAAGCATCGACGGCGGGCGCGTCGAATACGGGCTGAAATCCGTTGCCGCACTTCTGGGGCAAAAGCGCAACCTGACGCGACCGGGGTTTGCGCGCATGGTGCGTGACATTTTCCGTTTCAATGCCGGAGCAGAGGCTGCGGCGCGAGACGACAGCCTGACCATTGGCGAACTGGTCGATGACATGGGGTTGGGGGAGTGGTTCCAGCGCTATTACCTGATGCCGATCTGTGGCGCGATCTGGTCGACCGCGCCCGAGGACATTCGCGCCTTTCCAGCGCGCACGCTGGTCCAGTTCTTTCGCAATCACGCCCTGCTGTCGGCGACCGGTCAGCACCAGTGGTGGACGGTTTCGGGCGGTTCACAGGAATATGTGCGGCGGCTGGAAGCCAATCTTCTGGCGCGGGGCACAGAGCTGCAGACAGGCGCGCCGATTGAGGCCGTCCAGCGCAGTCCTCTGGGCGTTGTCGTCAAACCGCAGGGCCAGACACCGAGGCATTTCGATCAGGTGATTTTCGCCTGCCATTCCGACACGGCCTTGCGATTGCTGGAGCAGCCGACCGCGCAGGAAACCTCGGCGCTGTCGGATCTGCGGTATCAGGACAATCAGGTGGTTTTGCATTGCGACCCGGCCTTCATGCCCAAACGTCGTGCCTGCTGGTCTTCTTGGGTCTATCAGGCCCAGAGTTCCGAACAGCGCACCAAGATCGGCGTCACCTATTGGATGAACCGGCTGCAGAATATCCCCGAAAACGATCCTCTGTTCGTCAGCCTGAACCCTGCGCGCGAGGTTGCAGGGCCTGCGATTTATGATGAGGTCACCTTCCGGCATCCGGTTTTCGATCACGCGGCGTTGCGTGCGCAGGGGCAGATTGATCGCATTCAGGGTCAGAATAATACGTGGTTTGCCGGGGCCTATCTGCGGCATGGTTTTCACGAAGACGGCTTTGCCAGCGCGGTGCGAGTCAGCGAGGCCCTGCAGGCGCAGAGCCGCACGTTCGGAGTGGCCGCGCAATGACACATGCCCCGGAACATCTCAGCGGCAAGACCGTCCATGCCCGCTTTGGCCCGCTGCGCAACAGCTTTTCCTATGGCGTCGATTTCGTCCTGATCGATCCCGAAGACCGGCGCGGGCCGCTGCTGTTTTCGCGCAATCGTTTCAATCTGTTTTCCGTGCATGACCGCGATCACGGAGGGCCGCGCGGGGACGGGCGCGGGGCCAGCTGGGCGCGTGATATCTTTGCGCAAGCGGGCCTGACGGGCAGCTATGATCTGCGGTTGCTCACCCAACCCGCCTATGCCGGTGTTGTCTTCAACCCGGTCAGCTTCTGGTTGGCGCTGCGCGGTGACGGCCTGCTGGCGGTGATTGCCGAGGTCAACAACACCTTTGGGGATCGCCACAGTTACCTGTGCCATCGCCAGGAGTTCGCCCCGATTACGCCGACCGATCAGATTACGGCGCGCAAGGTGTTCCATGTGTCGCCGTTTCAGGAGATCGCGGGTCATTACAGCTTTGGCTTCTCAATCCGTCCGGACAGGATCGCCATTCGCATTTTGCATGAAAACGGCGACGAGGGACTGGTGGCCACGCTGAGCGGGCCGCGTCGCCCTCTGACCAACCGCGCCATTCTGGGGGCCTGTCTGCGCCGGCCTTTCGGTGCAATGCGCACGGTCGGATTGATCTACATACAGGCGGTACGCCTGAAACTCATGGGCGCACGCTATCGCACGCGTCCGGAACCGCCGACCGAGGAGGTCAGCTCATGAAACTTCTGTGCCTTTTGATTGTCATCGTCCTGCTGGCGGCCCTGTTCATTGCCTGGCGGCCGGGTTTTAATTTCCGTGCGCAAAAGCCTGCGGATTATGCCGGGCTTGGTCCGGTGTTCGATCCCAAACGCCATTTGAACGGGGTGATGGACAGCGAAGGCGTGATCTACGGCCCCGATGGTCGGGTGGCCTCTCGCTTTGTCGCGCGGATGGAGGGGCAATGGGAGGGCACTTCCGGCACGCTGCGCGAAGAATTTACCTATGCCAAAGGCGGCACTCAACTGCGGGAATGGGCGCTGGAGTTGCAAGCGGATGGCACCATCCGTGCCACGGCACCTGACGTGATTGGCGACGGCAAGGGGGTGCTCTCCGGGCCGACTCTGTCGCTGAGCTATCGTATCCGGTTGGACGAGGACGCCGGGGGACATGTGCTCGATGTCACCGATTGGCTGTATCTGATGGAAAATGGCACGATCATGAACCGGTCCCAGATGCGCAAATTCGGCGTCACAGTGGCCGAGCTGATCGCGACGATGCGCCCGTCTGCCTCTGTCGCCGAGACCGGGAAGGACGACGAGGAGGGCGGATCATGAGCGTGAACGGAAAGACCTATTGGCTGATCGGTGCCAGTGAAGGGCTGGGGCGGGCGCTGGCGCAGGCGCTGGACGCGCGCGGCGTGCGGCTGATCCTGTCGGCGCGTTCTGAGGACCGTCTGGCAGAGCTGGCCGGGGGCTTGCAGCAGGCGCGGGCGCTGGCGCTGGATGTAACGGATCGCGCCGCTGTCGAAGCCGCCGCGCAGGAGATTGGCGCGGATATTGATGGCGTCATCTATTTGGCTGGCACCTACACGCCGATGGCTGCGCAGGATTGGGACGCCGACGCCGTCGAGCAGATGTTCGAGACCAATCTGATGGGGGCGGTTCGGGTCCTGTCGCAGATCGTTCCGGGGTTTGCGGTGCGCGACCGGGGGCATATCGTGCTGATCGGATCGCTGTCCGGGCATCGCGGCTTGCCCGGGGCACTGGGCTATGGCGCCAGCAAGGCGGGGCTGATGCATCTGGCGGAAAATCTCCATGCCGATCTGATGCACAGCAAGGTTCAGGTGCAATGTCTGAACCCGGGCTTTATCCGCACGCGGCTGACCGAGAAAAACGATTTCAAAATGGTGCAGATCATGTCGCCGGAGGAAGCCGCCGATCAGGTGATCAAGGGCATGGAAAGCAAGCGGTTCGCGCGCAACTTTCCGCGTCCCTTCGCCTTGCTGTTCACCCTGAGCCACTTCATGCCGCTGCGCTGGTTCCAGAAACTGACCGGCGCTTAAACTGAGGCAGAAATCTGTGGCATGATCCGGGCGGGTGGCGCGGGCTCAGTCGTCCAATGATCGTGCGGTGATGGCCTCGGCTATCTCATCGGCATTTTTGAGGGTGCGCACCACGATGGGCACCATGAGCGCACGCATGTTGCGATCCAGACCGCGCGCGGCTTGCGCCTCGCGTACCTCGTCAAAGGTTTTGCGCACCATCGGGATGAAGCGCCAGACCAGCGACATGGCCAGTGCAATCTTGTCACGCGGCACCCACGCGGGTGCGAAGCGCAGCGCGCTCAGAATGCCGTCGGTGAATTCGCTGGCGCGCGTGGTGTAGGTCACCAGTCCGGCGACCATCAGCAACCAGACGAACCGCAGGGTGAAATAGAGCGCCGTTGCAAGATCCGCGAGCCAGAGCTGGGCTGCAAAAATGATCGCCAGCATGTAAAGCGCAGGCCGAAAGGCGTCATAGGCATGCCGCAGGGACAGCCCGGCCACGCCATAACCGAGACAGGCCAGTATGCCCCCCGCCGCCAGCATGAGGGGGGAGGGCATCAGGAACAGCGCCGTGCAAAATGCAAAGAGCAGGGCCAGTTTCCAGACCGGCGCCATGCGATGCAGCGGGCTGCTCCCGGCGATATAGAGATCGGTCAGCATTGCGCGCGCGCTACATAGGCCGGGATGACCTCGTCCGGCGGGCCATCGCCGACGATCCGCCCATCTTCGACATGCAGGATGCGATCAAAACCTTGCAGCAGGTCGAGATCGTGGGAGACGACGACTGCGGGATAAGGCAGGGCCTCCAGTTGGGCCATGAAACGCAATTTGTTGCGCAAATCCAGCAGCGTGGTCGGCTCATCGAAGACGATCATCTCCGGTTCTGTCACAAGCACGCCCGCCAGCGCCACCATCTGCTTTTCACCCCCCGAAAGCTGATGGGTGAAGCGGCCTTTCAGATGGGTCAGGGACAGGCGCGTCATCACCGCTTCGATGCGGTCGGCAATTTCTGCCTTGGACAGTTTGCGCGCCTTGAGGCCAAAGGCCAGGTCTTCCTCGACCAACGGGTAGACGATCTGGTTGTCTGGGTTTTGGAACATGAAACCGACATGGCGGCGTAGATCGTCCTCGGGAGCGGGCCCAAAGTGCACGTTGCCCTGGCTGGGGCGTTCCAATCCGTTGAACAGTCGCAGGAATGTGCTTTTGCCAGAGCCATTGTTGCCGATCACGCCGATGCGGTGTTCCACCAACTCCAGTGTGATATCGGACAGGATCGAGCGACCCTCTTTGATCACGGAGACGCTGTCAAAGCGAAACATGACGCGGACTTCCCGTTCAGGCTGTGCGGCTGCCGATGATCGGATAGGCGCGTTTGACGGTGACCATAACGGCCGCCGCAATCAGGGCTTTGATGATGTCGCCAGGGATAAAGACCACGGAGCCGGTGAAGGCTTTGCCAATCGGAACGCCTGCGGACGCCGTGATCCACGGGATGCCGATCGCGTACATGACGACAATGCCGCCAAAGACACAGATCAGCGTTGCGGAGATGAAGTTCAGCCCATTCCAGAATTTCTCTGTCATCGCGCCAATGACAAAGGCAGCGACGACCCAACCGGCCAGAAAACCTGCGGTGGGGCCGAAAAAGACCGCCATCCCACCCCGGCCACCTGACAGTAGCGGCAGGCCGATGGCGACCAGCACCAAAAGCAGCAGAATCGACAGCGCACCGCGTTTTGCCCCCAGAACGCCACCGGCCAGCATCACGCCCAGCGATTGTGCGGTGATCGGCACCGCAGGCAGAAGCGGCAGTGTGATCGGCGGAAATATGGCGGCTACGGCGGTGATGGCCGTGAACAGGGCAATCAGAACGATGTCGCGCGTGGTCATGGGTGGTTTCCTGTGCTGGGGTCGGGGCATCTGCCCGCTCATTCGGCAACTCAAAGGCGTGATACGCTTTTGCTGCCGTCAGGGTAAACCATTTTTTGACCTAGTGTGCGAGGCGACGCACGCTCAGATAGCTCAATGCGGCCATGGCGCCCGCGGTTGCCAGACAGGCTGGCAGGCCGCCCGCCTGATAAGATAGGCCCGACAAGAGCGTGCCAATGAGCCGCCCGGCGGCATTGGCCATATAGTAGAAGCCGACATCCAGTGTCACCCGGTCCTCGCCCGCAAAGGCAAGGATCAGATAGGAGTGGACCGAGGAGTTGATCGCGAAGACAAAGCCGAACAGCAGCAGACCCGCAATCAGCGACAGGGTCAGCCACAGTGTGGCTGTGCCCGCAATCAGAGCCAGCAGGGCCAGCGCGAAAGGGATCGGGGTCAGCCATCCCGCCCAGCGGCAGGCCATCACTGTGGCCGCATGTGTGTCGCCGGTGCGTCCGGCCAGCAGGCGCGGTGCGCTGGCCTGAACCGCGCCGTAGGCGATGATCCAGAGTGCCATGAAGCCACCGACCAGGAAAAAGGCCTGACGCGCGCCCTCAGGGGTGCCGTCTGAGAACACGGTTTTGAAATAGATCGGCAGGCCGACGACGAACCAGACATCGCGGGCACCGAACAGGAACATTCGTGCAAGGCTCAACTGGTTGATCCGTCGATCCTTGGACAGGACGGCCGAAAACTTTGTGCCTTTGCGTCCCGTCGGCAGGCCTTTGGGCAGAAACACCGCCACGGCGGTCAGGATCACGGCAAGCACGGCGGCCATGCCCCAGACGGCGGCTTCAAATCCGGTCAGCGCCAGAAGCGCGGCCCCCAGAAAGAATCCCGCGCCTTTGACCGCATTTTTCGAGCCGGTCAGCAGTGCGACCCAGCGAAATAGCGTACCGTCGCCTTTGGGGGCCAGAAGTTTTACCGCCGATTTCGACGACATCTTGGCCAGATCCTTGGCGACGCCAGAGGCGCCTTGTACAGCCATGACAAAGATCACCGAGGCACTGACGGACCAAGCCGGATCGAGCTGGGCCAAGGCCACAAGCGCCAAGATCTGCAGCCCCAGCCCTCCATAGAGCGTGGCTGCCAGTCCGAACCGCGCCGCCAGCCAGCCAGCAGCAAGGTTGGTCACGATCCCGGCCAGTTCATAAAGTAGGAACAGCCATGCCAATTGGATCGGGCTGAAACCCAGGCCGTTGAAATGCAAGAGCACCAGCATGCGCAGCGCCCCGTCAGATAGCATGAACGCCCAATAGGCCGCCGTCACCGCCAGATAGGCGCGCAAAGGGTTATGTCCGCTGGCCGCGGTCGGGGAGGGATCTGGGCGGGTCACAGTATCGATCTCCTGATCGGGTGCTTGGGGTCAGTGCAGGTTGTCAGCCACCAGCTGGGCAATGTCACCCAGACGGCAGGCATAGCCCCATTCATTGTCGTACCAAGCGTAGACTTTAACCTGGGTGCCATTCACCACCATGGTCGACTGGGCGTCGATGATCGAAGAGCGGCTGTCATTGATATAATCGCAGGACACGAGCGGGCGGGCTTCATAGCCCAAAATGCCTTTGAGCGGACCATTGGCCGCTGTTTCGAATAGGGCGTTGACTTCAGCGACGGTGGTGTCGCGGGCGACTTCGAACACGCAGTCGGTCAGTGAGGCATTGAGCAGTGGCACACGCACAGCATGGCCGTTCAGCCGTCCTTTGAGTTCGGGGTAGATCATGGTGATCGCGGTGGCCGAGCCGGTGGTTGTCGGGATCAGGTTCATCAGGGCCGACCGGGCCCGGCGCATGTCCTTGGCTGGGCGATCGACGATGGTCTGGGTGTTGGTGACGTCATGGATCGTGGTGATCGACCCGTGTTTGATCCCAAGGGTTTCGTGAATGACCTTGACCACCGGCGCCAGACAGTTAGTGGTGCAGGAGGCCGCGGTGATCAGGTCATGCCGGGCCGGATCATAGAGGTCGTGATTGATCCCGTAGACAAGGTTCAACGCACCATCGTCTTTGAGCGGGGCCGAGACCACAACCTTGCGCACGCCCGCCTCAAAATAGGGCTGGACCTTGGGCTTGGTTTTAAAGACCCCGGTGCAATCGATCACCAGATCGACCCCCATTGCCGTCAGCGGAAGATCCTCGATCCGGGATTCGCGGGTCAGCATCATATGGGTGTCATTGATGGTCAGGCTGTCGCTGTCGCAGCTGATGTCCGCGTCCCAGCGGCCATGAACGGAATCGAATTCCAGCAAAAGCGCGTGTTGTTCGGCGTCGCCGGACAGATCGTTGAGCAGGACAATGTCCTCTCCCAGTCCGCGTGCGAAGAGATCGCGCAGGACAAGTTTGCCGATCCGGCCAAGACCATTGAGAGCGATAGTGGGCATGTGGGACGTCCTTCAGATAAGAGAAAGCTGGTCGATGTGGTGTTGCAGGCTCAGCCGGTTCAGCCCGTCGACATCCAGCGCGACGAAGGCGGCGATCCGTCGGCGCAACTGATCGTAGGTCTCGGCAAAGGCCAGCGGCTTCTGCGCGGCGGACCCTTCGGTCGCGACCGGGTCGGGAATGCCCCAGTGGGCGGTCAGAGGTGCGCCGGGCCAGCGCGGACAATCCTCGCTTGCGGCGCGATCGCAGACGGTGAAGACAAAGTCGAAGGGGCGCGCATCTGCGGTCAGGGCTGAGACGTGTTTGGACTGCAGCCCGGTCAGATCGTGACCTTGGCGGGTCAGAATTTCACGCGCCTGCGGATGGATCTGACCGGCGGGCTGAGTCCCGGCGGAGGCAGCGTCAAACTGGGGCGCTCCAAGATCGCGCAACAGCGCTTCGGCGATGATCGAGCGAGCGGAATTGCCCGAACAGAGAAACAACACGCGAAAAGGTGCTGAGGGGAGGCGATCCGCAGGTGCGGTGCTCTGGCAAATTTCGGGGCGCCCCCGGCAACAGTCGTTGACCAGATAGCCGACCAGCCCGTCGCAGGCGGTCAGATCGACATGATAGTAGAGCGACCGGCCCCGGCGCTCGACCGCGATCAGCCCGGCGTGCACCAGATCCGACAGATAGCCCGAGAGCGTATTGGGTTTCAGCGACAGCGCCTCGGCCAGTTCGGAAGGACGCACCGGACGGGGCGTGAACCGCATCAGCATGCGAAACACCGCGAGGCGGCCTGCATGTCCGAGCGCGGCAAAGGCTGTCACGGCAGCCGGTTGGGGGATCTCTTTTATTTCCATAATTCGCGAATAATAGAAATAAAAGATTCGGCCAAGGGATTTTTGCCCGTTCCGCTCAGAGAGTTGGCGATTTTACTGTGCAGGCAGGGACAGCTGGGAGCCGCAAACCGCAACAGAGGTGAGACACCCCGACGCAGATTCCCGAGAATGTTCATCGGATGATTGAACTTAGCGGCCTGACATGTCAGCAAGATTGCAAAGAAATGACTGTTTGTCGGAACGCGCGCATATGACCAAGTCCAAACCGAAACGGCCCGTCGCCGCTGAGCGGCGGAAGCTGGCGGAGCTATTGTCTTTGCAGGCGCGCCCAATTGCGACTGCATCCTGGCTGACAGCGGGGGCGTCGCTGCTGTGGATCGTTCAGGCGGCGCTGGTGGCGGGTGTGTTCTCGCGGTTGCTGATCGGAACCGGCGGGGTCAGCGTGACATTGGGCACGCTGGGCTTTCTCGGGTTGTATCTGCTGCGTTTGGGCATGAGCTATCTGGCCGAAGGTCTGTTGTTTCGTGCCGGGCAGACGATCGTCACCACGACACGGCGCGGCATTCTGGACCGCGAAGCCCGCACGCAGGGCGCATCCGATCAGGGCGGGCCGGGGGCCATTGCGGCGCTGGCGGGCGAAAAACTCGATGCGCTGGTGCCCTATATCACGCGCTATGCACCTGCTCAGAAACGGGTAATGACCGTGCCGCTGGTGATTCTCGCGCTGGCGTTCTGGCAGTCCTGGGCGGTCGGGGTGGTCTTTTTGATTGCCGGGCCGCTTATTCCGCTGTTCATGGCGCTCGTTGGCTACGCCGCACAGGATGCGTCGGAAAAGCACATGAAGGAAATCGGCACGCTGGGCGATATGCTGGTGGACCGGCTGGCGGCGCTGGCGGATCTGAAACTGCTGGGGGTCGTCCCGCGCGTGGCTGACCAATTCGATGCGGCGGCGGATGATCTGCGCAGCCGCACCATGGCGGTGCTGCGCATCGCCTTCCTGTCTTCAACCGTTTTGGAACTGTTCGCCGCACTGGGCGTCGCCATGGTGGCCGTCTGGGTCGGGTTTTCACTGCTGGGGGAGCTGTCCTGGGGCGCTTATGGCGGCGGGATCACCCCTTGGGGCGGGATCTTCCTGCTGCTTTTGGCACCCGACTATTTCCAGCCGCTGCGCGATCTGTCAGCAGCATGGCACGATAAGGCGGCGGGGCTTGCGGTGGCAGGTGAGCTTGCCGCCTGGGAAGAGGAAGACCGGACTCCGCTTTTGGGGCAGGGCATCACAGCGGCACCTTTGAAGGGGCCTGCCGAAATTGTTCTGCGCAATCTGCAGGCCCAGCGGGGCACACGGCGGATCGCCTATCCTGATGCTTCCATCGCGCCGGGTGCGCGGGTTGCGCTTTCCGGCCCATCGGGCGTGGGGAAAACCACGTTGCTGCGCCTGATTGCCGGGTTGGAGCGGCGCGTGGGCGGAGAGATTCGCGTCGCCGGGCAGCTTTTGGATGATGAGACCGCCGATGGCTGGCGGGCGCGTTTGGGCTGGATGCCGCAGGCGCCGATGTTTCTGGACCGCTCGCTGCGGTTCAACGTGGGATTTGGCGCGGCGCTGACGCCGGAACTGATCGAAACCGCGGCGCTGGACGGTGTCATCAGCGCGCTTCCAAAGGGTGATCTCACCGGTCTTGGGGAAACCGGGGGCGGGCTGTCGGGCGGCGAAGCCCGGCGGGTGATGCTGGCGCGGGCGCTGGCCAGTGACCCCGATGTGGTGTTGGCGGATGAGCCGACCGCGGATCTGGATCGTGAAACCGCAGAGCGCGTGACCGAAGGTCTTCTGGCACTTGCGGCGCGGGGAGCGACGCTGATCGTGGCGACCCATGACCCGGCGCTGATTGCGCGGATGGACGAGGTTCTGGTCATCGCCGCAGAGGCCGGGGCCGCCGAAACGCAGGAGGCTGAGGCATGAAGGCGCTTTGGGCGATTTTCCGAATCATGGTCCGTGAGGAACAGCGATCGCTGCGGCGTGGCTTGGCGCTTTCGGCGCTGGTGCTGATCATGGGGGCCGCGCTGCTGGGCCTGTCTGGCTGGTTCATCACGGCGGCATCGGCTGCCGGGCTTCTGGGTGTCGGTGCAGTGTTTGACGTGTTCCGCCCCTCTGCGATGGTGCGGTTTTTGGCGATCGGGCGTACGGCCACGCGCTACGGCGAACGGGTGCTGACACATGACGCTACCTTGCGGTCGCTGGCGCGGTTGCGGGTGGCGCTGCTCAAAGGGTTTGCCCGGCGCAGCTATGACCGGCTGTTGCGTCTGCGTGGGGCGCAGGCGCTGAACCGTATTCTGGCAGATGTCGACGCGCTTGACGGAGTGCCGCTGCGCCTGTTCCTGCCCTTGATTGCCGGGGCCATCACCCAGATTCTGGCGCTGGTGGTGATCGCATGGCTGGTGCACCCGCAGGTCGCCTTGGCGATCTTTGCGTTGTTCACCGTCGGGGGACTCACTGTCCTGTTGTGGGGGGCTACGCGCGCCCGTGCGCCTTCGCGGCGGGCCGAAGCGGCGGCGCAGGCGTTCCGCTCACGCATTATTGATCTCATGGTCGGGCGCGATGATCTGAGCGTTTACGGGCAGTTGCAGGCGCAAAAGTCGGCGTCGGAGATCGCCGAAGACCGGCGGCAGGAGGCGGCAACGGCGACCGACCGATTTGAACGCCGGGCGGGGGCACTGTTGATGGCGATCAGTGCCTTGGCGGCTGCGGTTGCGCTGGCCCTTGGCGGGCGTCTTGCAGAGGCCGGCACGATCACGCCGGCCCAAGCTGCAATAGGGTTTTTTGCGGCTTTGGCGTTGATGGAGACAATCGCGCCGCTGCGGCGTGCGGTGGCGGAAACCGGGCGCATGATCGGCGCCGCGCGGCGGGTGAAGGCCGAGACTGAAGGCACTGAGGAGCGCGCGTCCCCCAGCGCTCAGGCACCTGAGAGTGGCACGCTGTGCTTTGATCACGTCGGATTTTCCCGCAGTGTCGGCGCCCGGAAGGTCGTGCAGGATTTTTCCCTTACCGTGGCACCGGGCCAATGGGTCGCATTGAAAGGCCCGTCGGGGGTTGGCAAGAGTACGGTGTTGCTTCTGGCAGCCGGAGCCTTGCCTGCGTCCGAGGGGCGAGTCACTCTGAACGATATTGATGTTACGGATTTTCCATCTGGTGCCATTACTTTGGTTGGGCAAAGGGCAAGTCTGTTGCAGGGCACCGTTGCGGACAACCTGCGCTTGGTCGCGCCGGGGGCCTCTGATGACGACCTCTGGCAGGCTTTGCAGGCCGTCGCACTGGAGGATGTTGTTCGTCAGAAGGGCGGGCTGGAGGCCCGGTTGGGGCCGCGAGGTGCGGGCCTGTCCGGAGGTGAAAGCCGCCGTCTGGTGTTGGCGCGCGCATTGCTGCGTCGTCCGGCATTTCTTTTGCTCGACGAACCGACCGAGGGTCTCGATCACGCGACCTCGATACGTGTTCTGGCCGGGCTGCGATCATCTCTGTCTGACACGGGGGTTCTGATGGCCGCTCACAGGGCAGAGGAGCACGGCGCGGCGGATCAAATCCTGTCGCTTCAGTGACTTGGTCACTCTCGCGGATCACGTTGACGTGATCCGCCACCTAAAAGGCGCGTTGCAATGTCACGATGCATGAAAGATACATTTTTAATATTGCATTTGTTGACATGGGTCAAAGTGAGGGCCCGAGCTGCCGTCTATTCACAAGGCAAATAGGTATTTGCGGGATATCTTTTCTCGCGCAGAAGGAGCACGGAAATATGGAGTTCGGATTAGTCGAGCTGTCGCGCCTGCAATTCGCGATGACAGCTATGTACCATTTCCTCTTCGTACCGCTCACGCTTGGTCTGTCGATCATCGTGGCGATCATGGAGACGGTTTATGTCATGACCGGCCGCCCAATCTGGCGGCAGATGACGAAATTCTGGGGCACATTGTTCGGGATCAATTTTGTTCTCGGCGTTGCCACGGGGATCACCATGGAATTCCAGTTCGGCATGAACTGGTCCTACTACAGCCATTACGTCGGCGATATCTTCGGCGCGCCTCTGGCAATCGAAGGGCTGATGGCCTTCTTCCTTGAGGCAACCTTCGTCGGGCTGTTCTTTTTCGGTTGGGACAAGATGTCCAAGACAGCACACCTTGTGGTGGCCTGGCTTGTTGCCATCGGCTCCAACTTCTCTGCGCTCTGGATCCTGATCGCGAACGGCTGGATGCAGAACCCGGTGGGCGCTGAATTCAATCCCGATACGATGCGGATGGAAATGACCAACTTCTTCGAAGTGGTCTTTAACGAAGTGGCGCAGGCCAAATTCGTGCACACCGTCTCTGCCGGCTATGTGACCGCCTCTGTCTTCGTGCTGGGCGTTTCGGCATGGTACTTGCTCAAGGGACGCCATACTGAACTGGCCCGTCGGTCAATTGCAATCGCATCGGCTTTCGGTCTGGCAGCAGCGTTGTCCGTGGTCGTGCTGGGCGACGAATCCGGTTATTCCGCATCGCACACGCAGCGCATGAAACTGGCTGCCATAGAAGGCATGTGGGAAACGCAGGACGCTCCGGCTTCCTTCACGCTGGTCGGTCTGCCCGACAAAGAAGCGCGTGAAACTCACTACGCGATCCACATTCCGTATGTGATGGGGCTGATCGGCACCCGGACGCTTGATAAGCAAATTCCGGGCATCGACCAGCTGGTTGCCGAAGCGGACGCACGCATCCGGTCGGGGATCATTGCCTATGATGCGTTGATGACCATTCGCGAACAGCGTGACGCAACCCCTGCAGAGGTGCGCGCCACCTTTGAGGAGCATTCCGAGGATCTCGGGTTCGCCATGTTGCTCAAACGCTATGTGGACGACCCGCGTCTGGCGACCGAAGAGCAGATCACGGAAGCCGCCAATGACACCATTCCAGGCGTCGGGCCGCTGTTCTGGGCCTTCCGTCTGATGGTAGCTCTGGGCTTCAGCTTCATCGCTGTGATGCTCTATTTCTTCTACCGTGCTTCGTTCCGCGGCATGAAGTTCCCGCGCTGGGCCCTGCGCGCCGCTGTCATTATCATCCCGACCCCGTGGATTGCGGCCGAGCTGGGCTGGTTCGTGGCAGAGTTCGGGCGTCAGCCATGGACAGTGGATGGCGTGTTGCCAACAGCCCTGTCGGCATCGCATCTGTCGATCGCCGATTTGCTGATCACCCTGGCAGGCTTCGTGCTCTTCTACACGGTGCTCTTCATCATTGAGATGGGGCTGATGATCAAATACATCAAGAAAGGCCCGTATATGGACGTTGAAGAAACGGATGCCTGGATGAAACGTCACGAAGAACGTCTGCAAGACGGTGACGCAACTCTCAAGCCGGCGGAGTAAGAACCATGATTTTGCATGAATTTGTATCTTTCGAAGTCCTCCGCGTGATCTGGTGGCTCCTGCTTGGGATCCTGCTGATCGGCTTTGCCCTGACCGACGGGTTCGACATGGGGGTCGGCGCCTTGCTGCCCTTCGTCGGCAAGACCGATACCGAACGTCGGATCGTAATCAACACTGTCGGCCCGGTCTGGGAAGGCAACCAGGTGTGGTTTATCCTTGGGGGCGGCGCGATCTTTGCCGCATGGCCACCGCTATATGCTGTGTCCTTCTCAGGGTTCTATCTGGCGATGTTCCTGGTTCTGGCAGCATTGATTCTGCGCCCGGTCGGGTTCAAATACCGCTCGAAACGCGAAAGCGCGACCTGGCGCAGCAGCTGGGATTGGGCGCTGTTCGTGGGCGGTGCCGTTCCGGCCCTGATCTTTGGGGTGGCTGTCGGCAACGTGCTGCAAGGCGTTCCGTTCCATCTGACGCCGGACATGCTGATGCCGCGCTATGACGGGAACTTCTTTATGAAGCTGATCGGCCTGCTGAACCCCTATGCGCTGCTTGCCGGTGTCGTGTCGCTGTCGATGCTGCTGATGCATGGTGCAGCCTGGCTTGGTCTGAAAACCGAAGGCGCTGTGGCAGAACGTGCCCGTCGCATCGGTTCCGTGGCCGGGATCGTCGCGGCCGTGGCCTATGCGCTGGCCGGTTTGTGGCTGGCCTTTGGGATCGACGGCTATCAGATCGTGAGCGAGGTCGTGAAAGACGGACCCTCCAACCCGCTGCTGTCGGAAGTCACCCGTGGTGGCAGCTGGATGGACGCCTATGCCGCCCGTCCGTGGATCGCCATTGCACCGGCTTTGGGCTTCATCGGCATCGCTCTGGCCGTGCGCGGCCTGCGTTCCGGGCGCGAAGTTTCGACCCTGCTGTGGTCGAAGCTCGGGATCCTCGGGATCATCTCGTCTGTCGGTCTGACCATGTTCCCCTTCATCCTGCCGTCGACGGTTGATCCCAACAGTTCGCTGACCGTCTGGGACAGCTCCAGCTCGCATCTGACCCTGTTCGTGATGCTGATCTGCGCGATCATCTTTGTGCCGATCATCCTTGCCTACACCTCCTGGGTTTACAAAGTGCTCTGGGGCAAAGTCACCGAAGACGACGTGACGCAAAACTCGCAAAGCTACTGAGAAAGGAACAACAGATGTGGTATTTTGCCTGGCTTCTTGGCCTTCCGCTCGCCGCGATGTTCGCTGTTCTGAACGCGATGTGGCTTGAGATGCGTGAAGATGCGCGCCTCACCGACGAGCACGACGACACCGCCTGATCTAAAGGTGCAAAGCCATTCGACCTGGCTTTGCATCACATCCCTTCGTCCCTTCAGGTGGCGCGCTTCGGGGAGTGGTTTCCCGCTCTCCGGAGCGCCTTTTTTCAAATCTGGTCCGCCCGCTGTTGCAGTGGGGGGCCTTTTCCGCACAATACGCATTCACGTATGCGCATGACTAAATGGAGGAAAGCATGCATTCATCAAACTCTCCTGGAGTGAACCGCCGAGCCTTCTTTGGCCTTGCCGCCGGGGCGACGGCACTCGCTGCCGCCTCCGGTCCGGCCCGCGCCACGCCTGTAAAGACCAACGCGAAGATCGTCATCATCGGCGCAGGTGCCGGTGGGACATCCCTGTCCAACCGGTTGGTTGAGCGTCTGGAGGGCGCTCAGATCACCCTGATCGATCCGACCAAGGAACATTGGTATCAGCCCGGCCTGTCTCTGGTCGCCGCAGGTTTGAAACCGGCCGACTATGTCGTGTCCGCCACAACGGACTGGCTGCCCAAAGGCGTGCAGCTGATTCAGGACAAAGCCGTTGCCATTGATCCCGTCGCCAAAACCGTTGCGACCGAAGGCGGCGAAACTCTGTCCTACGACTACCTCGTCGTCGCACCGGGACTGGTCCTCGACCACGATGCGATCGAGGGCTTCTCGCTGGACATGGTCGGCGAAAACGGCATTGGCGCGCTTTACGCCGGGCCGAAATATGCCGCCGCAACCTGGAAGGCCGCTTCGAAGTTCATCGAGGAGGGCGGGCAGGGCATCTTTACCCGCCCCGGGACGGAAATGAAATGCGCCGGGGCGCCGCTCAAGCATACGTTTTTGATCGATGACCACCTGCGCCGCGCCGGCAACCGTGGCAAGGCCGAAATCACTTATGGGGCGCATGACGGCGCGCTGTTCGGGGTGCCGATCGTGGCCGAAAAGGTGCGCATGCTGTTCCAGGATCGCGACATTGCGCCGGTCTACAATCACACGGTCAAGGCGATTGATGCGGGCGCCAAGCGTGTGACCTTCAACACGCCCGAGGGCGATCAGCAGATGGACTATGACTATATCCACCTGATCCCGCCGCAACGTGCCCCCGACGTCATTCGCCAGTCCGGTCTGAGCTGGGCCGACAAATGGACGGATCAGGGCTGGGTGGAATGCGACAAGGCCACCCTGCGCCATCTGCGCTATCCGGAAATCTGGGCACTGGGCGACGTCGCTGGTGTGCCCAAGGGGAAAACCGCCGCATCGGTCAAGTGGCAGGTGCCGGTGGTCGAGGATCAGATCGTGTCGACCATCGAAGGCACGGAGCCGGGCGAGACCTACAACGGCTACACCTCTTGTCCGATGATCACCAAGATCGGTCGCGCGATGTTGGTGGAGTTCGACTACAACAACAATCTGACGCCATCTTTCCCGGGCATTATTCCGCCGCTGGAAGAACTCTGGATCTCCTGGTTGATGAAGGAAGTCGCCCTCAAAGCCACCTATAACGCTATGCTGCGTGGCAAGGCCTAAGGAGACCGATCATGAAAGATATGACGTTTCAAACCCTGTTTGCCGTGTTCGAAGAAATCTTTGGGCGCGGGGTTTTCTGGACCATGGTGGTGGTCGCCGCTGTTGTGACGCTTGCCTATCTGTATGTGCTATTCCGCGACCGTGCGGTGAGCTGGCGCAAGTTCCTTTGGGCGCAGTTGTCCATGCCGGTCGGGGCCGTTCTAGCGGTCTGGTTCGTGATGGCGATGACCCATTCGGCGCTGTCCGATCTGGGCGGTGCAATCGATCTGATCGTTCTGCTCGGTGTGGCGGGGATGGGGGCTGTGGGGATGGCCATTCTGGTCTATACCCTCGGGTCGTTGATCGCCCCGCCAAAGGACGAAAGCATCTCCTGAGGATCGTTGGGTTTCTGACGTTCCTAAGAGAGGGGCGCCTCCGGAGTGCGGACCGGGGGCGCCTTTTAGTGTGTTTTGAGGAAGGTTTGCCGTGGCCGCAGTGCCAGTGCGGAACCGATTGCGTGGCGATTACTCCGGCAGGAACCGGCTCAGCGCGATAGCTTCCTGATCGCCCATCAGTGCCCAGGCGGTTTCCATATGGGCCTTCATGATCGCGCGCGCCGCGCCGCTGTCTCCCTGTTTCAGCGCATCCAGAAGGCGGGTCTGGTAGTCGAGGCCTCGAATGCGCAGATCGGGGTTCGTGGGGGCGTAGAGCTGGCGATAGATGGTCAGGTCCGACAGCAATTTGACCATGAAATCGATGACGAACCCCAGCAGCGGATTGCGCGACTGTTCGGCCAGGATCGCATGAAAGCGCAATGAGGCCAGGTGCTGCAAGCGTTCTTCTTCGACATTGGCAGCGGGGTGCTGATAAAGCGCCAAATTGTCTTCGAGCCGGGCAATGACGGCCTCAGAGAGGGTGCCGGCCAGATCGGCGGCATTTTCGGGTTCCAACACACGGCGCATCTGGTAGATGTCACCGATCGTGAGGTTCTTGAAGTAGAAGTAATTGCCCAAAAGGGCTTTGGCGCGCTCTCGGCTGACCTCATGCACAAAAGAGCCGCCCCCGGGGCCTGTGCGCGTCTTGATCAGCCCCTGCGCCTCAAGAATGCGCATGGCCTCCCGGATCGTGCCTTTGGCCATGCCGAAGTGCGCCATCATTTCGGGTTCAGAAGGCAGGCGGTCACCTGCCCGCAGGCCACGTTCCACCACCCAGTCCTTGATCGCCTCGGCCACGCGGGCCGGGCGGGACAGCTTGTGTTCTGTGGGCTTTTCAGCCTTGGAGCGGGTGGTGGCAGGCGGCAAGTTGGTCCTCTCCCATCGGGCGCAGCTCCGGCACGGTGGTCCGGCAGGTTTCAGTTGCATGCACGCAGCGTCCGGCAAAGGCACAGCCCTGCGGCGGGTTCAGCGGATCCGGCAATTCGCTGTCTTTCTGTTCGGGCGCGGTAAGCGGGCGACCGACCACCGGGGCGCTGTCGGCCAGAAGCTTGGTATAGGGGTGTTTCGGGCTTTTGAAAATATCTTCTGCCTTCCCGATTTCCACGACCGATCCAAAATACAGAACGACCACCCGGTCTGATACGGCTTCGACAACGGCGAGATCGTGGGAAATGAACAGATAGGTCAGGTTGAACTGGCGTTTCAGGTCCGCCAGCAGGTTCAAAACTTGCGCCTGAACGGAGACATCGAGCGCCGATACGGGTTCGTCCAGCACGATGATTTCCGGACTGGCCGCCAGGGCCCGCGCGATGCCGATGCGCTGTGCCTGCCCGCCAGAGAACTCATGGGGGTAGCGGTCCAGAAATTCCTCGCGCAGGTTCACCGATGAGAAGATTTCGGAAATGCGCGCGGCGCAGTCGGCCCGTGACAGGCCATGCAGGCGTTTGAGCGGCGTTTCCATGATCTGGCGGATCGTCTTGCGCGGGTTCAGTGATGAAATCGGGTCCTGAAAGACATATTGGATGAGCCGTCCGAAAGCGGCGGGATCGGCCGTGTCGAGGTCTTTGCCGGCAATTTCGATATGGCCGGCGGTCGGCTCCAGGAGTCCAACCAGCATTCTGGCCAGCGTGGATTTACCACAGCCGGACTCGCCGACAATGCCCAGGGTTTCGCCCGTGGCGACCTGAAAGGACATGGGGCGCACGGCGCGCACGCCTGGCGGGGCCTTGCCAAACAGCGGTTTGGGAAGGGGAAAGGTCTTGCTGAGATCGGTGATGGTCAATGCAGTCATCAGACAGCCTCCTCGGGGTAGAGACAGCGCACGGCGCGCGGGGCTTGGCCTTTCAGGGCGATGTCGCCCTCCCGGCATTTCGCTTGGGCCTTGTCGCAGCGTGCGGCAAAGGCACAGCCCGCAGGCAGATTGTCCACCACCGGCGGCAGGCCCGGGATTGCGGCAAGCTCTCGCCGCCCACCGCCCAGTTCCGGCACACAGGCGATCAGCCGCTTGGTATAGGGGTGCGCCGGGGCATCCAGCACCGCCTTGGTCGGGCCTTCTTCGACAATGCGCCCGGCGTACATGACGGCCACGCGATCACAAAGCTGGGCCACCACGCCAAAGTCATGGGTGATGAAGATGATCGCCAGCCCGCGCTCCCGGCGCAGCTCGTCCAGCAGGGCGAGGATTTGTGCCTGCACGGTCACGTCGAGCGCCGTGGTCGGCTCATCCGCGATGATCACATCCGGATCGTTGGCCAGTGCCATGGCAATGCCGACCCGTTGTCGCATGCCGCCGGACATTTCATGCGGGAAGTTGTCGAGACGGCTTTCCGCATTGGGGATGCGCACGGCCTGCAACAGTTCCAGCGCCTTCGCCCGGGCCTCTGTGGTTGGGGTTTTGTGATGACACTGGATCGCTTCGACCAATTGGTCGCCGATGCGATAGAGCGGGTGTAGCGTCGCCAGCGGGTCCTGAAAGATATAGGCGACATTGTTGCCTCGCTTGGCGCGCAGGCTGTCGTAGTCGGCGGCCAGAAGGTCTTCGCCCTCATAGCGCACCGCACCGCCGGTGATCACCCCGGGCGGAGAGGAGACGAGCCCCATGACAGACAGCGCAGTGACGGATTTTCCGGAACCGGATTCGCCGATGATCCCAAGGCATTCGCCGGGTTTCACATCCAGCGTGACGCCGCCGACGGCCCGGTAGATGCGGGGGCCGACATGGAACTGGGTCTGCAATTCCTGCAGGCTCAGGATCGCGCCTTCGGGTGCCTCCTCGCGTGTCGGGACCGGACCGCTGCGTTCGACCAATGTGGTGGCACGCGGACGCGACAGCGCACCGGATTTCAGCCGCGGGTCCAGCGCATCGCGCACGCCATCGCCCAGCAGGTTGATCGACATGACGATGAGGAAAATCATCAGACCCGGAATGACCGAGGTGTGCGGTGCCGTGATCAGCGCGGCCCGCGCATCGCCGAGCATCGAGCCCAGATCCGCATTGGGCGGCTGGCTGCCGAGGCCCAGAAAGCTCAGCCCGGCGGTTTCAAGGATCATCCAGCCCACCGTGGTGGAAATGCCGATCACGATCACGGGGAGCACATTGGGTAAGAGTTCGGAGAGAATAATGCGCCCATGCCCCAGCCCAGACAGCCGCGCTGCGTCGATGAATTCGCGCCCGGCAATCGAAACCGTGATGCCGCGGATGTTGCGGGCAAAAAACGGCACGTTCACGGCGGCCACGGCGATCAGCGCGTTCATCAGCCCCGGCCCAAGGGCCGCGACGATGGCGAGGGCGAGCAGGATATAGGGGAAGGCCATCAGCATATCGATGGCGCGCATGATCAGATTGTCGATGCGGCCCCCGAAATAACCCGCGATGATACCGATCGCAGAGCCGAAGAAAGCCGCCAGAAAGGCCGAGACAAGGCCGATCGCCAGCGACACGCGGGTGCCATGCAGCAGGCGCGCCAAAAGATCGCGCCCCAGATGATCGGTGCCCAGCAGATGGCCAGCTGACAAGGGGCGCAGGAAACGATCTGCGGTGTTCGTTGCATTCGGGTCGGGCAGCGGCAGCAGCGGGATGAGCAGCACCAGAAGCACGATCAGCGTCAGAACAATTGCGCCAAGACCCGCCAGACGGTTGCGAAACAGGAGTTTGAGAAAATTCGACATGATCCGGGCCCCTTACGTTTTGATGCGCGGGTCGAGCAGGCTCTGGGCAAGGTCGACGGCGATATTGAACAGCACATAGCAGGCGGCGACGAAGACCACGCCGCCCTGCACCAGCAGGATGTCACGTTTGAGGATGGCATCGACCAGCATCCGACCGATGCCGGGCCACTGGAACACCATTTCGATATAGACCGCACCCGAAAGCACAAACCCCGCCTGAATGCCCAAAACCGGGATGATCGAAACCATGGCAGCGCGCAGGGCGTGCCCCATCAGCACGCGGTTTTCACGCACGCCTTTCGCGCGGGCGGTGCGGATATAATCCTGCCGCAGGACTTCGAGCATCGCCGAACGCGACATGCGCGCGACCACGCCGGTCGCCACGGCGGCCAGCGCCGTGGCGGGCATGATCAGGTGGCTCAGAAGATCCGGGAAGTCACCCCCGCCATAGATGGCGAACATGCCTGACACCGGCAGCCACTTCAGTTTGACCGCGAACAGCAGGATCATCATCATCCCCAGAAAGAAGCTGGGAATTGAGATGCCGATCAGCACCACAAAGGTGATCAGCTTATCGGCCAGCCCGTATTGCCGCGCCGCGGAGACAGCCCCTGCCAGAATGCCCAGCACGGAACAGAGCACGAAAGCGGTGCCTGCAAGCACCAGGGTTGCGCTGAAGCGTTCGAGAATTTCATCCAGAACCGGCCGGTTGAGTGAAAACGAACGCCCAAAGTCCCCGGTCAGCATATTGCCGAGCCAGATGAAATAGCGCTGCACCAGCGGCTTATCGAGCCCCAGATCGCGATTGAGCTTTTCGACGTTTTCCGGCGTGGCATAGGATCCGAGGATCGCCGTGGCGGGATCGCCCGGGATCATTGCCATGATGAGAAACACGATGATGGTGATGCCCAACAAAACCGGAATGGCGGAAATCAGGCGTTTCAGGATGTAGCTGCCCATGGGTTGCAGACTCCTTCGACTGGGGTGGGGCGTTTTGTGGTCAGTGTCTCAGTACCGGAAAATTCATGGCCGGGCAGGGCGGATTTGCCGGTTTAGTGCCGGGAAAAATCGGCGACAAAGGCAGGACTGAGCAAAACGTTGGGCGTGCCGCAAACGGCGGCACGCCCAACCAGATTACTCTTTAACAACAGATTGAAGTTGCAGCAGGAACGAGGGTTCAAGCGTGAAGTTTTCCACTCGATCCGTCGTCACGGCATTCTGTTTCCAGTTGGCGACAAAGACCCAGGGGGCGTCTTCCTGTACGATGGTCTGCATCTCTTTGTAGAGCGCGGCCCGTTCGTCCTGATCGGTTGCCACGCGCGCCTTTTCAAGCAGCTCATCGACCTCCGGGTTAGAATAATAGCCCGAGTTGAAGCCGCCTTTGTCCGGCCAGGCGTCCGTACGCAGGGTCAGGAAGGGCAGCGTGTCGGGATCGTTGGTCATCCAGGCCATTTCGGCCATATCCGCCTTGCCTTCCAGCCCGGGGTTCACTTCACCCAGGAAGGTGTTCCATTCGTAGGTCTCGATCTTGACGTCAAAACCGACGGCGTTCAGATCGGCCTGAATAGCGGTGCCCATGGGGATGGGGTCGAGCATGCCTGACCCGCCTTCGGTGACATAGAAGGTCAGCTCCGCCCCTTCGGCCCCGGCCTCTGCCAGCAGTTCCTTGGCTTTTTCCGGATCATAGGGGTAGGGGCTCAGATCGTCGTTATAAGCCCAGGCAAAGGCGGGCGGGATCGGCCCGGCCGAGACCTCGGCAGTGCCTTCCAGAACGTCATTGACCAGCGCCTCTTTGTTGATCGCGTAATTGGCGGCCTGACGCACGCGCTTGTCGGCAAAGGGACCTTCTTTCGCGTTCAGGATCAGAAACCATTCATGCGGCCCGGCCTGTTCGACGATGTTGAAGTCTTCGGACTGGAACTGCGACAGGGCGGTGGGGGGCACTTCGACCATCATGTCGATGCCGCCCGACAGCATCTCTGCGACGCGGGTGTTGGCATCGGTGATCGGACGGAAAACAACAGCCTCCGTGCCAGCCGGATCGCCCCAGTAGTCGGGGTTCTTTTCGATCACCACAGCCTCATTGGAGCGCCATTCGGCGAATTTGAACGGGCCTGTGCCGGCCGGGTTGCGTCCGAAGTCGACGCCATTGGCCTCAACGGCTGCCGGGGACACCATCAGGCCGGTCGGATAGGCGAGGTTGGACATGAAGGGCGCATAGGGGGCGTTCAAGTGGAACTTGACCGTCAGATCATCCACGACTTCGGTTTCCTCTATCGCCGAGAAGAAGAAGGCCAACGGGAAGGGGCCAGTGTTGTGATAGGGGTGATCTTCGTTCAGCATCCGGTCAAAGTTGAATTTGACCGCTTCGGCGTCGAACGGAGTGCCGTCGTGAAAGCTGACGCCTTCGCGCAGGTGGAACGTGTATTCGGTGCCGTCTTCGGAAATCTCCCAGCTTTCGGCCAGCGCGGGCACCACTTCAAGTGTGCCGGATTTGTATTTCACCAGACCTTCGTAGAGGTTTACGAGAATACGGAAATCGTTCACCGCCGTCACCGCCGCCGGATCGAGCGACTTGGGCTCCGCAATCTGACCGACGATCAGAACGCCCTCGGGTGTCTGGGCCGCGAGCGGCGCGGTGGTGGCGCTCAGTGCGACGAGAGAGGTCATCATCGCGGCGCCTGCCGTGGTCAGAAGACCGCGGCGCGTCCAGTTCAAAAATTCCATCATGTGCACTCCCTGCTTATGAGATGGCTTTGGTCTTTCTGAGAATCGAATTTATCACGATAATTTGCATAGTCAATTTTTCATGATAAATAGGGAGGAATTTGGCGATCGCTGATAAGCCGCCGCCGTAAGACCTATTCAGCCGCCGCGGAGGAGCGACAACCGATGACCTATTCCATTCTGGTGAAAGACCCTGAAACGGGATCTCTGGCTGGGGCAGCAGCCACCGGCAGCCTGTGTGTCGGCGGGTGGGTGCTGCGTGGCGATCTTCGGGCGGGGCTTTCGGCGTCGCAGGGGGCATCTCCCTCAACCTTTTGGGGCGAAGATGTTCTGAGGGCCATGGCGGCTGGCGATCCGGCAGAGGCGGCGGTAGCCACGGTCGCTGGGGCGGATGGCCATCGCGATGACCGGCAGTTGGCGGCGCTGGATCTTTGGGGACGTGCTGCGCATTTCACCGGGGCGAACAACACCGATTGCAAGGGAGCTCTCGTTTTTGAACACGGGGTGGTCGCGGGTAATCTTCTGTCCGATGTGTCGGTGCTGGAGGCGGTGCGGGACGGCTATCTGGCCGCAACCGGGGCGCTGGGTACACGCCTGATTTCGGCGCTGACAGCAGGGCAGGCCGCCGGAGGGGACAGCCGGGGTTTGCTGTCTGCGGCGCTGTTGATCCTGCACCCCGATGCCGCCCCGATGAGCTTGCGCATCGATTGGCATGCCGAGGACCCGCTGCCGGCGTTGGCCGATCTCTATGCCCGCGCAACCTCGGGCGAATATGCCTATTGGGCACGGCAGGTGCCGTCATTGAGCGATCCGCAGCGCGGTCTTGACTGAGCGTGTTCCGAACGCGCCACTCCCCGCCTGTCGCCGCGGCGTCTGGGGCTTTCGCTTTACAATGAAGGGGCACTCCGGTAAGCGCGAGGCCTAATGAATTGGCACTTGCGGTAGGCCCATGTGTGAAACTTCCATCGTGATCCCTTGCCGGAACGAGGCAGAAAACATCGGCTTTCTGCTCGATGAAATCACCGCGTCTTGTGCCGGTATCGGCCCCTATGAAATCATTGTCATCGATGATGCTTCGGACGATGGGATGGCGGAAATCCTGGCCAGCCGCCGGGCGGACATGCCGCATCTGCGTGTCATCCGTCACAATGTGGCGGGCGGACAATCCGCCGGTGTGCACAGCGGGGCACGCGCTGCGCGCGGCACCGTGATCTGCACGCTCGACGGCGACGGGCAGAACCCGGGCACGGAAATCCCCAAGCTGATCGCGCCTTTCTCAGGTCCCAACGGCGACCGTATCGGTCTGGTGGCCGGGCAACGGGTGGGACGTCAGGATACGGTTTCGAAACGCTACGCCTCGAAATTCGCCAACGCGCTGCGGGCCCGGATCCTCAAGGACGGCACCCGCGATACCGGCTGTGGCCTCAAGGCCTTTCGGCGCGATGATTTTCTGACGCTGCCCTATTTCGATCACATGCACCGCTATCTGCCCGCCTTGTTCGCGCGCGATGGCTGGGAGATCGCCCATGTCGATGTGTCCCACCGCGCCCGTGGCGGCGGTCGGTCGCATTATTCCAATTTCCAACGCGCCCTTGTGGGGATCGTTGATCTGGCCGGTGTGGCCTGGTTGCTGCGGCGGCGCAAGAAAGCCCGCCCGAGCGAAGTGACCGCACCGCACAGCGGAGACTGAGCCATGCAGTGGCTGATGACGCTTTTGCACGTCGAATCCATCGCCGAACTGTGGTGGGTGGTGTTTGGTCTTTTGGCGCAGTTGATGTTCACCGCGCGCTTTCTGGTGCAATGGATCGCCTCGGAGCGCGCGAAAGACAGCGTGATGCCGGTGGCCTTCTGGTACTTTTCGTTGGCGGGCGGTGTGATGCTGCTCACCTATGCGCTCTATCGCCGCGACCCGGTCTTTGTGCTGGGGCAATCCCTTGGGGTCGTCATCTATGCCCGGAACCTGTGGTTGATCTATGCAAACAGACGTCTACGACAAACCCCGACTGAGTGAATGGTTCCCCGGTGCGCTGGGGATCGTGGCCGTGGCGGTGGCGCTGCGGCTTTTGGCGCTGGCGTTTGATCGCACTGATCTTTTCGTGGATGAGGTGCAATATTGGTTCTGGGGCCAGAACCTTGATTTCGGATATTATTCCAAACCCCCGCTGATCGGCTGGCTGATCCGGGCGGTGACCGATCTGGCCGGATCGGATTCGGCCTTTTGGGTGCGTATGCCCGGGGCGGTGCTGCATGGGGTGACCGCGCTGTTGCTGGGGGCGCTGGCCGGGCGTCTGGCCGGGCGTACGGCGGCGCTGTGGACGGTTGCGACCTATGTGACCCTGCCGTTCGTGGCGCTCGGATCGGTGATGATTTCGACCGATACGGTGATGGCGCCCAGCTATGCGGCGGCGCTGTTGTTTCTGTTTCGCACCGGCGAACACCGGCGATTGCGTGACGCGCTGCTCACCGGCGTGTTCGCGGGTCTGGCTTTCATGGCGAAATATGCCGCGATCTATTTTCTGGCCGGGGCGGGGCTGTCGATGGTGCTGATCCCGATGCTGCGGCCGGGCTGGCGCGGGTTGGTGGTGATGGTTCTGGCGTTTGGCGCGGTCATCTCACCGAATGTCATCTGGAACCTCAGTCACGATCTGACAACGGTGTCGCATACGATGGACAATGCGGGCTGGGTGCGTCACGGGGCTTCTGTCGATCTGGCCTCAATGGCGGAATTCCTGCTGAGCCAGTTTGGTGTGTTTGGTCCCGTGACCATGGCAGCGCTGTTGATCGCCTATCTGCGGGCGCGTAGCCCGGCGCATGTTGCGCTGGTGCTCCTGTCGGTTCCGGCACTGCTCACCGTGAGTGTTCAGGCGCTGCTTGATAAGGCCTATGCCAATTGGGCGATTGCCACCTATTTTGCGGGTACGATTCTGGCGGTGAGCCTGATGCGACCGCTCTGGCGCTGGCTTTCTGTGGGGATCAACACGCTGCTCAGCCTGAGCCTGCCGGTGCTGATCGTCCTTGCGCCCTGGCCGCAGGTTAATGACGCGCCTTTGCTGAAGCGCTATCTGGGACGCCATGAGCTGTCCGAGAGCATTCTGGAGCTGGCTGAGGCGCAGAACCTGCCGGTGGTCAGCACCGATCGCGATATCGTCGCGGATCTGTTTTACACGGGGCGCGACCGGACGGTGCCCATCTATGCCGCGCCGGAAGCAGGGCGTCCGTCCAGCTATTACGTGCAGAACCGGGCCTTGCCAGCCACTGTCGACGGGGATGTTCTGATGATCAGCCGCCGCAGCTTTGACTGTGCCACGCAAGAGGTTCAGGGCCTGCGACTGACCGGGGTCTATGCGGATTGGAACCTGCATGCGTTGCGCCTGCCGGCGGCGTGTTTGCGGGCGGAGTGAGCCACTCAGTGCTTTTTTCAGGCGTACAGGTAGAGCTTTTTTAAAGGCCGGTTCTTTTCAGCACCGTGCCAACAGTCAGGACGACCAGCCTCAGGTCGGTCCAGAAATTGACGGTCCTGACGTAGCTCAGATCCAGGTCCACGCGGTCGTCATAGCTGAGATCATTGCGCCCGCAGACTTGCCATAGTCCGGTGATGCCCGGGCGCTGGGCAAAGACCTCTGCTGCCGCATCGCCGTATTTGGCGAGTTCTTCCGGGGTGACAGGCCGAGGACCTACGACCGACAGATCGCCTTTCAGAACGTTCAGGAACTGGGGCAGTTCATCAAGACTGGTTGATCGCAAAAATGTGCCAATGCGGGTGATGCGAGGATCATTCTCCAGTTTGAAATTCTGTTGCCAGAGCGACATTTGATCCGGGTTTTCAGCAAGATACTCTTGTAGCCGCGCTTCAGCGTCCGGAACCATGGTGCGAATTTTCAAGCAACTGAATAGCTGTCCATTTTTCCCAATGCGCTTGTGGCTGAAAAACGCGGCCCCCCCGTCCAGTCGGGCGATACAGGCCAGCAGGCCGATCATGGGGAGAAGGATCGGCAGGGCCAGCAGAAGAAAGCTGAGGTCGAAAAGACGTTTGCCGAAACCGCTGTATATCGATGTGCGCCGGGCCCTTTGGCCGTATCTGATCTGTGCACGCGCGTCCGTAATGTCTTGTTGTGGGACGAAAGGACGTTCGCCCTGATGCAATGGAATGGCCAAATCGTTGCTCATAAATACCCTCACACACATTTTCCGGGGTCCGGGACCTGCGGAACAGACAGGTCGAGACCAATGATGATGCTGCGATGATTCCGGGCAGACATTAACGCGGGCTTAACGCGTGAGCGTCGAGCAGCAATTTTATGAAAATTCTATCTATCCTGCGCGTTTTGCGATCTCTGGGTGTGCGGCAACGCGTCTGTAAGATGTCGAAGCTGGTGCGACTATGGGGTTTGTCTTGCTTGGAAAATATCCCAATATGACCCCGCTGCCGGGGAAGAGGTCTTTCCTGCGTGTGGTGAAGGTATTTGACGAAAAGGAATTGAAGATGCGCGGTGATGGAGACTTGGGGACGAGAGGCAGAATCGGTTGGATCGTTCTGCCGGCGGCTGTGTTGCTGGCGGGCGCCGGGGCCTGGGCAGCGGATACGGGGCCGGTGGTGTTCGCCGCAGCCAGCCTGAAAACAGCCATGGATGAGATCGCAACGCAGTATGAGGCTGAGACCGGTTTGGCACCGGTCGTGACCTATGCCGGGTCCTCGGCGCTGGCGCGGCAGATCGAGCAGGGTGCGCCGGCGGATCTGTTCATTTCCGCCAATGTCGGCTGGATGGATGCGCTGGAAGACGACGGGCTGATCGTGTCCAAGAGCCGCGTTGATCTTCTGGGCAATGCGCTGGTGCTGATCTCTCATGATGCGGTCAGCACGCAGATTGATCTGTCGTCCGAAACGGATCTGCCGGAGATGCTCGGGGACAACCATCTGGCCATGGCGCTGGTGGATGCGGTGCCCGCCGGGATCTATGGCAAGGCGTCTCTCGAAAGCCTTGGTCTGTGGGAGGGCGTTGCGCCGCTGGTGGCGCAGGCGGACAATGTGCGGGCGGCTTTGGCGCTGGTGGCGCTGGGCGAGGCGCCGTTGGGCATCACCTATGCCACGGATGCGGTCGCAGAACCGCGTGTTTCGGTGCTGGGCGTCTTCCCCGAAGACAGCCATCCGCCGATCATCTATCCGGCAGCGCCTCTGAGCGAAGGCGATAGGGCGTCGGCGGAGCCGTTTCTGACCTATCTGAAGGGGGCGGCGGCACGCGGCGTGTTCGAAGCCAACGGGTTTACCGTTCTGGCGGGCGACTGATGCAAGATCTGACGGCATGGCTGGGACCGGAGGAGTGGCAGGCGGTGGTCCTGTCGCTCAAAGTGGCCTTCTGGGCCGCTCTGGCCAGCCTGCCGTTGGGTCTTTTCGTCGCCTATGCGCTGGCGCGCTGGCGGTTCCCGGGCCACCAGCTTTTGAACGGTCTGGTGCATTTGCCGCTGATCCTGCCGCCTGTGGTGACGGGCTATCTGCTCTTACTCACCTTCGGGGCGCGTGCGCCGCTGGGAGCCATGCTGGCCGAGATCGGCATCGTGTTTTCCTTTCGCTGGACGGGGGCGGCGCTGGCGGCGGCGATCATGGGGTTTCCGCTGATGGTGCGCGCCATGCGGCTGTCGATCGAGGCCATTGATCCGAAACTAGAAGAGGCGGCGGCTTCGCTTGGGGCGCATCCGCTGCGGGTGTTCCTGACCGTCACCCTGCCGCTCGCGCTGCCGGGGGTTCTGGCTGGGGTGGTTCTGGCCTTTGCCAAAGCGTTGGGCGAATTCGGAGCGACAATCACCTTTGTGTCGAACATTCCGGGGCAAACCCAAACACTGCCGTCGGCGATTTATGCGTTGCTGCAGGTGCCCGGACGCGAAGCTGCGGCGCTGCGGCTGGTGGCAGTGTCGATCATTCTGGCAATGGGCGCGCTCCTGGTGTCAGAAATTCTGGCGCGTCGGGCAGCACAGCGGGGGCAGGGCAGATGACGTTGCATGTGGATTTGGCCCATCATTTCGGAGGTTTCACCCTTCAGGCGCGCTTTGAGGCCCCCAGCGGGATCACGGTGCTTTTCGGGCCGTCCGGCTCCGGAAAAACCACGGTGGTGCGCGCGGTCGGTGGAGGACTGACCCCGGATCAGGGGCGCATTTCTGTGGGCGAGCGGGTGCTCTGCGATACGGCGCGTGGGATTTGCCTGCGGCCACACAAGCGTCGGATCGGGACTGTTTTTCAGGAAGCCCGGTTGTTTCCGCATCTCTCGGTTCTGCAGAACCTGAACTACGGTCGGCGACTGTCTAAATACGATGTGCCCCAGAAAGCGTTCGACCAGATGATCGATATGCTGGGGATCGGCCATTTGCTGACACGGCGTCCCGCGGGGCTGTCGGGGGGCGAGCAGCAGCGTGTCGCTATTGGCCGGGCGCTTCTGAGCGGGCCGGATCTGATTTTGGCGGATGAACCCCTGGCGGCGCTGGACGGAGCGCGCAAGGCGGAAATCCTGCCCTATTTCGAGCGGCTGCGCGACGAAGTCGACGTACCCATTCTCTATGTCAGCCATAGCCCGTCCGAGGTGGCGCGGCTGGCGACGACGGTGATTGCACTGGAAGAGGGGCGGGTCATCGGACAGGGCTCTGCCCGTGACATTCTGGGCGATCCAGAGGTGTTGCCCTTAGGCGCAACTGGCGCTGGGGCGGTGATCGAAGCGGTTGTCGCGCGTCATCATGATGACGGGCTGACCGAATTGCACGCGGGCGACGCGCCTGTGTTCCTGCCGCGACTGGCATTGGATCCCGGAGAGCGGGTGCGGCTGCGGATCGCGGCGCAGGATGTGATGCTGGCGCGCAGTCGGCCAGAGGGGCTGTCGGCGCTGAACCTGTTGCCGGGAACCGTCGCCGCCGTGCATGAGGGGGGCGGAGCCGGGGTGATCGTGGCGCTGGATACGGTGGCCGGGCGGGTGCTGGCACGGATTACGAAGCGATCTGTTGCTGCCTTGGGGCTGACGGTCGGGATGCCCTGTCATGCGGTGGTCAAGACGATTTCGCTGGCCGGGGAGGGTCCCGGTGTCCTGTCGTCCGGTCTGAAGCCGCCGCGCTGAAGGGGCGTTGTGTTTTCGCGCCGCCCCCTTGCGCGGAAATCTACGTGACAGAATGCGGAATTTTGGCGTGTGTTGAAAAAAGCTATACTTGCGTTCGCTAAGGAATTTGCTACATATGCAAATAATTGAATATTAGCCCCTCCGGGCGATCGCAGATGTGAGGTCTCCAATGCGCCGTGCCTTTTTGTTGTTCGTCTCGCTTTTGCCGGCCCTGCCGGCGTTTGCTGAGACCATCACCGTGACCCCGCAAGAGGTGACGGAATGGAAACCCGTTTATGCCGAGGTGGAGCCGCGTGATGAAATATCCGCCCGGGCCCGCATCGGTGGCACGCTTCTGAATGTCGATGTGACCGAAGGAGATGTGGTCACAGAAGGCCAGCGGATCGCGCTGGTTGAAGACAGCAAGCTGCAATTGCAGATCGAAGGCGTGGAGGCGCAGCTGACGGCCTATCGGTCGCAGCTTGAGCAGGCGCAGGACGACCTGACACGCGGTCAGTCCTTGTCAGAGCGCGGGGTGATTTCGTCGCAGAACCTGCAGAGCCTTCAGACCAATGTGAATGTTCTGCTGGGGCAGATCTCCAGCCTTGAGGCCAATCGTCAGGTGCTGAGCCGCCAGATCGAAGAGGGTGAGGTGATTGCCCCCTCTGCAGGCGTGGTGTTGGATGTGCCGGTGATCACCGGCGGTGTGATTATGGCGGGAGAAGAAGTGGCGCGCATTGGGGCAGGGCAGGCGTTTCTGCGCCTTGGGGTGTCCGAACGCTATGCCGACAGCTTTTCCGAAGGTGACACGATTCTCGTGACCGAGAACGGCGAAACCAAAGAGGGGCGTCTGGCCAAGATTTATCCGCTGATCGAAGGCGGTCGGGTGGAAGCCGACGTCGAGGTCGACGGGCTGGACGCGCGCTTTGTCGGGCGCCGGATCGCAGTGCGCCTGCCGGTCGGGAGCCGTAGCGCGCTTCTGGTACCGGAGGTGGCGCTGCGTCAATCCGGGGGGCTGGACTTCGTGACGGTGTCTTTCGATGGCCGCGAAATGGACCGTGCCGTTGTGCCCGGAGATCTCGTGACCCGCGATGGTGTGGCGATGCGTGAAATCCTCAGCGGTCTGAAAACCGGCGATATGGTGGTGACTTCCGATGAATAATTCACATGGACCCACGGGCAGCCTCGGGCTGGCCGGACGGCTGACCCGCGCCTTTATCCTGTCTCCTCTGACACCCCTGTTCCTGCTGGCGGCCCTTGCCGTTGGGATGATTGCGCTGGTGTCTCTGCCGCGCGAGGAAGAGCCGCAGATCTCGGTGCCGATGGTGGATATTCACATTCAGGCACCGGGTCTGAAGGCGCAGGACGCGATGAAACTGGTCACCGAGCCGATGGAAACCATCGTCAAAGGGATTGATCAGGTCGAACATGTCTATTCGCAGACCCAAGACGACTATGCCATGGTCTCGGCACGTTTTGAGGTCGGGGTGCCGTCTGACACCGCGATCCTGCGGGTGCGTGACAAGATCATGGCCAATCTCGACCGCATGCCTGCGGGCATTGCCGAACCGCTGGTCGTTGGGCGCGGGATCAATGATGTGGCCATCGTGTCGCTGACCTTCAGCCCGGCGGAGGGCAATGAGGCGATGACCTCGGCGGATCTGACGCGCATTGCCGAAGAGGTGAAAGTGCGTCTTGCCCGGATCGAAAATGTCGGTCTGACCTATGTGATCGGGGAAAGCGAAGAGGCGCTGCGCGTGGCGCCCGATCCGGAAAAACTGGCGCTCTACGGTGTGACGCTGCAGCAGCTGGCTGGCAAGGTGCAGGGCGCCAATTCGGCGGCTCCTGCGGGTTTCTTGCGCGATCAGGGCGAGCAGATCGGCCTGATTGTCGGCAAGACGCTCACCACGCCGGAAGAGATCGGAAATCTGGAACTGACCGCCATGGACGGGCGGACGGTTTATGTGCGCGACGTGGCGGATGTGTCTTTCGTGTCCGATCTGGACGAAGCCCATGTTGCCAATGTGACGCGCGGCCCTGACGGGCAAATCCAGCGCAAACCGGCGGTGACGCTGGCGCTGGCCAAACGTGCGGGCGCGAATGCGGTCGTGGTCGCCGAAGAGGTTCTGCACCGCGTCGACGAGATGAAAGGCAGCATCATCCCGGACAGTGTGAGCGTCGATGTGACGCGCGATTACGGCGAAACCGCCAATGAAAAGGCCAACGAGCTGCTGTTCCACCTTGGCCTGGCGACGGTGTCCATCGTGGCGCTGGTGTTGCTGGCCATTGGCTGGCGTGAGGCCATCGTGGTGGCCATCGTCATTCCGGTGACGATCCTGTTGACGCTCTTTGCCTCATATATCATGGGCTACACGTTGAACCGCGTATCGCTGTTCGCGCTGATCTTCTCCATCGGCATTCTGGTGGATGACGCCATCGTGGTGATTGAAAACATCGCCCGGCACTGGGGGCTGAAACGTCCGGGGCAAAACCGCTTTGGTGCGGCTGTTGAGGCCGTGGCCGAAGTCGGCAATCCGACCATCGTCGCGACGCTGACCGTGGTGGTGGCGCTGCTGCCGATGCTGTTCGTGTCCGGTCTGATGGGCCCCTATATGTCGCCGATCCCGGCCAATGCCTCGGCAGCGATGATCTTTTCCTTCTTCGTGGCGGTGATGATCACGCCATGGCTGATGCTCAAGATCGCCGGACGTGCACCGCTGCATCATGACGATGGTCATGAGGGCTATCCCGGCGGGCGTCTGGGGCGCTTTTATGCGCGGATCGCCGCACCGGTCCTGCGCACCAAGGGCACCAGCTGGGTCTTCCTGCTGATCGTGATCGTGTTGTCTTTCGGCTCTTTGGGCGCGCTCTATACCAAGGACGTGACCGTCAAGCTGCTGCCGTTTGACAACAAGTCTGAACTCTCCGTGGTGCTGGATCTGCCCGAAGGCTCCAGCGTCGAAGACACCGATGCGATGGCACAGGAAGCTGCTGCGATTGCGCTGGATCTGCCCGAGGTGATCTCGGCCCAGACCCATGCGGGGACCTCGGCGCCGTTCAACTTCAATGGGCTGGTGCGGCACTATTATATCCGCGCCAACCCTGAACAGGGCGAAGTGCAGATCAACCTCTTGCCGAAAGGCGAACGGGAACGCAGCTCGCATGAGATCGCGCTTGATCTGCGCGCGCGCTTGCTGGAGGGGATCGACGTGCCGCTCGGCGGCTCGCTGAAGGTGGTGGAGCCGCCGCCTGGACCGCCGGTCATGGCAACGCTTCTGGCCGAGATCTACGGTCCCGATCCGGAAACGCGGCGGGCCGTGGCCGAAAAGGTGCTGCAGGCCTATAAGGAGGTGCCGTTCATCGTCGATGCCGATGACAACTTCGGGGTCCAGCCGCGGCGGTTGCGGGCAGAGATGAAGCCCTCGGATCTGAACTTCTATCAGGTGGCCGAAGCCGATGCCGCGCAGACGCTGCAATTGCTCAACAGCTACACCACCGTGGGCTATTCCCATCGTGGCGAAGGTCGTAGCCCGATCCCGATCGTCATCGGGCGTGACAAATCGGACCGGGTCATGGATGCGACCACATTGTCCACCCCGGTGCCGGCTTCGGCGCTGCCGGGCGGACGTGGGGTCGTGGAATTGGGCGACGTGGTGGATGTGCGTGAAGAACGCGCCTCTTTCCCGATCTTCCGTCACAATGGCTATGAAGCCACCATGGTGATGGGCGAGTTGGCCGGTGAATTCGAAGCGCCGCTATACGGGATGATTGCCGTGGGCGACAAGCTCGATGAGATGGACTGGCCGGAGGGCATGAAGCCCGAGATCTCTCTGCACGGTCAGCCTGAGGTGACCGATCACCCCGTGCTGCTGTGGGATGGTGAATGGGAGGTCACATGGGTTACTTTCCGTGACATGGGCGCGGCCTTTGGTGTCGCCCTTTTGGGGATCTATATCCTTGTGGTGGCTCAGTTCGGGTCTTTCCGCCTGCCGCTGGTGATCCTGACCCCGGTGCCCCTGACATTTCTGGGGATCATGGTCGGTCACTGGCTGTTCAACGCGCCGTTCTCGGCCCCGTCGATGATCGGGTTCATTGCTTTGGCGGGGATCATCGTGCGCAACTCGATCCTGCTGGTGGATTTCATCCGCCACGCCGATGATGACGGCAAGGTGACGCTCGACATCCTGATCGAGGCCGGGGCGACACGGTTCAAACCGATCCTGTTGACCGCCGTGGCGGCCATGATCGGGGCGGCAGTGATCCTGGCGGACCCGATCTTTCAGGGGCTGGCCTTGTCCCTGTTCTTCGGGCTTTTGTCCTCGACCGCGCTGACCGTGCTGGTGATCCCGGCGATCTATCGGATCTTTAAAACCTGATCGGGAACCGGCATCTGAGACCAATGGGGGCGCCTTCGGGCGCCCCTTTTTTGTCTGGGATGAACGCTGCCCTTCCAGACTCTCCGCGCATAGAAAAAGGGAGCCCCGAAAGGCTCCCTTCGCAATCTGTCGGTCGGTGACCGGCTTAACCGATGATGGCGTTCAGCGTGGCCGAGGGACGCATGATGGATGCCACTTTGGCCGGGTCGGCGTGGTAGTAACCGCCCATGTCGGTCGGTTTGCCTTCGGCTGCTTTCATCTCGTCGAGGATGACGGTTTCCTTGTCGGCCAGAGCTGCAGCGATGGGCGCAAAATGCGCTTTCAATTCTGCATCGTCGGCTTGGGCTGCCAGAGCTTCGGCCCAGTAGCGGGCGAACCAGTAATGCGAGGAACGGTTGTCGTTCTGACCGACCTTGCGCTCCGGCGATTTGTTTTCGAGCAGCAGCTTCTGCGTGGCCGCTTCGACAGCTGCGCCCAGCACGGCGGCTTTCGGCATGTTCTTCGAGGTGGCGAGGAAGTTGTAGCTTTCACCCAGCGCGCAGAACTCGCCGAGGCTGTCCCAACGCAGGTGGTTCTCTTCCTGAACCTGCTGAACGTGTTTCGGCGCAGAGCCACCGGCGCCGGTCTCGAAGAGACCGCCACCGTTCATCAGCTTCACGATGGAGAGCATCTTGGCGGAGGTGCCCAATTCCAGGATCGGGAACAGGTCGGTCAGGTAGTCACGCAGCACGTTGCCGGTGATGGTCACGACGTTCTTGCCCTTGCGCATCTCTTCCCAGGTGAAGCGGGTCGCCGCACGCGGGTCCATGATCGGAATGTCTTTGCCAGCTTCTTTCAGTGCCGGTTCGACATATTTGATCAGCTCGGCGTCATGGGCGCGGTTTTTGTCCAGCCAGAACGCGCCGGTGCCTTCGGCGTCGAAACGCTCGATGCCGGTTTTGATCCAATCGAGGATCGGGGCTTTCTTTGCGGTGCAGGAGCGCCAGATGTCGCCCGCTTCGACCTCGTTGGACAAAAGCACTTCGCCGTTGTCGAGCACGATTTCGACTTTGCCGTCTGCCGGGATTTCAAAGGTGGTCGGGTGGGAACCATATTCTTCGGCTTTCTGAGCCATCAGGCCGACGTTGGACACGGCACCACAGGTGGTGACGTCGAGCGTGCCGGTTTCTTTGAAATACTCCACCGTTTCGTCATAGACGCAGGCATAGGAGTTGTCCGGGATGCAGCATTTGGTGTCGGCGGCTTTGCCGTCCGGACCCCAGCCGATGCCACCGGCTTTGATCACGGCGGGCATGGAAGCGTCGATGATCACGTCAGAGGGTACATGCAGGTTGGTGACGCCTTTGTCCGAGTCGACCATGTACATCGGCGGTTTCGCGGCCAGCGCTGCTTTCAGGTCGGCTTCCATTTCGGCATTGCCCGCGATGAGCTTTTCCAGAGCGCCGATGCCGGAGTTCGGGTTGAAGTCCAGCTTGTCGCCATGTTTAGCAAGGAAGTCTTCGAGATAGACGGACACGAAATGGCCGAAGATGATCGGGTCGGACACCTTCATCATCGTGGCTTTCAGGTGGACGGAGAACAGAACGCCCGGCTCCATGCTTTCGACTTCGGCCTTGATGTAGGCGCGCAGGGCCTTGGCAGACATGAAGGTCGCATCTACGACTTCGCCTTCCTGATAGGACAGCCCGTCTTTCAGAACGGTTTCGGAGCCGTCTTTCGCGGTGAAGACGATTTTCGCGCCACCAGCTTGTGCGGCGGTGATGGTGGCAGACGTCTCATTGGCAAAGAAGTCATCGCCCGGCATCGCCGCGACGGTGGTTTTCGAGGCCGAGGTCCATTCGCCCATGCGGTGCGGGTTGGCCTTGGCGTATTCTTTCACGGCCTTGGCGGAGCGACGGTCGGAGTTGCCTTCGCGCAGCACCGGGTTCACGGCGGAGCCTTTGACGGTGTCGTATTTGGCGCGGATGGCTTTTTCTTCGTCGGTCTGCGGATCGGCGGGGTAGGCCGGGATTGGGTAGCCTTGCGACTGAAGCTCTTTGATGGCGGCTTCAAGCTGCGGCACGGAGGCGGAAATGTTCGGCAGCTTGATCACGTTGGCATCGGGCGTTTTCACCAGTTGACCCAGTTCGGCAAGGTCATCGGTGACGCGCTGGTCTTCGGACAGCAGATCCGGGAAGAGCGCAAGGATGCGACCGGCCAGAGAAATGTCTTTGGTCGCGACGCTGACGCCTGCGGCATCGGAAAAAGACGAGATGATCGGCAGCAGCGAACCACGCGCCAGTTCCGGGGCTTCGTCCACAATGGTGTAGATAATATCGGGGGTCTCTTGGGCCATAGGGTCCTCCTCTGGAAAATCCGACAAGCGGGCGTTTGTGCCCTGCTCATGTTGATCCAAGCGGGTAAAGGAGTGCTGCGCTCAAGTCAATGTATCCCGAGGTATACAATGCTGGCCGCTCTTGTTTCGCGGGGTTTGGGATGGGTTTATATCACGGCGAGAACGGCAGAAATTTGCTGGCATCGAAATGTTGTGATTAATTTTTGAGCGTTTGCGCGTATTGTCACCGGTGGCGTCGAGAATCCGATTGTGCAGCTTTCTGTCACAGCACTAAGTTTCGAGTATGAGCGAGACAAAAATTTTTGATGAGATGTGGGGCCGCGACGATATGTTGCGAGATCCCTATTCCGAATTTCAGAGCTGGTTCCAGGGCGAAGACCTGAAGCGGCTCAGGGCGAAGCAACGCGAGGCGGAAGAAGTCTTTCGCCTGACGGGAATTACATTCAACGTTTACGGCAGAAGTGAGGCCGAGGAACGTCTGATCCCCTTTGACATTATTCCGCGCATTGTATCCGGACGGGAATGGCAAAAGCTGTCTCGCGGGATCGAACAGCGGGTGCGGGCGATCAATGCTTTTCTGCACGACATTTATAATCGTCAGGAAATCGTCAAGGCGGGCCGTATCCCGCAGGAAATGATCTCCCGGAACGAGGCGTTTCTGCCGCAGATGATCGGCATGACGCCGCCGGGCGGGATCTACACCCATATTGTCGGGATTGATCTGGTGCGGACAGCGGATGATCAGTTCTATGTGCTTGAAGACAATGCGCGCACCCCCTCGGGCGTCTCCTATATGCTGGAGAACCGCGAGACGATGCTCCAGATGTTCCCGGAGCTGTTCGCGCGCAACCGGGTCCAGCCGGTTCAGAACTATCCGGCAGATCTGCGCCGCTCTCTGGCCGCCTGTGCACCGAGCGCCTGCAACGGTCCGCCCACGGTCGCGGTGCTGACGCCGGGGATTTATAATTCAGCCTATTTCGAACATGCTTTCCTCGCAGATCAGATGGGCGTCGAACTGGTCGAGGGGCACGATCTGCAGGTCGTGGACGGGCGCGTCGCCATGCGTACTACCCGCGGTTATCAGCCGATCGATGTGCTCTATCGCCGGGTTGATGACGATTTCCTGGACCCGCTCAATTTCAATCCGGACAGTGCGCTGGGCGTGCCGGGGATCATGGATGTCTACCGTGCCGGGGGCATCACCATTGCCAACGCGCCGGGCACGGGCATCGCGGATGATAAGGCGATCTACAGCTATATGCCGGAGATCGTCGAATTCTACACCGGAGAGAAAGCCATCCTCGAAAACGTGCCGACGTGGCGCTGTTCGGATCCCGACAGCCTGGCCTATGTGCTCGACAACCTCTCGGAGCTGGTGGTCAAGGAAGTCCACGGTTCCGGCGGCTATGGCATGCTGATCGGGCCGACAGCGACGAAAAAGGATATCGCAGAGTTCCGCAAGAAACTGGAGGCCAAACCCGGCAATTATATTGCTCAGCCGACCCTGTCGCTGTCGACCGTGCCGATCTTTACCAAGGCGGGGCTGGCACCACGCCATGTTGACCTGCGGCCCTTTGTCTTGTGTTCCCCTGAAGGGATCAACATCACGCCGGGCGGGCTGACCCGCGTGGCTCTGAAGAAAGGATCGTTGGTGGTGAATTCAAGCCAGGGGGGCGGCACCAAGGACACATGGGTGCTGGAGGACTGACATGCTGGGGAAAACGGCCAATGGCCTCTACTGGATGTATCGCTATCTGGAACGGGCTGAAAACACGTCGCGCCTTGTCGAAACCGGGCAAAGGATCGGCCTGACCCGCCTTGGACAGGCGGATGACGAATGGACATCGGTCATGCAATCGGCCGGGGTTCTTGCCGGCTATGAGGTCGAACATGACGAGGTGACCAAGGATGCCGCCGTCAACTGGATGCTGCGCTCCAAGGAGAACCCGTCGTCGGTTCTGTCCACCATTTCGGACGCGCGCCAAAATGCCCGTCTTGTGCGCACCGCGCTGACCGGCGAGGTCTGGGGCGCCGTCAACGGCTGCTATATGACCACCCGAGATGTGCTGTCGCGCAAGGTCAGCGAACGCGATTTGCCGGGGGTTTTGGGTACCATTCGCCAGCGCACCGCGCTGGTGCGTGGCGCGACCCATGGCACGATGTTGCGCAATGACATCTACGATTTTGCGCGCATCGGCACCTTTCTGGAACGGGCGGATGCAACCGCGCGCATTCTGGATGTGAAATACTACGTGCTCTTGCCCTCGGCGCTGACCGTGGGGTCGTCGATGGACAATGTGCATTGGGAAACCATCCTGCGTTCGGTCTCGGCCCGTGGCGGTTTCCGGATGGCGTTCGGCTCGCAGGTCAATGCTCGCGACATTGCCCAGTTCCTTGTGCTCGACAAGCGCATGCCGCGATCGTTGAACTTCTGTGTCTCCAAGATTTACGACAATCTGAACTACATCACGTCGGACTATGGGATCAAAACCCGGTCGCTTGAGTTGTCAGAAGCGTTGGTGCACCGGTTGGGTGCGCATGACATCGATGCCGTCTTCGAATATGGTTTGCACGAATATATTCAAACCATTCTGAGTTCCCTCAGCGAACTGGGGCAGCAGATTGAACAGGATTTCCGGTTCTACGAATAACCGCCGGTGGAGATTTAGAGATGCGCCTCATGATACGTCATACGACACGTTATGTCTTCGAGGAGCCGGTGAGCTACGGGCTTCAACAGTTGCGAAAAACGCCGAAATCCGGTCCCGGCCAGGATGTGATCCGGTGGGATACCGTCATTTCCGGCGGCAAGAAGGAATTGGAATATCAGGATCATTTCAACAATATCGTTGAGCTGATTTCCTTTGAGCGGGAGGCGACAGAGATCACGATCCGCTCCGAAGGAGAGATTGAAGTTCTCGAAACCCATGGCGTTGTGGGCACTCATCGCGGACCCGCGCCGCTTTGGCTGTTCGAGGGCGCCACGGAGCTGACCAAGGCGGGCAGCGGGGTGCGCGCCCTGATCCGTCAGATCGAAGGCGACAGCGATCTGGACCGGCTGCATGATCTGTCCCGTCTGATCGGCGAAACCGTCACCTATGAGGTGGGGGCATCCGAAACCGAATGGGGCGCGGAAGAGGTGTTGGAGGCCGGCAAGGGCGTGTGTCAGGACCACGCCCATGTCTTTATCGCAGCGGCCCGTGCCATGGGGGTGCCCGCCCGCTATGTGTCCGGCTATCTGATGATGGATGACCGTGTGGCGCAAGAGGCCATGCACGCCTGGGCCGAAGCCCATGTGCCAGGGCTTGGCTGGGTCGGTTTTGATGTCTCAAATGCCATATCGCCCGATATTCGCTATGTCCGGGTCGCAACGGGGCTGGACTATCTCAGCGCGGCTCCTGTAACTGGCACGCGTATCGGCGGATCGACCGAAACTCTGTCCGTCGAAATCGAAGTCGCTCAACAACAATAAGGAACCGGGCGCGATGACCTATTGCGTGGGTATGATGCTCGACAAGGGCCTTGTGATGATGTCCGACACGCGCACAAACGCGGGGGTCGACAACATTTCGACCTTCAAGAAGATGTTCACATGGGAAATGCCCGACGATCGGGTGCTGACCGTCATGACGGCGGGCAATCTGGCCACGACGCAGGCGCTGGTGTCCCTGCTGGATGAGCGCACGAAGGCCCCCGGCGACCGTGAGCCGTCCATTCTGTCGGCACCGTCCATGTTCCAGGTCGCCCGGATCGTGGCGCAGACGTTGAAAGACGTGATTGCGACCCATGCCGACGAAGGCCAGCGTGCCGACAGCGCATTCAACGCAACGGTCCTGCTGGGCGGTCAGATCAAGGGCGCGCCGCCGCGCCTGTTCATGATCTACCCGGAAGGCAATTTCATAGAGGCCGGCTCCGAGACACCATTTTTCCAGATCGGAGAAACCAAATACGGCAAGCCCATTCTGGTACGGGCCTATGAGCCGGGGATGTCTTTTGAGGACGCTGTCAAGCTGACGCTCGTGTCCTTTGACAGCACGGTCAAGGCGAACCTTTCGGTGGGGCTGCCCTTTGATCTGCAGGTGATCGAGAAAGACACGTTCAAGGTGGCCCATCAGCGTCGTATCGAGGCCGATGATCCCTATTTTCTGACGATTTCTTCGGGCTGGGGCGAGGCGCTGAAAGCGGCGATGGACAGCCTGCCCAGCTTCGAATTCTGAGCTTTGCCGGGGTGGCCTCTGCCGCCCGGGCCTTTAGGGCGTGTCGAGGCTGAGATTGGGCTTCGGAGTCAGGGACGGTTGCAGCCCGCGATCCACGTAATCCCATGTCGCCATGGCGATCATTGCTGCGTTGTCGGTTGCCCATTTGATCGGCGGCAGGCACAGGTTGACGTCGTGACGTGCTGCGACCGTGGCCATGGCGTCTCGCAGCTGCGGCGAGGCAGAGACACCGCCCACAATCACCAGAGAACGCGGTTTGCACTGTTCCAGCGCCCGGTCCGCCTTGGCGGCCAGCACGTCCATGCAGGCCGCCACGAAGGAGGCAGACATGTCTTCTAGGCTGACGTCGGGGTGGTTTTCGATGTGCCGCGCGACCGAAGATTTCAGTCCGGAGAAGGAAAATTCAAACCCTTCGTTCTTCATCGGGCGGGGCAGGCGCAGCATCGGGGTGCCCGCTTTGGCTGCGCGGTCGATGGCCGGTCCGCCGGGCATGCCCAGCCCCAGCATCCGTGCCACCTTGTCATAGCTTTCACCGACGGAATCGTCGCGCGTCGTGCCGAGCAGGCGATAGCTCCAGGGGTCGGTGAGTTCGGCGATCAGCGTATGCCCTCCAGACACCAGCATGATGACCGCTGGAAACTCGGTGTGCCCGTCTTCCAGATCGACCGACCGGATGTGCCCGCGCAGGTGGTTGACGCCATAGGCCGGAACATTCCAGCCCATCGACAGGGCCTCGGCCGTGGACAGGCCAACCAGAAGCGACCCGATCAGACCGGGACCACGGGTCACGCCGATGGCGCGCAGGTCGCGCGGGGTGACATTTGCCTCAGTCATCACGCCTTGGATGGTGGGCAGGATGGCTTCCAGATGCGCACGCGACGCCAGTTCGGGATAGACGCCGCCAAAGGCTTCGTGGATCTCGAATTGCGACACGGTCTGCATGGCGGCGACATGACCGCTGCGGTCCACCAGCGCCACCGAGGTGTCATCACAGGAGGTTTCAATGCCGAGGATCAAATCGCTCATGACAGGCTCTCCAAAAGGGCGCGGATTTCGGCTTCGGGGATGGCCCCGTGACGTTCGATGGTGACCGGGATCGTGCGGCTGTTCACGATGGTCGAGGGCGTGCCCGCAGCACCGGTGCCGGTCACCGCAAGATCCGGCGCACCGGCAAGCTGTTCCAGCGCGGCCTGAGTGGTGGGCGGCGTGTCGGCGCCAGAGCGGTTGGCTGATGTCACCAGCAAAGGCCCGGTTGCGCGCAGTACGGTCAGCAGGCGCGCATCATCGGGAATGCGCAGGGCAATTTCGTCGCGCCCAGCCAGCCAGTCCGGGCGGCGTGTCGGATCCAGCGCAAAGACCAGCGTCAGTGCACCGGGCACAAAGCGGCTTTCCAGCAGGGCGCGGGCGCTGGGGGAAATGTCAGCCCCAAGCCCCGCGATCTGCGTGGCGTCGGCCACCATGATGGGCAGGTTCTTGGCGCGCGGGCGTTGTTTCAGCGCATAGAGGCGGTCGATAGCCGCAGGATGGGCGGGCGAGACAGCCAGCCCAAGAACCGTGTCGGTGGGGATCAGAACGACACCGCCATCCTGCAGGCAAGCCGCGACTTCGGAAATGCTCGGCTCTGTGTGCGGATCTGTCGGTGTCAGGGTCATTCCAGCACCTCGACAATCGGCCATGCGCGGGCGCCGGGGGCAGGCTTCGGTGCGGACTGCACCGCCTTCAGCAGCACGGACATGTCGGCGGTGTTGGTGATCGGCGCGGCGTGGTCTGCGACCGGCACGTTCCCAGCCAGATCGAAATCGGTCAAGTCTGTGAGCTGATCAAAGGCAAACCGGTCGACACAATGTTCGTAATGTACAAGTTTATTCCCTGAATAGATCCCGAAATGGACATGCGGGCGCGCGGCGCGGCGCAGCAGCACCACAGGTCGGGCCGGATTGGCGGGATCTGCCACCGCCGCGCCCAACAGCGCGAAGGCGGGCAGGGCATACACCGGCAAGTTCAGCGTGAAGGCCAGCCCATTGGCAAAGGCTGCGGAGGTGCGCGTCACGCCCAGGCCCCCGGGGCCGATGTCACAGCCGATTGCCCGAATATCCGACAGGGGGGCGTCTATGGCCTGCAAGCCGGATTCCAGCATCGCGCGATAATCGCGCGAGCCGACAAACCGGTTGTCTTGTGAGCTGTCGAAGAGGATTTCGCTGTCCCGGCCAAGCGCCAGAACCGGCGCGCCGTTCGAGGCTTGCAACAACAGGGTGAGCTCGGTCATTGGCGCGTCTCCAGCTTTTGGGCCAGCGATGTCAGGACAGCAGCCCAGCGGTCGTTGGGGGCCGTGAGGTGGAACAGGCGCGCATCGTCGCTGTCGCCAAAGCCAATTCGAATGGACAGCGGCTCTTCGAAATAGCCCGCGATGCGTTCGCCCCATTCGATCAGGGCAATGCCATTGTCCATATAATCTTCAAGCCCGAGATGATGGAAATCCTGCGCGCCTTTCAACCGGTAGGCATCGACATGCACAACGGTGCCGCGGTCGGTGTCATAGAGATTGGCAATGGTATAGGTCGGACTGGTGACGGCTTCGTCACAGCCGAGCGCGCGCACAAGGGCGCGGGAAAAGAAAGTTTTCCCCGCCGCCAGAGCCCCATCCAGCATGACGACATCGCCCGACCGCAATTCTGCGGCGAGCGCGGTCGCGATCTCGATTGTGGCCGCCTCATTGTCGGCCGGGAAGATCAGGCTGGTCTCCAAGGGGCTGTCCGCTTGTTCATATCGCTTTCCTGCGCTTTAGGACAAAGCGCGGGAAAGGTCCATGGGGCAGCACCTGTCCGCCTTTAACGATTGAGTGTCTGGCGGACAGAGGCGCCGGTCTGCATGCCCTGCATGAAGGCGGATGTGACAAGGTCTGTCGGGGCCTCCTGCGTGCGGGCGGTCGGTGGGGCCGCGTGGCTGGAACCGCCGGAAATTCCCATCACGATCAACCCGATCCCTAGGTAAGCGCCGCCAAGAACGAGTGCGGCGATGGGCAGGGTCGTCACCAGCATGAGCCCGCTGAAGGCGGCAACGGTCAGAAAGGCCAGCCCCACGGTGATGAGACTGACCCCCACCGCGCCCAAAGCGGCGCGACGGGCGGTTAGCCGAAGCTTATATTGTAAGCCGGAGAACATGGTGCGTGCCTTAGCGGCGCGCTGCGACGAGGCCGACCAGAAAGCCGATCCCGGCAGCGATGCCGACCGACGCCGACGGATTTTCGCGTACTTTGTCTTCAACCTGCCCATAGGACTCTACGGCAGTTTTTTGCAGGGCGGCGGCCTGTTCTGCCCCTTTCGCGCGGGCTTCTTCCAGAGCCTCCTGAGCTTGCGTGCGAGCAGCCTTGCCCTGCGCCGTGCCGTAGTCGGCCATTGTCTTGGTCAGGGCGGAAATGTCTTCTTTCAGGGTAGCAATCTGCGCCTGAAGATCAGCGGTGGTGACGTCGGTTTGAGCAGCGGTGGTGCGTGCCATGGTTTCGGTCTCCTTTCGTGTTTCACTTGTATCCTCAACGCCGGGACACGGTGCAGAGTTCCGAAAAGCCCGAAAAACAAATTTGGGAACTTCCAGGCGGGGCACGCCGTTGGTTTGCCAGATCGCGTGACAAGATCACGTAAGCAAATCGAAAGGAGACCCCCATGCTTGGCTGGGCTTTGACATTTCTCGTAATTGCGCTGATTGCCGGTGTTTTTGGCTTTGGCGGTATCGCCTCCGCGTCCGCCGGGATCGCGCAGATTCTGTTCTTTATCTTCATCGTTCTCTTCGTCGTGGCGATGATCGCCCGGGCGGTGCGTGGCAAGCCGCCGGTTTGATCTGACAGGCCTGACCTTCTGGCCCTGACCGCGAATTTGCCCTGCGAATTGGCGGGCAGCGCCTGCACTCACGAACACCAACGAAAAGGAGATATTCTCATGACACAGGCACTCAAAGCTGTTCCGAATGACAAAAAACTGTCGACTGGTCCGCGCGAAACCGACCGTCTGGCAGAGGCCCTTGCGGATGTTCTGGCCGACACGTATCGGCTGCTGATCAAGACGCATATTTATCATTGGAATGTAGAAGGGCCGCTGTTCTATTCGCTGCACACGCTGACAGAGGAACAGTATAACAACCTCTTTGAAGCCAGCGATGAACTTGCGGAACGCATCCGCGCGCTGGGTCATCTGACACCGATGAACATTGCCGATGTGCTGGGCGGTGATCTCAGCGACAAGGACGGCAAGGCGCCGAGCGCAGAACAGATGGTGGCCGATTTGGCTGAGGCGCATGAACGCCTTGCCCATCGTCTGCACGCACTGATCCGCATTGCCGATACTCTGGAAGACCCGGTGACATCTGATCTTGCCACCGCGCGCTCTGCCTTCCACGAAAAAGCTGCATGGATGCTGCGCGCCACGCTCGGGTCGTGAACAACGCCTCCTGAGGGCGTCATCACGACCGCGAGAACAAAAGCGGGACCTCTCGGTCCCGCTTTTTGCGTGTTCGGGTGCTGCTGTACGCACTGTATGCGCGCCCTGTGGTGGCATGTGTACAGGCAAAATAAAACCCCGCCAAAGAATTGGCGGGGTGAAGGCTTTTGTCGAAGAGGGGTTTTAGACTGTCAGCGCTTCGGTGGAAGCAAAGAACATCGCCTGGGACACCGCAGACAGCACCTGCTCCTCGGTGTAGGGTTTGGTGATGACAAAAGCCGGTTCCGGACGTTCGCCGGTCAGCAGGCGTTCCGGGAAGGCGGTGATGAAGATCACCGGAATGTCGCCGGTCTGCGCCAGAATTTCATTCACCGCCTCGATGCCCGAAGAATTGTCGGCCAGTTGAATGTCCGACAGGATTAGGTCCGGGCGTTCCTTTTCGGCGAGCTGCACGGCCCCGGTGTGGGTTCGTGCGACCCCGGTGATTTCATGACCCATATCGGCCACGATAGATTGCAGGTCGAGCGCAATGATGGCCTCGTCTTCGATGATGAGCACGCGTCCTGCGATGCTGTCCTCCATCTCGGTTTTGGCGGTTTTGAGCAGGCCCTCGACATCCGCGGTGGAGCTGTCGATGATTTCCGCAATCGCGCTGATCGGGAAGCCTTCGATGGTGGCCAGAAGCAGCACTTCGCGGGAGTTCGGCGTCAGTTTGGAAAGATGTTCCTGCGCCCGCCGTGCAAGAGAGCTGTCCTCTTCGGCGACCGGGGCACCGGCACTGTTCCAGATCAGGTGGAACGCCCGGAACAGGGCCGTTTTGCTGTCGGAGGCTGCATCGAAAACCGATCTGTCTTCCAGCAGCGCCTCAAGGGTGGCCATCGCATAGGCATCCCCCGAGGTCTGCGAGCCCGTAAGCGCACGCGCGTAACGGCGCAGATAGGGAAGATGTTGAGCAATCGTGTCGGCCAGACTGGCCGTCGCAGAAGTTTGAGACATAGTCGGATCCATTTTTTTCCTTTTGTCGGGAACCAAACGCCCTAACTTTGCGTTTAGTTCCCGATGAAACCGAAATTTCCGGCCTACAGGACATCAAATGGCGCAAGAGTATAAAAATTCCAGCTTTGATTCGCAGATTGAGGACAACCTGCGTCGTGTGTACGAGCGTACAGTAAACGAAGAGATCCCGGATCGCTTCAAGGACCTGCTCGCACAGCTCAAGGCGCAGGAAACGGCACAGGCAAGCTCTGGCAAGGGTAATGACGGGGAGAACAGCCAATGAATGGGGCTCAGGTGAATGGGGCCCGCGCTGACGTATCGTCGGCCACGCTCGAACCGCGTGACGAGATTGTCGAACATCTGGGTGCGATGCGCGCCTTTGCCCTCAGTCTGACCCGTAACGGGGCGCAGGCAGATGATCTGGTACAGGATACAATTGTCAAAGCCTGGACCAATATTGACAAGTTCCAGGCCGGAACCAATTTGCGCGCCTGGCTTTTCACAATTCTGCGCAACACGTTTTATTCCAACCGCCGGAAGGTGAAACGCGAAGTGGCCGATGTCGATGGTGTCATGGCCGCGTCCCTGTCGGAAAAGCCCGCACATGACGGACGTCTGGCCATGCGCGATTTCGAGGTGGCGTTTGCTGAGCTGCCCGATGAACAGCGCGAGGCGCTTATCCTCGTCGGGGCATCTGGCTTTTCTTATGAGGAAGCGGCAGAGACTTGTTTGGTCGCCGTGGGTACGATCAAAAGCCGGGTGAACCGGGGGCGCAAACGCCTTGCCGAACTTCTGAGCTTGGAAGAGGACGAAAATTTCGACCTCACGGACAAAGCGACCATGGCGGTCGTGGCCTCTCAGGGTCTGACACAGCGAGGCGGTCTGTGATACGGCGACTTCGGGCGGGGGTGGACAGCCTCGCGATCCGGGTGTCTTTGATGCTGGCGGCGGCGCTTTTGCCCATCGGGGTGATCGCCATTGCCCAGACGACGGCGCTCATCCGGGAAAACAAATCCCAAAGTGAAGACAATCTTCTGGCGCTCACCTCTGAGGCAGCCGCGGCAGAAGAGGCCTTTATGCGTACGGCCTTCGGATCCGCGCAGGCGATTGCGGCCATGGCGCCGGATTTGAGCGCGCTCAGCGAAGAGGACTGCCATGCGGTGATGAGCCGCTTTGTCGCGCGGGACCGGAATTTTTCCTTTGCCGGATTTGTGAACGCGCAGGGGCTGACGGTCTGTTCCTCGACCCAAGAGCGCCAGAGTGTTCGCGATCAGGGGCTGTGGGAAGCCATGCGCAAGGATCCCCGCCCGCGGGCGACGGTCAATGTCTCGGGGCCATTGTCGCAGGCCTCTGTGGTGATCGTGTCCTACCCGGTTCTGGATGAAGACGGGCGTTTCGAAGGGTATGCCGCCGTGTCCCTGCCGCATATGCGACTGTTTCGACGCCTTGAAGAACTTTCGGCAGAACGCCCGGTAGATCTGGTTACGTTCAACTCCGACGGCCAGCCTCTGTCTGCCGAGAACGGCATGAACGATTTGGAGCAGCGTTTGCCCGAAGGCCGTGATCTGCAGTCTTTTGTCGGCCAGCCACAATACGCCTTTACCGCAGAGACCGCAGGAGGAGACCGTCGTGTCTTTGCTTATGTGCCGATCGTGCCGGATCTGGTCTATGGTCTTGGAAGTTGGGACGCCGATGAACTGGGGCTGAGCTGGAACCGGGTGACGACCATCCTGCCGTTGATGTTCCCGGTCATGATGTGGCTGGCCTGTCTGCTGGTGGTCTATATCGCGATCCAGCGCCAGGTGATTATCCCGACTCGGAACTTGCGGGCCCGCATGCTGATGTTCATGCGCTCGCGCCGGATCAGCGCGCCGCAGCGTCAAACCCGTCCGGCGGCAGAGTTCCGGGAGATGGACGAAACCTGGGAAAGGATGGCAGAAAGCATCCTGCACGACGAGGCAGAACTGGAAGACGCCTTGCATGACAAGACCGTGTTGCTGCGCGAGGTTCATCACCGCGTCAAAAACAACCTGCAACTGATTGCTTCGATCCTGAACATGAAGATCCGCAAGGCCCGTACCAAGGATGCGAAAGTCGCGTTGCGCGATGTGCAATCGCGTGTCATGGGTCTGGCAACGGTGCATCGCAATCTTTACGAAACCTCGTTACAGGGGCGGGTGCGTGCCGATGAGTTGGTGCGTTCGATTGCCTCCAATGTGCTGGCGGCAGGGCGGGTCGAAAGCACCCGTATGGACGTATCCGAATATTACGAACCGCTTGTGCTCTACCCCGATCAGGCTGTGCCCTTGTCGCTGATCGTCTCCGAGGCGTTGGGCAACGCGTTGAAATACGCGGGTTCAGCGGAGGGTGAGAAAGCCCGCATCAGCATTCATCTTGCTTTGGAGGAGACCGGCGAAGGTGTGCTCAGGGTGTCCAACTCTTGCGGTCCTGTGCCTGTCACGGACACAGAGGATATGGATGGTTCCGGGCTGGGGTCGCAACTGATCACGGCCTTTACCTCGCAGTTGGAGGGGCGTACCGCGTTGGACGACGGTGAGGATCACTACTCATTGACGCTGCATTTTCCGGTAGAAGAGTTCAAGGACGAGGGCTAACGGCGCGGCAATTGGCGCGTCGCGGCAGATCACGCGTCGGTGTCGAGCCAGATCGTCACCGGACCGTCGTTGACGAGCGAAACTTTCATGTCCGCGCCGAAAATGCCGGTCTCACAGGGCACGCCCGCATCGCGCAGGCATGCGGTGAACTGCCTGTAGAGTGCGTCGCCTTCGACAGGTGGGGCTGCGCGCGAAAAGCCCGGCCGATTGCCCTTGGTGTCCGCGGCAAGCGTAAACTGGCTGACAACCAGAGCGCTGCCGTCGATGTCGCACACCGAGAGATTCATTTTGCCCGCGTCATCCTGAAAGATCCGCAGCTTGGAAATTTTCGCAGCGAGTTTCGCCGCTTCTTCCCGCGTGTCGCCGCCCATGGCGCAGACCAGCACCAAAAGCCCGGCACCGCATTGCCCGGTGATTTCGCCGTCAACACGTACGGCAGCCTCTGACACGCGCTGGACAAGGGCTCTCATGAGCTGCCGTTCCGTGCATCTGCCAATTCATGTGCCCATGGCGGGTTCGCACCCGCGCGACTTACGGTGATCGCCGCAGCAGCAGCCCCCAGCGACAGAGCGTCAGACAGCGTTGCGCTGTCCAGCTCTGCAACCGCGTCTTTGGTCAACCGCCCGGCGCGCTCCAACCCCGCCAGAAGCCCAGCGTTGAACGTATCGCCTGCGCCGACCGTGTCGACCACCTCGGCCCTGCGGGCGGGCACATGGATGACGCCCTGATGCGTGTACCCTTTGACGCCGTCACCGCCCATCGTCAGGCAGACCAGTTTCGGTCCGCGGTGCAAGAGCGTTTGAATATGGTCTTCAATGTCGCCGGGCCCCATCATCCAGAGCAGATCTTCATCCGACACTTTGACGATATCCGCGTGGGCCAGCATATGTTCGATACGTGCACGATATGATGCCTCATCCTGGATAAAGTCCGGGCGAATGTTCGGATCCATCATGGTGACAGCCTGTACCGCCGCGCGGGTGAACAGCGTTTCATAGGCTTTGCCGCAGGGATCTGTGGCCAGTGAGATGCCGCCGCAGAACAAGGCTGTCACCGAGGCGGGCAAATCCGGGAGGTCGGCAATGTCGAGCATCCGCCCGGCGGTGTTTTCATCGTAAAAGGCATAGGTGGCCTGTCCGTCGACCAGTTTCACAAAGGCCACGGTCGAAGGGCGGTCGGCTGTGACCAGCAGGCTGTCGTCAACCTGTGAGGCGCGCAGCGATTGTTTCAGAAGGTCGCCGAAGAAGTCTGCCGAGACGCCGGAATACAACCCGGCCTCTGCCCCCAGACGCCCCAGCGCGATGGCGGTGTTGAACACTGCGCCGCCGGGATAGGGGGCATAGCCGTCTTCGCCCGCCGTTGTAGTGCGGGGCAACATGTCGATCAGGGCTTCGCCTGCGCATAGGATCATTGGGGGTCCTCCAAATCTTGCGCTCTTCTAAAGGAAATTGCGTGATTGGGGCAAGAAAAAGCGGCTCAGTAGCCCTGTTGATTGATTGCGTAGAGATACCCCAGAGCGCCGGCAACGACCAGGCCCGCAAGAACTGCAAAGGCGATTTTCCAGGCCGAATAGGGACGTTCGCCCTGAACCCGTCCGTTGCGCCCGTTCACCACGAAGCGGTAGGTTTTCCCGCGATATTTGTAGGCGGCCATCCAGACCGGCAGCAGGATGTGTTTGAAGGTCACCTCGGACACGGATGTGTCAACATGGTGAACCCGTTGCCGGTCCCCGCCGATGTCGAATTTGACGTCCCGTAGGATCACCCGATCCATATAGTTGCGCGCAGTTTCATAACCGGCATCCAGTTCGATCGAATAAGCCTCCGAACGGTAGCCCGCCAGATAATCGGGCAGATAGGGTTCCAGCTCTGACAGGTCCCAGGGCGCCAAACCGTCGGTAAATTTCTGCGGCAGCGCCTGAGATGCCAGCACCAGAACATCGTCGAAAAAACGCGCAACCCGGCCATTGCGGCGGCTCCAGCGGGTGCGACGCTCCTGAATGGTCTGCCGCTTGCCGTTGCGTGTGACCGTTCGCGATACGTAATAGTCGTCACCACGTTCCCCGCTGTAATGCGAGCGGGTCTGGGCATCGAAGGTCCAGTAGGGCAGGTAAACCCCGGACATCCGGCGGCCTTTGCGGGCATATTGTTTCAGCCCGTTGGGCGCAAACCAAAGCCGCCCGAGCCAATCGTTCATGGCGGCATGGGCGTGATCTTCGGTCAGAGCAAACGGCAGCAGCCCGCGCGGTTTGATCTGGCGGTGTTCCCCCGTGTCCGTGACCACGGGCGTGGCGCAGAACGGGCATTCCGTGGCATGAAGATCCGCATCGAATTCCACCTGTGCGCCGCAGTTGGGGCAGGTGGAGACGCGGTGGCTTTCCATATCCTGCGCCGGGAGCTGCACCGCGAGGGCCTGGCGAAAATCCAGCTCACGGGGCTGTTCCGCGCCGGTTTTGTCCAGTGTCTGCGACGCCCCGCAATGATCGCAGAGCAGGGCACCGCTTTGCGGATCGAACCGCATATCCGCCCCGCAGGTAGTGCAGGGGAAGCGGTGATCATGCTGGGTGCTTTGCACAGAGGGCTGGTCGGTATTGTGGTCGGTGTCTGCGGCGGAAACCATTGTTTTGTCCTTCGTGGACTGGAGCGGATGGAACGCGGGGCACACGCGGCCTTTTCAGACCCGATCCGGGCGTTCGAAACTGACGATCTGGGCCAGTGTATGGCAGCTGCTGTCGGTGAAACGCAAGACGTGACAGAACATCATCGTGCCCGTGCCATCGCGCGTCAGCCGCCCCGAGACGGTGGCCGCCCGGCCATGGGTGACGACCTGATCGACGTAGAGGCTCTCGGGTGCGCTTTGCGTCGCAAGCCCGTTGCGGATCGCCGCATGTCCCACGGCACAGGGCGCATCTGAACGTTCCCAGCTTGCGGTTTCGGCGAACAGCGCATCGGGCAGGTTGCCAATTCCCATCAGAGCGAGGGCAATCTCGGTCGCCGCTTCGCTTTGGGGAGAGCGTGCGCAGTCTTCCGAGCGGCGCACGCGGGGTGTCAGGTCCGTGGCAGAAATCGCAGTCGTGGGCATGGCTTACACGCCCGGCGGCGGGGGCGGCGGGGCGATGGTGAAAAGCTGTGCCAGTTCGGTGACCTCATCGGCCTTCAGCCAGCCATCCTGTCCCGGTGTCCAAACATAGGTTTCGCGTTTCAGCGCGCCACGGGCGGCCATCTGACCCATTTCCGCTTTAGAGAAGGGCCCTTTGGTTTCGCCGTTTTCGGCGATGTGCCAGACATGTTCCACCGGCGGGGGCGGTGGCGGTGTCTGTGCCGCAGGGGCAGCGGTAACCGGTACGACCTGTGCGGGCCGGGGCCCCCACGGGCCTTGCTGTGCCATACCCATGCCAAGCCCTGCGCCCATGCCCGCGCCCATTGAGGCGGCCATGGCGGAGTTTTCTGCGGTCATGGCCTCGGCGGCGTTGAACTTCATGTAATTGTCGAGATTGCCGACGATGCCCATCGACGTGCGCTTGTCCATAGCGGCTTCGACCGCTTCGGGCAGGCTGATGTTTTCAATGTAGAATTCCGGGATAGTTAGCCCGTATTCCGCGACCACCTTGGAAATCTCCGTGGCAACAAGCTTGCCCAGATCTGCGGTGTTCGCGGCCATATCCAGCACCGGGATGCCGGAACCCGCGACGATGCGCGAAAACGCCTGCACGATGATGTTGCGGATCTGATAGGAGATCTCGTCCATGGTGAATTCGCCGTCGGTGCCGACGATCTCGGTCAGGAACAGCGCCGGATCGGAAATCTTGACGGTGTAGGTGCCATAGGCGCGCAGGCGCACCGGCCCGAATTCCGGATCGCGGCACATGATCGGATTTTTCGTGCCCCATTTGAGGTTCGCAAAGCGCGTCGTGTTGACGAAATAGACCTCGGATTTGAAGGGCGATTTAAAGCCGTGATCCCAATGCTGCAGTGTCGTCAGGATCGGCATGTTGTTGGTTTCCAACATGTAAAGGCCCGGCGAAAACACATCCGCCAGCTGGCCTTCATGCACGAACACCGCCGCCTGACCTTCGCGCACGGTCAGCTTGGCGCCGTATTTGATCGCATGGCCTTCGCGTTCGAACCGCCAGACCATCGTGTCGCGGGTGTCATCGGTCCAGTGGATGACGTCGATGAATTCGCCGGAAAGAAAGTCGAAAATACCCATGGTCTTGCCTCTTCAGTAGTCGCTGAGCTTGCTGTCAGCACAGCCGACGCTCGTACATTCGGTTGTGCGCGCCTTCAGGAAATCGGCGCGTTCGCGGGTGACGGAAAGCGCGCAGTCCACATTGACCGTATGCGGTTCCGGCATGCAACTGCTGTCGCGATGTTCAATCCAGTTGAGCTGTGCGTCGCGCAGAGTGTCACGTTGTGCGGCGTTCAGATGGGACCGAAGCTCTGCGTAATTGTCATTCAAGCGCTGATCTTCGCCCATGAACACCTTGGAGAAACAATATACGCCATCAAATCCGGTGAGTTCACCGGTGTCGCAATTATCGGCAAAGGCAAGGGCCGGAGCGAGGCTGAGCAGGGCTGCAAGGGAAAGCTGTCGCATTAAATTCCCTTTTAAGAAGAACTGAGATGAAGTCACTTTCACATCTCCTCTCCCATCAGCTCATAGGCGATCTTTGTTGCGATCGGGCGGGCGATCTCCGGCGTCATGCCGGGGGACAGGCGGCGGTCGTAGAGGATGCGCAGCAGCAATTCGTCGTGGCGTGTCAGCAGCGCGAATTCTTCGTCGTCGTTAAAGATCGAGGGGCGGGCTTCGGGGCTGTCATTGGCCAGTCCCAGACCCTGCGCGACCTCTTCGTGGAAACAGGATTTGCGCAGCAGGTCGGGATGTTCGGCGCGGATGACCGCGACTGCCTGGCGATAGACGCCGTCGTCGGCGGGATCAGAGGCAATCACGAGGCAATAGGACGACCGGGACATATTGACCACGGAGCGCACTGCATCGCTGCCGATGCCGGGGATCAGGCTGTGCAAATGCGGGCCGATGGCGCGGCGTTCGTCTTCATTGAGGACCAGCACATGAAAGTTGGGGCGGCCGGAGACGGAGACCGGGTGCCCGCTGGCCCGGGACAGTCGACTGGCAAAACCGGTGAGCGTCGCACGATCCGCGGCGCGCTGCGCCAGTGGGACCGAGGCCCCGAATTCGATGCCAAGGCGCACCGGGCTTTGCCAGCGATGCACTGTGGAGGGCGTGGTCTTGGCTATGAATTCGCCGCCGACAGAGGTGTATTCGTCGTTGAGGGCGATGGCCTCGAAGTTGCGTGCCAGAATGCGGGCGTCAAACGGCGTGTCCGGACCGCCCTGATCGGTGCGCAGCAGATTGTTGGAAAGAAGTTCGGCCTGCACCCGCGCGTAATAGGTTTGCAGCAGCGCGCTTTCCGTGCTGCGGGGACGGACGAAATCTTCGCCCGGGCGCGGGGCCGGTTGGCTGTTGCCGGTTGGAGGTCGCTTGGTCGGGGCGCTGTTGGGCACAGGCATGCAGGCGGTGAGCGCGAGCAAAGACCCCGCGCCCAATACCGTCATCCATTGCCGCAGCGTCGCGATCATGCGTTTGGCACCGACGGTCCGCTGGCGTTGCCGGTTGCCTTGGTCGAGGCCAGCGTGTCGCGCAGGTTGGTTTCCATGGTCTTCAGTTCTTCTTCGGCCGCCGCGCGTTTGCGTTTGCCTTCGTCCGCGATCGCTAGGCTTTCCTCGATCGTCGCGATCAGTTCGGCATTGGCGGTTTTCACCGCTTCGATATCGAAGACGCCGCGTTCCATTTCCTCGCGCACGACCTTATTGGCTTCGCGCAGATTCTTGGCGTTGGAGGTGAGCAACTCGTTGGTCAGATCTGTGGCGGCCTTGATGTCCTGTGCGGCATCGGCGGACCGCTGAATGGTCACGGCCTGTGCCAGCTGGGTTTCCCAAAGTGGCACGGTGTTGACCAGCGTCGAATTGATCTTGGTCACCAGCGATTTGTCGTTTTCCTGCACCAGCCGGATGGAGGGCAAGGACTGCATGGTCACCTGACGGGTGAGCTTCAGATCGTGCACCCGGCGTTCCAGATCGTCACGCGCGGCGCGCAGATCGCGCAATTCTTGCGCCTTGATCACCTGATCGTTTTCGGGCGCGGCATCCACTGCCGCGGCAAGCGTCGGGATTTCGGTTTCGTCCAGCTCCTTGAGCTTGAGCTCGCCGGCGGCGATATAGATCGCGAGCTCGTCGTAGAAGGTCAGGGTCTTCTCATAGAGCAGGTCCAGCGACTTGATGTCCTTGAGCAACTTGTGTTCATGGGTCAGCAAGTTGTCGGTGATATTGTCGATCTGGGATTGCACATCTTCGTAGCGGGCAACGAATTTCGCCATCGGCGCGGCGCGGCCCAGAAGCTTTTCCCACCAGCTGCGCTTGCGGCGCACATCCAGTTCGGAGACGGAAAACCCGCGTATCGTGGTCACGATCGACCGCAGGCTGTCCCCGGCAGGGCCGACGTCCTTGTTTTTGACGTCTTGCAGCATGGCCTGCGAGATTTCCTGCAACTCGGCCTGCGCGCCCGACCCGAAACGCACGATGGAATTCGTGTCGGTCATGTCAATTTCGGCCTTGGCCTTTTCTACATCAGGGGCCACGGCGGCGTCAGCGATGACCGCGCTGGGATCGAGCAGTTCGCCCTTGGGTTCGGGAAGGATCACCGCAGTGACGTCTTCGACGTCTTTCAGAGCGGCTTCGGCCTTTTGGCGGACGGTGTCGGACATGGAACGTTTCCTGACTTGTAAATTCGGTTAAGATTGAATGCCTTCCCGCGCGAGCCGGTCGCGCAGGACTTCGATTTCGATGTCGAGATCTGTTTTGCTGTCTGAAAGGAGGGCTTCGTTGCGGGCGGCGAAATTGTCTTCGAGATCGTCGAGCAGCGCAAACCAGTCCTGCCGGGCTTCGGTGTTCTTGCTGCGCGCCCAGAGGTCGGCGTATTTCACGGTCGCATCGCGCGCGCCCAGAAGATAGACGCCCAGATACTTGCGCGCGGCGGTCAGATCACGGGGGTCTTCCTCGACCGTGCGGAACATCGCGCGCGCGGTGGCGATGAATTTTTCCAGACGGGCTTCGGCGGGACGATCACCGGAGCGCTCCAAAGCGTCTCGCATCGCGTTCAGATGGGCTTCTGCCTCATCGACCGCTTTGGCGACACGGTCCTGCTGGAACATGTCGATTTCATCAAACCCCTTGTTTTTGAGCGGATCGAGCCCAAAGGCGAGGCTGTGAAGCCCTACACCAAGGACCGCAAAAATCACCGTTTCCAAGGGGCCCCAGCCAAACCAGCCCACAAGCCCGAGGCCGATCCCGGTCAGGAGCGACCCGAAGATCTTGCGGGGGATGGCGGGGCGGCGGGCGGCTTTGCGCGCCTCATAGGCCTCTTCGGCCTTCAGCCCTTCGCGGGTCAGGAAAGCTGCGCCGACAAGGCACCCAAGAGCGATCAGATAGGCCGCCATGGTCACGGGGTCCGCGCCAAAGGCGCGCCATGCCAAGGGCAAGGCTGCAAAGAACAACAGGTTGGACCGAGCCCCGACCCGTGTCGGGCGTTTGCCGTCGAAGGGGCGCGGGGGCAGCGTCGCATGGGTGTCCGGCGCCTTGTCCGTGCCCTGCGGGGAATAGGTCGAGCCGTATCGACGTGCCATCGTTTATGCCCCCTGAGCTTTCAGGGTGACATAAAAGGTCAGCGCGACCAGTAGATAATAGGCGAGTTTCGAAAACACGCTGTTGCTCATGCCCAACCTTCCCCACGGCACGGTTTCTTTCTCCCAAAGATATAGGGAGGAATCGCTTAGGGCGAAAGGGTGAAGGGGAACGTCTGTCCGGCTTTCCCCTCAGTGGCCGCGTTTCGGCGGCTTCCCGCCCGGACGGCCCGGCCCGCTGTTGGGACGCGACCCGCCGGGTTTGCCGCCGGGTTTTCCAGCGGGGCGCCCGCCGGGCTTGTCGCCATGGGATTTGAACCCGGCAGAGCGGGGTTTGCCACCGGGCTTGCCGCCGTGGGATTTGAAGCCGTGAGATTTGAACTGGCCGCCGGGGCGATCCTCAGAACGTGCGCCGGGTTTGCCGTCGCGGTCGCCGCGAGGTTTGCCTTTGAAACCGCCCTTGAACCCTTCGCCACGCGGCTTGTCGGCGCCGTCACGTTTCTTGAAGCCGCCTTCGGACCGTTCACCGTCGCGGTCGCGGCGGGGCGCACCATCGCGTGGTCCGCCTTTGCCTTTGAACCCGTCCTTATTTTTGAAATCGGGCTTGCCTTTGAAGTCAGGTTTGCCTGCGCCCGCCGGTTTGGGGCCGCGGTTGCCAAAGGGTGGACGGTCGCCGCCGCGCGGGTCGCGTCCGGTGGTTTCCTTGCGCGGACCGCCCGGCTTGCCGTCGCGCGAGACACTGCGTTTTGCAAAACCGCCTGCGCCAACCTCCATATCCATGCCGAGCTGGTCGCGCATCACCCGCGTGCGGACCTCTTCGACCTCGCCGGGTTGCAGGGTGCCCAGACGGAAGGGACCATAGGAAATGCGGATCAGCCGGTTCACGGTCAGGCCGATGAATTCCATCACGCGGCGAATTTCGCGGTTTTTGCCTTCACGCAATCCGACGGTGAGCCAGGCGTTTGCACCTTGCTGACGGTCAAATGTCACTTCCATCGGCTGGAAATGTTCACCCTCGATGGTCACCCCTTTGCGCAGTTGATCAAGCGTGGCCTCGGAGGCAGTGCCTTTGACGCGCACACGGTATTTACGCAGCCAGCCTGTGTCGGGCAGTTCCAGCTTGCGTTTGACTTCGCCGTCATTGGTCAGCAGCAGCAACCCTTCCGAGTTCAAATCGAGACGTCCGACCGACATGACACGCGGCATTTCCTTGGGCAGTTTGTCAAAGACCGTCTCACGCCCTTTTTCGTCCTTGGCCGTGGTCACCAGACCCGTCGGCTTGTGATAGAGCCAAAGGCGTGGCGGTTCCGGTTCCCCGACTTCCTTGCCATCCACGAAAATCCGGTCTTTCGGCATAACATTCAGCGCTGGCGAGACGACCTTGCGCCCGTTGACCGTGACGCGGCCTTCTTCGATCAGCGTTTCCGCTTCGCGCCGAGACGAGATGCCCGCGCGCGACAGCACCTTGGCGATGCGTTCGCCCGGGTGGGCTTTCTGCTCGGGGGTGTTGTGGCTTTTGGAACCTGTGGGTTTCGGGGTCTTGTCGGTCATGGGAAAGGCCTTTCTTTGAGGCGCTCATACTCTGCCCGGGGCAGCTTTGAAAGGGCTTTGCGCATCTGCATAGGTTTTCCTGCCCGTCCGCAAAACGAAAGCCCGGTCCTGCAAGGGCAGGCCGGGCTTCCGTCGGCGGCGGAGTGCGCGGCAACTCCCGCGCGGTCGCCCGCCGCTGTTTCCCTAAGTCTTAGAAGGTGTAGACGTAGGACATGCCGACAACCCAAGGGTCGATCTCGGCCTCGCCGATTTTATTGCCATCGAGTTTGACGTCGCTGTCGATGTCGATCCAACGCACATCGGTCCGGAAGGCGCCCTTTTCGCTGATCTTGTAGTCAAAGCCAGCGTGCAGCGCGACGCCCCAGGAATCGCTCAGATCAAGGTCAGAGGTGGAGATGGCCCCCTTGGCGGTTTCATCAAAGAAGGCAGTGTAGTTTACACCGACGCCGACGAAGGGCGTGAAAACATCGTTTACGGCAAAGTGATACTGCAGCGAGATCACCGGCGGCAGGTGTTTGGTGGAGCCGATTTCTCCCATGCCCGACGCATCAATGGTATGTTTGAATGGCAGCGCACCCAGAACTTCGATCCCGAGGTTGTCCTTGATGAAATATTCAAAGGTGATGGTCGGGCGCAGGTTGTCGCCAATGTCCAGCTCGTTGTTCTCATTGGTGATTGTGCCGTTGTCGGAGCTTGGCATCACATTGCCCAGCCCGAGGCCAAGGGTCATGGTTCCCGCGTCCTGCGCCAGAGCAAGGGAGGGGGCGGCGCAGGCAAACGCAAAGGCTGTGGCGAGAAGGGTGGTCTTATTCATGGTATCGTCCCAAAAGTTGGTTTCGCACGTGCGGCGACCCTCTGCCTGTCGCGGGTCTGCGGCTTTGATGTGAATCAAACACGCTCCCCCCTGCGTCAATCTGACATGGGTGGTGCAAACTGGTGCGAAATTGCCCAGTTGTTCGGGCGGGCCTTGCGTGTCGGAGCGTTCCGGGTCAGGAAAGGACATGGTGTTTCGTTCATATATGGATCTGGCGCTGGAAGAGGCGCGTTTGGCCGAGGCACGTGGCGAAGTGCCCGTCGGTGCGGTGGTCGTGTCGCCTGAGGGCAGAGTGATTGGCCGGGGCGGGAATCGTACGCGAGTGGATCACGACCCCACCGCGCATGCCGAAATCGTGGCGCTGCGTGCAGCCTGTTCGGCACTTGGCCAGGAGCGACTGCCGGGCTGCGATCTCTATGTAACGCTTGAACCCTGTCCGATGTGCGCCGCCGCGATCTCCAACGCGCGGATTGCGCGGCTGTACTTCGGGGCGCAGGACCCGAAGTCGGGCGGCGTCAGCCATGGCGCAAAAGTGTTCCAGCACGCTCAATGCCATCATGCCCCTGAGATCTATGACGGTATTGGCGCGGCAGAGGCGGAGGCTTTGCTCAAGACCTTTTTCGCGGCGAGACGTTAGCCGGGTTCTTGTGAACAGGCTGGAACCGGCGTATAGAACACTGCAGCGCAATACATGCGCACCATTCCCAAATTGTTGAATTCAGGCCCGTTTCTTCGGGGCCGGAGGGCTGCCTGCTTGGAGGGCCAATGATCGAGCATGTTCTGATCCGCTATGAAGGTTTTCTCAAGAACCTCGCGCTTTTGCTGGGGATCACCTCGACCGTGGCGATTGTGCAGAACTGGTATCCTTTGAACCTGTTCCTGTCGTTGCCCTTTTGTCTGATCTGGATGGCGATGGGGTGGTTGCACCGGGAGCGGCAATTGAAATGGATCAATATCCTGTTCACCGGCTTTTACGTTTACGGGATCGGCCGCTATCTCTTCGTCGGCGCCTGACCCCGCTGGGGGCCGGGCGAGGGGCAAATTCCTCAGATTTCGATGGGCACCAGCACCTCGGGCACTCTCACCACGCCATCTTCCAACCCATAGACCAATTCATCGCAATTTTGCGCCAGAGCCGGGAAGGTGCCCCAGTGGCAGGGGATCACAGTTTTGAAGTCGAAGAATTTCCGGCAAACATAGGTGGCGCGCTTCATGTCCATGGTGAAATGGCCACCCGCGCTGAGGATGCCGATGTCGGGTTGATGGAAATCCGCGAACCATTCCATGTCCGCCATGATATCGGTGTCGCCTGAGACATAGATCGTATGGTCTTCGCCGGAAATCATGAAGCCCGCAGGCTGGCCAGCATATTGCGGCGCGCCATCTTTGAAGTCGATCGAAGAGCTGTGCACCGCATTGACCATGGTCACCGTGACGGCGTCATCGCCTTCGCCCAATGTGATCGTGCCGCCGATGCCGAAACCGGTGGCCTGTGCGCCTTCCGCGCCCAGCAGGATCGACAGCTCATGAATGCAATAGATCGTCGCCCCGGTGGTCCGTGCTACGGGCAGGGTCGAGGCGGCGTGATCGCCATGACCGTGGGTCAGGAAAATTGCGGTCGTCCCGTCCAGCGCTTCGTTGTCCCTTCCTTCGGGAAAGGCGGGGTTGCCCTCAAGCCATGGGTCGATCAGCAGAATTTCCTTGCCGATTTCGATGCGGAAGCCGGAGTGACCAAGCCAGGTGATTTTCATGTGGAATCTCCCTATGGTGAAACGATGGCGAGCGCGCCGCTGCGCGAGCATATTATTATGAGTAGGGGAAAGGTCACATGTGGCAAGACCAAATTAACGTGTATTGCGAACGCAGTGACTTCGGATTCTGGTCGGAGCCGGTCAATGCGATGACCAACCTGGCCTTCCTGCTGGCAGCGCTTTACGTCTGGCCGCGCACCAAAGGGGTGCCGCTTGCGCGCGCGTTGGCCGTCGTTCTGTTCTGCATCGGGCTGGGATCTTTTGCTTTTCATACCACGGCGACACGCTGGGGCGCGCTGGCGGATATCCTGCCGATCCTGCTGTTCATTCTGATCTATATTTTTGCAATCACCCGCGATGCCATCGGTGCGGGAGCCAAGACAAGTGCCTTGGTGACGCTGGCGTTCTTTCCCTTCGCGATGGTGTTTGTTCCGGTTTTTCAAAAGGTGGGTCTGGGCGATTCCGCGGCCTATGCGCCGGAGCCCCTGTTGATTTTCCTCTATGCGCTGGTGCTGCGCTCCAAGGCACCGAAACTGGCCAAGGGGATGGCGTTGGGCGGTGTGTTGCTCTGTGTCTCGATCGGCTTTCGCATGCTCGACGGCCCGGTCTGTGCGACGGTGCCTGTGGGCAGCCACTTCATGTGGCATCTGCTGAATGCGCTCATGCTGGGCTATATGATCCGGGTTTATTGCGCACATATGCTTGAAGGCGCGTCGGTGCCGCGATAAAGCCAATGCCAACAGACAAGACGGAGCCCAACCATGTCCATCGACATTGATACCGCGCGCCGGGTCGCGAAGCTTGCCCGCATCCGTGTGGACGAAGATGCGCTGCCCGCGCTGGCCGAAGAGTTCAACGCTGTCCTCGGGTTCATCGAGCAGCTGTCGGAAGTGGATGTTGACGGTGTCGAGCCGATGACCTCGGTCACCCCGCAACGCCTCAAGCGTCGCCAAGACGGTGTGACCGATGGCAATATGCAAGAGAAGATCCTCAAAAACGCCCCCGACGCGCGCGAAGGTTTCTTTGCCGTGCCCAAGGTTGTCGAGTGAGCGGAGCAAAAGACATGACTGATCTGAACAAACTGAGCCTGTCCGAGGCCCGCGACGGCCTGCGCGCCAAAACCTTTACCTCTGCCGAGTTGACCGAGGCCTGTCTGAGCGTCATCGAGGGCGCTGGGGCGCTGAATGCCTTTGTACACAACACTCCCGATCAGGCGCGTGAGCAGGCCAAGGCTGCCGATGTCCGTCTGGCTGCGGGTGATGCGCCGGCCATGTGCGGTCTGCCGATCGGCATCAAAGATCTGTTCGCCACCAAAGGCGTGCCGACACAGGCGGCCTCGCGCATTCTGGAAGGCTTCAAGCCGGAATATGAAAGCACCATCACCAGCAAGCTTTTCGATGCGGGGGCGGTGATGCTGGGCAAGCTGAACATGGACGAATTCGCCATGGGGTCCTCGAACGAGACCTCGACCTATGGCGATGCGGTCAGCCCGTGGCGGCGTGAAAACGACGATACGCCGCTGACACCCGGAGGCTCTTCGGGCGGCTCTGCTGCGGCTGTGGCCGCCGATCTGTGTCTGGCCGCAACCGGCACGGACACCGGTGGCTCCATTCGCCAGCCCGCCGCCTTTACTGGTATCGTTGGGATCAAACCGACCTACGGGCGTTGTTCGCGCTGGGGCGTGGTGGCCTTTGCGTCGTCACTCGATCAGGCCGGGCCGATGACCAAATCCGTGCGCGACGCGGCGATCATGTTGGAGACCATGTGTGGCCACGACATGAAGGACAGTACCTCTGCCGATCTGCCGGTGCCGAATTTCGAAGCCATGCTCACGGGCGACATCAAGGGCAAGAAAATCGGCATTCCGAAAGAATACCGCATTGATGGCATCCCCGATGAGATCGCCAAACTGTGGGACGATGGTGCCGCGATGCTGCGCGATGCCGGCGCTGAAATCGTCGATATTTCCTTGCCGCACACGAAATATGCGTTGCCGACCTACTATGTGATCGCGCCCGCGGAGGCCTCTTCCAACCTCGCGCGTTATGATGGGGTGCGCTACGGCCACCGTGCCACGCTCTCTGAGGGCGAAGGCATCAACGAGATGTATGAAAAGACCCGCGCCGAAGGCTTCGGCAAAGAGGTGCAGCGCCGTGTCATGGTTGGCACTTATGTGCTCTCTGCCGGGTTCTATGACGCCTATTACAACAAGGCGCGCAAAGTTCGCACCCTGATCAAGAAGGACTTTGAAGAGGCCTTTGCCGCGGGGGTCGATGCGATCCTGACCCCCGCCACCCCGTCTCCGGCCTTTGGTCTGGGCGAGGTCTCCGACAGCGATCCGATCCAGATGTACCTGAATGACGTCTTCACCGTGACCGTGAACCTTGCCGGTCTGCCGGGGATTTCCGTGCCGGCTGGCATGTCGGCCTCGGGTCTGCCGCTGGGGCTTCAGTTGATCGGCAAGCCGTGGGAAGAAGGCGATCTGCTGAATATTGCACAATCGCTTGAGGCCAGCGCTGGCTTTGTTTCCAAGCCGGGTAAATGGTGGTAAGCACGGAACAACCGTTATTTATCATTGGACTGTGACGCAATGCGCCGAGCCTCTTTTGCCCTGATTTCCCTTGTGGCCCTCGCGGCCTGTGAAACCCCCGTGCCCAACAGCGGAGCGGGGGTTGGCTTTGGATCCTATGCCGATTATCAGGCTCAGCGAGAGGCCGAGTTGATCGCCAATGGTCAGGGGCAGGGCAGTGCGTCTGCAGGCGCGATGGACACGCAATCGCTGTCGCAGGAAGCCGCCGCCGCGATTGATGCGGCGGAAAACGCCCCACGCACCGGCACCCCGAGTGCCGTCAGCAATGCGATGGGGATTTCGGCGGAAAACAGCTTTGATGCGGTGTCTTCCGAGCGCAGCATCGAAGAAGACAAGGCCTTTGTGGAAGCCAACAAGGAAGCCTATGTCACGATCCAGCCGACCGCTGTGCCGCCGCGCCCGACGCGGGATGCCGGAACCATTGTTGAGTTCGCGCTGTCGACCACCAATGCCGTCGGTCAGCCGATTTATTCACGTCTGATCCCCGGGGCGGCCAGCCGCGCTGCGCGCAACTGCGCCAAATATGCCTCCGCCGATCTCGCGCAGGAAGATTTCCTGGCCAATGGCGGTCCCGAGCGCAATGCCAAGGGGCTTGATCCCGATGGTGACGGCTTTGCCTGCAGCTGGGATCCGGCACCGTTCCGCCTGGCCGCGCAGAACCGCTGACACCTCGAAAGCCCATGTCAGATATGACCCTCCATGCGCATCCGTCGCCGAATTTCGGCGCGCGGCGGGATGGGGCTGTGCCGGATATGGTGGTGCTGCACTACACGGCCATGCAAACCACACAGGCCGCACTTGAGCGGCTGTGCGACCCGGAGTTCGAAGTTTCCGCGCATTATCTGATTGCCCCAGATGGAACCATCTTTGCGCTGGTCGATGAAGAGATGCGCGCCTGGCACGCCGGGGCAGGCCAGTGGGGCGATGTGACGGATGTCAATTCACGCTCGATCGGGATCGAATTGGCCAATCCCGGAGATGTTCCCTTTGCGGCGGCCCAGATGGATGCTCTGGAGCGCCTGCTGGCAGGGATCTGTGATCGTTGGGCGATCCCCCCGCAAGGTGTCATCGGTCATTCGGATATGGCGCCCGCGCGCAAATGTGATCCGGGGCCGCGGTTCGACTGGGCGCGGTTGGCGTGCCGCGGTCTGGCAGTGACGACAGCCTTGGACACTGTGGACCCCGCCCCTCTGCCGTCCGTTGATGTGGACCGGTTTTTGCGGTACCTGCATCGGTTCGGCTATGCTCCGGCAGCTCCTGAAGCCTTGCTGGCGGCCTTCCGTCTGCGGGTGCGTCCGCGCCATGTCGGGCCGCTCGATGGCGTCGATATGGCGTTGGCCGAAGCTTTGGCGCGTCGCTTTCCCGTTGACCGCGCTGTCGCCAGCACCTAAGTGCGGAGCCACGCGGATGGTCGGATAACCGCTGGTGCACCTTTGTGCACGAGAGGAAAGTCCGGACTCCCTTGAGCAACGGTGCCGGGTAACGCCCGGCGGGGGAAACCCTAGGGACAGCGCCACAGAAAACAGACCGCTTCGCTGGTCGGAGTAAGGGTGAAACGGTGGGGTAAGAGCCCACCGCGGGACTGGCAACAGGACCGGCACGGCAAGCCCCACCGGGAGCAATGCCAAATAGGGGTTTCGCGCGGGGACACGTGTGCGGCAACGCAAACCGCCCGCAGGGACGCTCAAGCCCGAGAAACCCGGGTTGGCAGCTTGAGCCTGTTGGTAACAGCAGGCCTAGAGGAATGGTTATCGACGGGGTGTAAGCCCCTGAACAGAATCCGGCTTACAGACCATCCGCGTAATTTCCAGTTTTTGCTGCCCGGATTTTTGCCGACTGCGACCGTCGCGCCCATGGCCTGTTGGCAGATCGCTCTTTTGCCCGCAGTATGGGGCAGGATTTTCGTTCATGAGGGAGGGTTCAGATGAGCTTTGTGAAAACTTTGACGACTTTGGCGGTCGGATTTGCGGCGGCGAAAGGTGTCGACAAGGTCCGGTCTATGGGCGGCATGGAGGCGCTGCGCGAATCCATGCGTCAGGCCGGTTCTCCGGGCGGGATGGCCGATCAATTGGGCAAAATGGCAGAAAATTTCGGCATGCCCGGCGGCGCCGAGACGTTGCGCGACATGATGGGCAAGTTCGGCAATCAGGCGGCGGATATGTCCGAGGCGACCGAAGCCGGGCTGAGTTCGCTGTTTTCGGCCATGAACGGGGCGGCGGCCACAGGGGCGGCCTCGATGTCCGAGATGTTCGCCTCGGTGACACAGGGCACGCCCGTGGGGGAGGCGACTGAAGCCAATGCGAAATTGATGATTCGCTCGATGATCATGGCGGCCAAAGCCGATGGGAGCATCGACGCGGAAGAGCGCACCAAGATCCTTGACCAGTTAGAGGATGCCTCCGAGGAGGAAATCGCCTTCGTGCAGGCCGAACTGGACGCCCCAGTGGACCCCATGGCGTTGGCCAAGGATGCGGGGACAACCGCGGCGACTCAGGTCTATTCTGCGGCGCTGATGGCGATTTCCGTGGATACGGAGGCTGAGAAGACGTTTCTCAAAGGGTTGGGGCAAGCCCTGATGCTGGACGAGAAAACGCAGGCGGAAATTCACCAGACCATGGGCAAGCCCGTCTTGTGATGCGCTGTCTCCCTGCACAGGGACACAGGTTTTGTTGTGAAACAGGGCGCGGGATGCGCCCTGTTTTTATTTGAGGCGCGTTCAGGCGGCTGCGGCGGATTTCGGGCTGTCCCGGCTTTCCTGATGTAGCAGATAGAAGGACGCGCCAAGGATCAGCGCCGATCCCAGCCACATCGATCCCGGCGGCACGAAGCCGAAGGCCAGAATGCCAAGCCCCACGTTCAGCGGCAGCTTGAGATGGTCAAAGGGCTGCAGATAGGCGGCATCGGCAATGGCATAGGCCTTGGCGATGAAATACTGCGCCAGACCGGTCAACAGCCCGGCCATGGCGATGATGGCCCCTGTCAGCCCCAGATCCAGCCCGATGCCGTCGCCTACGGCCAGCCCGAAGTTCACCGGGGTCAGCAACAACAGCAGGTAGACGGTCAGGCTTTCGGGGCTTTCCGTGCGGGTCATGCGTTTGGTCAACAGCGATGTCAGCGCCCAGAAAGCCGCCGCACCGATGGGATAGAGTGCGTAGAGGGAAAAGGCCTCGGACCAGGGGGCGAGGATGATCATTCCCCCGACAAAGCCCAGTGTGACGGCCAGCCAGCGCTGGGGCGTGGTCTCTTCGCGCAGCACCAGACCGGCGCCAAAGGTGACGAAGAAGGGCGAGAGCATGATCAGCGCGATGGCCTGCCAGATCGGGACATGGGCAAGGCCCGCGACCCAAAGTTGGACGCCAATGGTGGCGGCGGCAACGCGCAGCAAATGCAGGCCCAGATTGCCGGTGCGCATAGCGCTCAGCCCATGGCGCACCACCCAGGGTGCAGAAAACAGGAAGGCGATGAAATATTGCCAGAAGGCCAGACGCGAAGATGGCACCCCCTGGATCATCGTGGCATATTGGGTCAGCGCATTGATGACGGCGAACAGCACGCCCGCCCCGATCATCAAAAGCGCCCCGGCGCGGGCCGGGCCCAGAACCGCAAGGCTGCGGTCAGTGGAAATACGAGTCATGTGGCGTTGTCCTTTCTCTCTCGCACATAACCCAAGGCACAGAGGGACAACGGGGCAGGCCGGGTGGCCTTGCCGTTTTCCATCTCTCTTTCATCCGGACTTTCACCGTCGGCCCCGGAATTGCACCGGATCTGCTGTCCCAGCCTGCCCCGAAGGGGCATGCATGGCGCTCGCGGGCTTATGCGTGGAGCACTTGCGCACCCTTTGCACTCACCGCCGGTGGGGAATTGCACCCCGCCCTGAGAGGTTTGCAGCGTTTCGCCGCATCTGAGAAACTACGGAGCGCCCCCCGTCGGCGCAAGGCGCAAGCGCGCAGAATGACTGTGCGTTCGGGTTCATTTTTTGCTGTGACCGGTTTTTTGGCAAATCGTTGGAAAACCCCATTGACTCGGATGGCTAAAGGCTTAAAAAGCGGGCTTCAAGGATTCCACGGGATGGCCCGAAGCCCCCGCCCGAACGAGATAACTGGAGTAATCAAAATGGCGAAGCCGACGACGATCAAAATCCGTCTCAACTCGACCGCGGACACGGGCCACTTTTACGTGACCAAAAAGAACGCCCGCACCATGACCGAAAAGATGGTCGTAAAAAAATACGACCCGGTTGCGCGCAAGCACGTCGAGTACAAAGAAGGCAAAATCAAGTAAGCCCTTCCGAAGACACCGAGATGCAAAAGCCGCGTGACCCGAGAGAAGGTCACGCGGCTTTTCTTTTGGCTCCCAGAGCACCCGGAAACCCCGCCGACTTTCTCTCTCCCGCAGATCACCAGCGCCGTTTGTGACGGCCAACAGGAGAGGAAAGAAAGATGTTGGAGTGTGATCCCTACGATGAGTGTCCTTCAAGCCTGAGCGAGGCGCTCAGCGCTATTGCTGCGACCCGCAAACAGACCCTGCCGCCCTTCGTAGTGCGTCAGGCAATGCCGGCGGACACCGCAGAGGTGGATGAGCTGTTTCGCGCCTCCTATGGCACACTCCTCAAACGGGATTACCCGGCCGCTGTGTTGGAAAACGCCATGGCACCCCTGCTGGTGACATCGCCGCGGCTTCTCAACAGTGGAACGTTCTTTGTCGCGGAGACGGGTGGTGGAGAGTTGATTGCGGCCGGTGGCTGGACGCAGGCCAGTCCTTTCGGGGGCGTGGGGCCGCGTGAGGTCGGCCATATGCGGCGTGTCGCGGTGCATCCGGACTATGTCCGTCGCGGGGTCGGAAGCGTCCTTGTGCATCACATTCTGGCCAACGCGCGGCGCACCGGTGTGCAGCGTATGTGCTGCCTGTCGACGCTGACGGCACGCCAGTTCTATGAACACCACGGCTTTGAGCCTTCGGGTGACGTCGATCTGATGTTGCGTCCGGGGGTGGCTTTACCCGCAGTGCAGATGACGCGGGATCTGGGCTAAGATTTTTTAAGGGTTTTGAAAAAGGGGCCGGTCTTGCGACCGGCCCCTTTTTGATTTGATGTCGATGCGGCGTTCCACGCAATCAGTCGCGATTGCCAAGGAATTGCAGCAGGAACATGAAGAGGTTGATGAAGTCGAGATAGAGGTTCAGCGCCCCCATGATCGCGGCTTTTGCCAACCATTCGCCGTCCATGGCATGTGCATGGGCGATATAATCGGTTTTGATCTTCTGCGTGTCATAGGCGGTCAAGCCGGCAAAGATAAGCACGCCAATGGCGGAGATCGCGAACTCAAGGCCGGTGGAGCGCAGGAAGATGTTCACGATGGAGGCCAGCACGAGACCCAGCACACCCATGATCAGGAAAGAGCCCCAGCCGGAGATGTCTTTCTTGGTGGTGTAGCCCCAGAGCGACAGACCGGCGAAGGCGCCAGCGGTCACGAGGAAGGTCTGTGCGATCGACATGCCGGTGAAGACCAGGAAGATCGAGCTGAGCGAGAGGCCCATCACTGCTGCATAGGCATAGAAATAGGTCTGTGCGGCCGCCGCCGACAGGCGGTTGATCAGGGCGCTGAAGGCGAACACCATCACAAGTGGGGCGAACATGATCACCCATTTCAGCGGCGAGGCGTAAAGGGCATAGCCCAGACCGGTGAGATATTCACCGTCGCCGATCATGTAGTCAGTCGGAGTGCCGGTCACGGCAAGGTTGGACAGGGCCCAAGCGGCCAGTGCGGTGACCAAAAGGCCCACCGACATGGTGCCGTAAACTTTGTTCATATGAGCGCGCAGCCCCGCGTCGATCTCGGCCGAGCGGGCACCAGCGCCAGCGTGGATCGTTCTGTAGTCAGCCATTGGCTTAAACTCCTGTTGGTCGAAATCCAGTGATCCTACTGCTTCGCAGAAGGGTCGTCTCAGAATATTGGCAGAGAGAGGGGGGATTTCAACCCGCAGGGGCGCGAAAATGTCGAAAAATGCTGAAAGATCTCAAGGTCCTGCACAAAGACCGGAGCGGGTGGGAAGTCTTTGTTGGAAAAAGGCGAAACCGCGAGGTGTGAACGCCGCGGCTTACAGAGGCTTGGGACAGAACAGCGCGCGTGGCGCGAGCGAATTGTCGGTTTTCATCGAAATCAGCGGGCCCAGTGCTGTGGGGCATCCCAGAACGGCCGTTCGGCTTCGCGTTCGACGTCAGCACGGGAGAGGCCAATGTCTTTCAGCTGCTCATCGGACAGATTTGCGAGCGCGCGGCGTTGGCGGGCGATTTCGCGCAGGCCGAAAAGGCGCTGGAAAAAGGACGGTGCACGACGCGCACTGCGGGGACGGAACAGGGATAAGGACGTCATCAGGGCTCTCCAGCAACAGTTTGTGAATTGTTGTGCGATTGGAATCATTTTTCTTGATGTGTTATGCTGAAAAACGATACTTAAGTAAAATGAATGATTTTTGTAACTTTCATCACAGGAATTGATATGGCGCGTAATCTGGACATGACCGCTCTGAGATCTTTCGTCGCCGTCGCCGACTGTGGAGGGGTCACGCGTGCAGCAGGCTATCTGAACCTGACGCAATCTGCTGTATCGATGCAGTTGAAGCGGCTGGAAGAGAGTCTGGATTGCCGGCTGCTGGACAGGACTTCGCGCACCATCGCGCTGACGGCCTCGGGGGAGCAACTGCTGTCCTACGCCCGGCGCATGCTGGAGCTGAACGACGAAGTGCATGCGCGGCTGACGGCGAAGGAGTTCGAAGGCGAGATCACGCTCGGGGTTCCGCATGATATTGTCTATCCGTCGATCCCGCAGGTGCTGCAGCAGTTTCATGCCAATTACCCGCGGATGCGCGTCATTCTGGTGTCTTCTTTCACGATGCAGCTCAAGGAACAGTTCGCGCGGGGCGATTGCGATATGATCCTGACCACGGAGGATGAGCTGGGGGAGGGCGGTGAAACGCTGGTCGAATTGCCGCTGGTCTGGATCGGTGCGCCCGGCGGGGTAGCCTGGCGGCAGCGCCCCTTACGGCTGGCGTTTGAGCATCGGTGCATTTTCCGCAAAGGAGTGCAGGAGGCGCTGGATTATGCCGGTATTCCATGGGAGGTTTCCATTGAAAGCGATCAGTCCCGCACCATCGAGGCGTCGGTTTCTGCCGATCTGGCCGTGCATGTGATGCTGGAAGACACCGCGCCGCCCTATTCCGAACCGATCCAGCATGGCGGTGCGCTGCCGGAGCTGGCGCGCAAGAAGATCAATTTCTATTCGTCGGATCTGCTGCGCAATGAGGCGATAAACAACCTGCGGGATTTGATCCGTCAGGCCTATGGTGCGCGGGCGCGCCCTCGTGTTGCGGCGCAATAGCGTGCCAGTCCGTGCCGGGGCCTAGTCCGGGTAGATAATTACCTTGCCGGTGGCCGTGCGGTCGCGCAAAAGCGCCAGCCCCTCCGCCGCGCGTGACAGTGGCAGTCGGTGGGAGATATGTGGGGTGATGCGTCTCGAGGCTGCCCAGTCAAACAAGGTTGCCAGCGAGGCGCGCAGGGGGTCCGGATGAAAGGCCAGATAGCCGCCCCAGTAAAAGCCGATGGCGGTGATATTCTTGACCAGCATGTGGTTTGGTTTCATCACCGGCAACGCGCCGCCCGCAAAGCCGATCAACAGGATGCGACCATCGGGATTGGTCGCCCGAAAGCAGGCCTCATAGAGCGGCTCGCCCACAGCCTCATAGACCACATCTGCGCCGCCCAAGGTCTTGATCCGCTCGCGAATGTCAGGGGCGTCTGCGTCGATTGTGTGATCCGCCCCGGCGCGGCGGGCAATGGCCAGCTTTTCGGCGCCACGGGCGATGGCGATCACTTCGGCTCCCATCAATTTGCCGATTTCAACCGCCGTCAGACCAACGCCCCCTGCGGCCCCGGTCACGACCAGCCGTTCGCCGGGACGCAGCCGCGCCTTGTAGCCCAGCGCCATATGCGAGGTGCCATAGGCGATCTGCAAGGCGGCGGCCGTATCGAAATCCAGTGCGTCGGGAATCGGCAGGCAGCGGTCCGCCGGGAAATTCCCGGCTTCTGCCAGTCCGCCATGGCCCGCATAGACCGCCACGCGCTGGCCCTTGGACAGCTGTGATACCCCGGCGCCAAGCGCCGTGACCTCTCCGGCAAGCTCTAGACCTAACGTAAAAGGCGGTTTTGGCGTGTCCTGGTACTTTCCACGACACATTAAAATATCGGCAAAGTTGAGCGCGGTTGCACAGATGCGAATTTGTACTTCGCCCGGGGCGGGAGCCGGCAAAGAAAGTTCCCCCAAGGAAGGCGGCTGGGTGAAGTCGGAAACGCGAAAAGCGTGTATTTTCATGGTGTCTGACATGTGAATGACCGTGGCGGTTGAAGGCAAATCTGTCCAGAGACTTCGCTTCTAGGCCGAGTCGTTTCCATCTCTAAGACAGTCGTCGCGTAACGCCGGTTTGTCTGCGAAACGAAAGCGGATATTTGCGAAATGCAAAGGAAATTTCGGTTTTCTGCGATTTTGCACAATTTTTCCCCCTGTAGGATTGCCTAGGGTGACGATAGGTTGTGAATCACGGATGAAATAATCCTTGTGGTAACAATGTTTTGGGTGCTTTTTGATCAAAATATGCCGAAATTGGCAGCTCATATAGGGGTTTTCCCCTACAGAGTGTGCTACACACGCATAGGTTAAGAAGTGCAACGTAGAGTAAGGAGCGGCCAGTATGAAACATCCGGTGGATGTCCACGTCGGTAAACGCATTCGCCACCGTCGTTGGATGGTTGGCATGACGCAGCAACAGCTTGCAGAAAAAGTTGGAATCAAATTCCAGCAAATTCAAAAATACGAAACCGGTATGAACCGCGTTTCAGCGTCGCGTCTTTGGGATATCTCGGAAGCTCTTGAGGTGCCTGTGGCCTTCTTCTTTGACGGTATGGAAGGGGGCGACAACGCCCACACTGAAGCTCCGCAGTCGCGAGGCACCGTGCCGGCGGATATTTTGGGTGACAAGGAAGCTCTGGAGCTTGTCCGCTCTTATTACGCAATCCCGGAAAACCAGCGTCGTCGCTTATTTGAACTGGCCCGCGTGCTGTCAGACGTTGCCTGACGTGCTTGGAAGCGAAGTTAACGAGTTGTTGTGCTTCGTGATCCCATTCTGGCTGGATTTGGCATAAGACTGGGGCTTGCGAGAGATAGAAAGCCTCCGGACAGAGCGTCCGGAGGCTTTTTTATGCGGATCATTCGGTGCAGGGATGCTGGGCAGGCTCCAGTGTGGCCATCGCCTTGACCGGCCCCGGCAGATTGTCTACCGCCAAAGAGACGCCCGCCACCAAGGCGACCCCCGAGCAGACAGGAGCTTTCCCATGACCGCATTCCTTACCCGCGAAGATCAGGAGAGCATTATGGCCACAGCCGCGGCCGCGGCGGATGCGGCGCGGTCTGTGACGCTGCGCTATTTTCGCGGGACCGGGCTTAATACGGAATCGAAACTGGCGGCGGGCTTCGATCCGGTGACCGTTGCGGATCGGGAATCGGAACAGGCGATGCGGGCCGTCATTCAGGCGCGGCGTCCGCAGGATGCGATTCTGGGTGAAGAATTCGGCCTGAGTGAAGGATCTTCGGGGCTGAGCTGGGTGCTCGATCCCATCGATGGCACGCGCGGGTTTATTTCCGGCACTCCGACATGGGGTGTGCTGATCGCGCTGCGGGATGACGCGCGGGCGCTCTATGGTGTGGTGGATCAGCCCTATATCGGGGAACGCTTTGTCGGCGGTTTCGGTATTGCGCAGGTCACGGGGCCTCATGGCAGCCGCCCGCTGGCTGTGCGCCAAGGGGTGGCGTTGGAAGATGCGGTGATTTTCAGCACGTTCCCGGAGGTGGGCAGTGCGGAGGAAGGCCGGGCGTTTCAGGATCTGGCCGCGCGCTGCAAGCTGACGCGCTATGGTATGGACTGCTACGCCTATGCGCTGCTTGCAGCGGGACAGATCGATGTGGTGGTGGAAGCGGGACTGCAATCCTATGACATTCTGGGCCCGCTGGCCGTGATCGAAGCCGCAGGCGGGATTGTCACCGACTGGCAGGGCGGGTCCGCGTTGGAAGGCGGTCGCGTGATCGCGGCGGCGACCAAAGAGTTGCATGACGCAGCTTTGGCGGTACTCTCGACATATTGATACAGAGAAAGGCCTAGCCATGAATCGTTGCTTTTTGATCCGCAACGCGGATGTCGTCGTGACCATGGATGAGGATCGGCGCGAGATCAAAGGCGGCGATGTTCTGGTGCGCGATGGCGTGATCGCCGAGGTCGGCACCGGGCTGGTGGATGAGCAGGCGCAGATCGTCGATGGGCGGGGCTGTCTTGTGACGCCGGGGCTGGTGAACACCCACCATCATTTGTATCAGACCCTGACCCGTGCCGTTCCTGGCGCGCAGGACGCGTTGCTGTTTGGCTGGCTCCAGCGGCTCTATCCGATCTGGGCGCGGTTTGGTCCGGACCACATGCGCGTCTCGGCGATGGTCGGTCTTGCAGAACTGGCGCTGTCCGGCTGCACGACCACGTCGGACCATCTGTATCTTTATCCCAATGGTGCGCGTCTTGACGACACCATCGAGGCGGCCCAGGCCATCGGGATGCGGTTCCATGCCACCCGCGGCTCCATGTCGATTGGCGAAAGTGCTGGCGGTCTGCCGCCGGATAGTGTGGTGGAACGCGAAGAAGATATTCTGAACGATTGTATCCGGGTGATTGACGCGTTCCATGATCCCAATCCCGGGGCAATGATCCGGGTCGCCGTGGCGCCCTGTTCGCCATTTTCCGTGTCCCGCGAGTTGATGCGTGACAGTGCCGTTCTGGCGCGGGACAAGGGCGTGATGATGCACACGCATTTGGCCGAGAATGACGAAGACATTGCCTACAGTCTGGAAAAGTTCGGTTGTCGTCCGGGGCAATATGCCGAGGATCTGGGCTGGACTGGACCGGATGTCTGGCATGCGCATTGTGTCAAGCTCGACGCGCAAGAGATCGACCTGTTTGCGCGGACCGGGACCGGCGTGGCGCATTGCCCCTGTTCCAACTGTCGCCTGGGGTCGGGCATTGCGCCGGTGCGTCACATGCGTGATGCGGGCGTGCATGTCGGGCTGGGGGTCGATGGATCGGCCTCAAACGACATTGGCAACCTTGTGGCAGAGGCGCGTCAGGCCATGTTGTTGCAACGTGTGGCCCATGGCGCCGACAAGATGAGCCCGCGCGAAGCGCTGGAAATCGCGACACGCGGCGGGGCGCAGGTGCTGGGCCGGTCTGATATCGGGCAGATCGCGGTTGGCAAGCGCGCGGATCTGGCGCTTTGGGACATGTCCGAGGTCGAGGCCTCGGGCAGTTGGGACTCGGCGGCCTTGCTGCTGGCCGGGCCGATGGTCGTCAAGCACCTCTTCGTCGAAGGGCGGCAGGTGGTGGCCGACAGCCGGATTGCGACCATGGACATGAGCGCGGTTCTGGGCGCGCAGGCAAAGCTGCTCAAAGGGTTGATGGAGGCCTGATGCGGATGGGGTGTTCTCCAAAACGGGCACCCATCGTGCTGGCGCTGATGTCCAGCTTTTTGCGCACCTCCTGCGGGCCAGAGACGGGCGCGGGCTTTGCCCCGCTGGCCCCGGTGCCGCAGGGAGCGGTCAACGGGTCGGATGCCGTGGCCGGTCTGCGGGTCGAAGGCGAACTGAGTGCGCTGATCAACGCCGAACGCGCGCGCCATGGCCTGCCGGCCTTGCAACAGGATGCGCGCCTTCAACGCGCCGCGCAGGCCCATGCCGAGGATATGGTAGCACGTGGATATTTCAGCCATCGCAGCAAAAGCGGCACGCGCCCGGCGGCGCGGGTCAAGGCCGCGGGCTTTGAGGCATGTTTCGTGGCGGAAAACCTGTCCAGAGGATATGCGACACCGCGCCAGTCTGTGACCGGCTGGATGCAATCGCCGGGGCATCGCGACAATATTCTGTCTTCGCAGGCGCGCGCGATCGGCATTGGTGTGGCAGCAGGGGCGACCTATGTGACGGTTTTTGCCGCCCCCTGTTAAAACGCTCACACGGCGGCGCGTTCTCCCATGACATAGCTGGCGATGATGGCGCGGTCGTCGCCCATCATGATGGTCGGGAAGATCTCTTCCCAGATGGTCTCCGCGCGGATCGCGCGCTGGGCAATCGCCGGGGTCGAGGCCAGACCGATCACGGTGAAATCGGCCTCCATGCCGGGGGCGATGGCGCCGATCTTATCCTCCATCCTGAGCGCATGGGCCGAACCATAGGTGGCCAGCCACAACAATTGCGCCGGGTGCAGCGCCGAATGGGTCAGCTGGCCGATTTCATAGGCCGCTGCCATGGTGCGCAGCATGGAAAACGACGATCCGCCGCCGGTGTCGGTGGCCAGCCCGACGCGCTGCCCTTCGGATTTGCGGGTTGCCATATCGAACAGCCCCGATCCGATGAAAGTGTTCGAGGTCGGGCAGTGGATCAGTGAACAGTCCATGGCCTTGAGGTGGGCGATTTCGCGCGGTTCCAGATGGATCGCATGGCCGAACAGAGCGCCTTCGCCGATCAGCCCGAACTCTTCGTAGGTGTCGAGATAATCGCGGGCGTTCGGATAGAGGCTTTTGACCCATTCGATTTCGTCGGTCTGTTCCGACAGATGGGTCTGCATCAGGCAATCGGGATGTTCGGACCAGAGCTTGCCGAGCGCGTCCAGCTGCGCCGGCGTCGAGGTGGGCGAAAAACGCGGGGTGATGGCGTAGCTGGCGCGTCCCTTGCCGTGCCAGCGCCCGATCAGGGCCTTGCTGTCGTCATAGGCCGATTTGGCAGTGTCACGCAGATAGACCGGTGTGGTGTCGCGATCCATGCAGGTCTTGCCGGCAATGATGCGCATGTTGCGGGTTTCGGCGGCAGCAAACAGCGCGTCTACCGATCCGGGATGGATGGTGCAAAACGAGGTCACGGTGGTGGTGCCATTGGCCAGCAGCAGATCGAGATAGCGTTCGGCCACGTCCTTGGCATAGGACGGATCGGCGAATTTGGCCTCTTCGGGGAAGGTATAGCTGTTCAGCCAGTCGATCAGCCGCTTGCCCCAGCTGGCGATCATGGCGGTCTGGGGGTAGTGGGCATGGGCATCGATGAACCCTGGCAGAATCAGCGCCGGACCATGGTCGTGAAACTCGGCCTCCGGATGTTTGGCGCGCATGTGATCGCGGCCGCCCAGCGAGACAATCTTGCCCTCACGCACCAGAATGGCCGCGTCAGAATGCACCTGAACGGCTTCTTCGGCTGGAATTTCGAAAGGATCGCCATGGTAGGTGACGACCTGGCCTGCAAGTAAACTGTCCATCTGTGTCCCGTTGTTCCTGCGCGAATGGCGCTTTACGTCCAGTCTAAGCGGGCAAGGGGGCGAGGTAAATCAATCTTGCCCCTGTTGCTCTGTGGCGAGCTGTCATACAGTTGTCGGTGACGAGCAAACAGGCAGATCATGGTCGAAGAAAAGCTAGACATCCCCGAGGACGCCGAGCAGGACGAGGACGGCTATTCGCTGAGCGGCAAGGCGCTGAGCGCGATCCTCTATGCCGTGGACACCAATGACCGCGAGAAGCTGCTTGAGCTGATGGAGCCGCTGCACGCGGCCGACATCGCCGACCTTCTGGAACAGGTGAACGCCTATGACCGGCGCCGGCTGATTCTGCTCTATGGTGCAGAATTTGACGGCGACATCCTGTCGGAACTCGACGAGGGGATTCGCGACGAGGTCATTCATGTGCTGCGGCCCGACGTTCTGGCCGAGGCGGTGCGCGATCTGGAATCGGACGATGTGGTCGATCTGGTCGAGGATCTCGACGAGGATTCGCAGGAAGCCATTCTGGCGACCCTAGAAGATGCCGACCGTGTCGCGGTTGAAAAGTCGCTGTCCTATCCGGAGTTCTCCGCCGGTCGTCTGATGCAGCGCGAAGTGGTGATGGGCCCAGAACACTGGACCGTCGGTCAGGCCATTGATTTCATGCGCAAGGCAGAGGAGCTGCCGGACGATTTCTATCATATGGTGCTGATCGATCCGAAAATGCACCCGGTGGGCCATGTCACGCTTGGCAAAATTCTGGGTGCGCCGCGTGCGCAGCCCCTGCGTGAGCTTCTGGAACCCGGGTTTCGCACCTTTCGGGTGGATGAAAGCGAAACCGATGTGGCCTATGCCTTTAACCAGTATCACATGATCGCCGCCCCCGTGGTGGACGAAGACGACCGTCTGGTCGGGGTGATCACCATCGATGACGCGATGAACGTTCTGGATGAAGAACACGAAGAAGACATCATGCGTTTGGCCGGTGTGGGCGAAGGCTCTCTGGCTGACCGGGTGGCCGATACGGTGAAACAGCGCATTCCCTGGCTGGCCGTGAACCTTGTGACCGCGATCCTGGCCTCTCTGGTCATCGCGCAGTTCGAGGATACGATTGCGCAATTCGTGGCCCTTGCGGTGCTGATGCCAATCGTCGCCTCGATGGGCGGCAACGCGGGAACGCAGGCGCTGACCGTGGCCGTGCGCGCCATCGCGACGCGCGACCTTACGGGGGCGAATGTCTGGCGGGTGATCCGGCGTGAGGTGCTGGTGGGGTTGGCCAACGGGCTGGTCTTTGCCGTGATCATGGGGGCGGTGGGGATGCTGTGGTTCAATTCACCTGCGCTGGGCGGGGTAATCGGGGCGGCCATGGTCATCAATCTGGTGATTGCCGGGCTGGCAGGCATCGGAGTGCCGGTGCTGCTGGAGCGCATCGGCGTCGATCCGGCACTGGCCTCGGGGGCCTTTGTGACCACGGTAACGGATGTCGTCGGTTTTTTCGCCTTTCTTGGCCTTGCCGGTGTCGTTCTGCTGTGAGTGCCTTGTCGTCCACCCGCCTTTCGGAACGTAAGGTGCAGCTGCGTGCCCGGGCGCGGGCCGCGCGGCGCGAGGCACATGACAGCCGTGGCGCTGCGGCCTGCGCCGCCGCCACCCAGCGTTTGCTTTGCTATCTGGAAGTCCTTGAGCCGCCGCAGGACCTGAGCCGGCAGGTGATCGCAGGTTATATGCCGATCGGTTCGGAACTTGATCCGCGTCCGGCGATGACGGCTCTCTCTGAACAGGCTACCCTCAGTGTACCCGTGGTGTTGGGGGCGGCGCAGGCGTTACGTTTTGATCAATGGACCCCGGAGAGCCCCATGGTCGAAGGCGCCTATGGCGCGAAAGTGCCGCAGCTGTCTGTGCCGGTGACGCCCACTGTGGTGATCGTGCCGATGCTGGCCTTTGATCGCAGCGGGCACCGGCTGGGCTATGGTGGCGGCTATTACGACAGAACGCTGGCCATGTTGCGCGCGACTGCGCCGGTTCTGGCCCTTGGGTTTGCCTATGCGGCGCAGGAAGTCGACGCCGTGCCGGTGGAAGACACCGACGCCCCGCTGGATGCGCTTGTGACTGACACAGCGTTGCTGCAGTTTTGATCTGACAGAAAAGGACCCGACCCGATGACGCCCATGCCCGATGTCGCCTTGCCGAAAAACCTGTTCAAGGCGCGCCTGAAATCCGGTGAGCAACAATTCGGTGCGTGGCACTCGCTCGGCAGCGCTCTGGATGCCGAGGTTCTGGCCGCCGCCGGTTATGACTGGGTGTTGATCGACAGCGAACATGGCCCCATGGAGGTCTACGACGTGCTGGCGCGACTGCAGGCGCTTTCGGGCTATACAGACTGTGCGCCAGTCGTGCGGATTTCAACCCTCGATACGGCCCTGATCAAGCGTCACCTCGATCAGGGGGCGCAGACGCTGATGGTGCCGATGATCAATTCCGCGCAGGAGGCACGCGATGCGGTCGCGGCCATGCGCTTTGCCCCCGAGGGCACGCGCGGGCTCAATGGCATCAGCCGCGCGACCCGTTTCGGTGCTGTCAGCAACTATGCGGCGCGGGCGGCTGAGGAACTGTGCCTGATCGTACAGGTCGAAAGTCAGGCTGCGTTGGCGCAGATCGAAGAGATCGCGCAGGTGCCCGGCGTGGATGCCGTCTTTATCGGTCCCGCAGATCTGGCGGCGGATATGGGGTATGCGGCGGATCTGGGAGCACCTCAGGTGCGCGCGGCTGTGCTGGATGGCATTGCCCGGCTCAAAGCGCTGGGGGTGCCCTCGGGCATTGTCACCCTCGATGAGGCCGCTCTGCGCGACTATATCGCTGCGGGCACACGCTTTACCGCGCTGGGCATCGATGCCGCATGGTTGATGCGGGCGGCACGTGACGCTTTGAGGCGGTTCAAAACCGCCTGAGGTCCCGCACGCGGCGTTCAGTACCCGTCACGGTGTCTCATGGCTTGCCTTGGTTCCGCGAGAGGCCTATGGCTATCGCCATGAAAATCTTGTTTCTCGGAGATATTGTCGGTAGCGCGGGCCGAAAGGCCGTTATCGACCGTGTGCCGCAACTGCGGGCTGATTGGGGTCTCGATTTCGTCGTGGTGAATGGCGAAAACTCGACCAATGGCATGGGGTTGTCCGGCGAACATGCCAAAAGCCTGCTGGAGGCCGGGGTGGATTGCCTCACATTGGGGGATCATGCCTTTGACCAGAAGGACATGATGCAGTTCTGCGAACGTGAAATCCGCATCATTCGCCCGATCAATTTTGCCAAGGCTGCGCCCGGACGTGGCGTGCGCATTTTCGAAGACCGCCGTGGGCGGCGCATTCTGGTGGCGCAGGTTCTGGGGCAGGTCTTCATGAAACGGGCCTACGATGATCCGTTTTCCGCATTGGATCAGGTGTTCATGACGCATAAGCTGGGCGGGTCCATTCAGGCCGCGCTGATTGACGTGCATTGTGAAGCGACGTCGGAAAAAATGGCCATGGGGCATTTCTGCGACGGCAAGGCGTCCGTGGTGGTGGGCACCCACACCCATGTTTGCACCGGTGATGCGCAGATCCTGCCCGGCGGCACGGCCTATCTGACTGACGCGGGGATGTGTGGCGACTACAATTCGGTGATCGGCATGAACAAGGCCGAGCCGATGCGCCGCTTTGTCACCGGCATGGCCAAGGGGCGTTTCGAACCGGCAAAGGGCGAGGTCACGCTGGCCGGGGTCTATGTCGAAACCGATGATAAAACCGGGCTGGCGACGCGGGTCAAACAGATCCGCGATGGCGGCCGGTTAGAAGCAAGCCACCCGTAAATTAGGAAAAAATCCCTGAATTCTGACCGTTTGGCAGAAAAACCATTCGCAAAATGCGATGTTTTCTTGCTTGTGGAGACGGGCGTCGGCAGGCCATATTGCGCGGTAAGAGCACTGCGCGCGAGGGCCTATGGAGCTATTTCATTTCACCCAGATGACAGAGGCCATTCTGGCCCTGGTCGTGGTTGGCTTCATGTTTATCCTGTTCATCCGCGAGGTCTTTCCGACCGAAGTTGTGGCGATTGCCGGGGCGGCCCTGATGATCATTCTGGGCATTCTGCCTTACGATGCCGGGCTTGCGGTCCTGTCCAATCCGGCCCCCTGGACCATTGCTGCGATGTTCATCGTCATGGGGGCCATGGTGCGCACCGGCGGTCTGGAATGGTTCACGCGGCAGGCAGGTGCCTACGCGGAAACCCATCCGTCCTTTGCCATTGCGCTGTTGTTGCTGGTGGTTGTGATCCTGTCGGCTTTCGTGGCGAACACACCGGTGGTTGTGGTCATGATCCCGGTCTTCGTGCAACTGTCGGGCAAACTGGGCGTCTCCCCGTCCAAGCTTCTGATCCCGCTCAGCTATTCCGCGATCATGGGCGGTACTATCACGCTTTTGGGGACCTCGACGAACCTGTTGGTCGACGGTGTGGCACGGGCGCAGGGGCTGGAGCCGTTTACCATTTTCGAGGTCTCGATCCTTGGCCTTGTGGTGACCGCCTGGGGGATGCTCTACCTGCTGGTCATCGGGCGGCATTTTTTGCCGGAACGCGATACATTGGCGGCTTTGCTCTCCTCTGGGCGCTCGAAAATGAAATTCTTTGCCGAGGCGGTGATCCCGCCGGACAGCAACCTCATCGGTCGCGAAGTGACCGGGGTGCAGTTGTTCAAGCGCGAGGGCGTGCGGCTGATCGACGTGATCCGGGGGGATAAATCCTACCGCCATGAACTTGAGGGGTTCAAGCTGCAGGTTGGCGACCGGGTGGTGCTGCGCTCTAAGATTTCCGAATTGCTGAGCCTTCAGCGCGACAAATCCCTGCGCCGGGTCGATCAGGTGTCGACGGTGGAAACCACGACGATGGAAGTCCTGATCACCCCGGGCTGCAAGATGGTTGGGCGCGCGCTGTCATCGATGCGCCTGCGCCGCCGCTATGGCGTCTATGTGCTGGCCGTGCATCGCCGCAATCAGAACCTTGGCCAAAAGATGCAGGAACTGGTGGTGCGGGTCGGCGATACCCTGCTGTTGGAAGGGGCGCCCGCGGATATTCAGCGGCTGGCCGCGGATATGGATATGGGGGATGTCTCCAAGCCCACTGAGCGGGCCTATCACCGGTCGCACGCGCCGATTGCCCTGCTGGCGATGTTTTCTGTCGTCGTTCTGGCGGCCTTGGGGGTCGGGCCGATCCTGATGCTGTCGGTGCTGGCTGTCGCCGTGGTGCTGGTCACCCGCTGTATCGATGCGGAAGAGGCGTTTTCCTTTGTCGAAGGGCGACTTCTGGCACTGATCTTTGCCATGTTGGCGGTGGGGGCGGCGCTTGATGCCTCTGGCGCGGTGGCATTGATCGTCAAAGCCATCGCGCCGCTGCTGGAAGGGCTGCCGGTGTTCTTTGTGGTCTGGGCGGTCTTTTTGCTGACCTCTGTTCTGACCGAACTGGTGTCCAACAATGCGGTCGCCGTGGTGGTGACACCGATTGCCATCGGTCTGGCACAGACCATGGGACTGGACCCGCGCGGGCTGGTCGTGGCGGTGATGATCGCGGCTTCCGCGTCTTTCGCGACGCCGATCGGCTATCAGACCAATACGATGGTTTACGGTCCGGGGGGCTATAAATTCACCGATTATATGAAAATCGGCATCCCGCTGAACCTGTCCATCGGTCTGTTGTCTGCCGCCGTGATCCCGCTGATCTGGCCGATGTAAGCTGAAATTGACCACAATATCGCGTTTTGGGCCCGAAGAAGCCCGGCGGTGATCTTGCGGCCCCTATCGCTCCTCGCCTATAGAAGCTTCCAAAGCAGAAATTTCGACTTTGCGGAGGCGCCACATGGCAGGCCATTCTAAATGGGCAAACATTCAGCACCGGAAGGGGCGTCAGGATGCGGCCCGTTCCAAGCTGTTTTCGAAACTCGCCAAAGAGATCACGGTTGCGGCGAAAATGGGCGATCCCGATCCGGAGAAGAACCCGCGTCTGCGTCTGGCTGTGAAGACGGCGAAAACCCAGTCCGTTCCGAAAGACGTGATTGATCGCGCGATCAAAAAGGCTCTGGGTGGCGACGGCGAAAACTATGATGAAATCCGCTATGAAGGCTATGGCCCGAATGGCATTGCTTTCATCGTGGAAACGATGACCGACAACGTGAACCGCACCGCCTCAAATGTGCGCAGCTATTTCACCAAGGCGGGCGGCAACCTCGGGACCTCGGGGTCCGTGTCCTTCATGTTCGACCGGGTCGGCGAAATCACCTATGGCCTCGAAGCGGGCGATGCTGACACGGTGATGATGGCCGCGTTGGAAGCCGGGGCAGAGGATGTCGAATCCGATGAAGACGGTCACTGGATCTACACCGCCGATGGCGATCTGGCCGCTGTGTCCGATGCGCTGGAGGCGGCGCTGGGCGAATCCAAGGAAAGCAAGCTGATCTGGAAGCCGCAGAACCGCACCGAGGTGGATCTGGAAACCGCGCAGAAACTGATGCGTCTGGTGGAAACCATCGAGGACGATGATGACGTGCAGTCTGTGACGGCGAATTTCGACGTTCCCGACGATGTTGCCGCGCAGCTCTGAGCCACGCGCAGAGTGAAATCGACAAGGCCCCGTCTGGTTCAGGCGGGGCTTTTGCTTTGGGTCAGTCGCGCCCGGGCAGCGGCTGTCACCGCGCTCGTGACGGGCGCGAGAACGGATTTGTTCAGGCGTGAGACATGCCAGAACAGGTCGATGTCCGTGGGCTCTGGCGACAGCGCCACCAATCGCCCCGCCTGAAGATGTTGAGCGAGCAGATCGACGGGGTTCAGTCCCCAGCCGATCCCTGCAAGGGCTGCATCGACAAAACCTTGTGTCGAGGGAATGCGATGCGCGTGCAGGGGCACCGGATGCCCCAGCTGGGCGGCTGCCCATGTGCTTTGCAACCGATCCTTTTCGTCGAAGTTCAGCGCCGGCGCTGTCGTCAGCGCTGCGGCGGTGATGCCATCGGGAAAATACCGCGCCACAAAGTCCGGCGTGGCGACAGCATGATAGCGCAGCGCGCCCAGCGGGTAGAGATCGCATCCGGGCACGGCTGTCGCCCGGGCAGAAACCGCGGCAACCACATCTCCACGTTTCAGCCAGTCTGCGCTGTGGTCCTGGTCGTCTATGTAAAGTTGATAGAGTGGCCCGTCGTGGCCTGCCATGGCAGCGCAAAACCATGTCGCCAGACTGTCGGCATTGACCGCAAGGCGCAGGGGTGCCCTTGGGACGTTCTGCGTCCGATCCTGACCCAGATCCTGTGCAAGCTGTGCTTCGAGCAGGCCAAGGTCCTCCATGTGCCGCGCCAGCCGCAGCCCTGTCGCGGTGCCGGTGCAGGGGGTGCCGCGCAGCACCAGCGGGGCGCCCAGCCGATCCTCCAGCGCCTTGATCCGTTGCGAGATCGCGGAGGGTGTCACCGACAGGGCTCTGGCCGCAGCGTCGAAAGAGCCATGGCGCAGGACAGCCGCGAGCGCGGCAAGGGCGGGGTAATCACTCGGGTTAAGCATGTCTTATTGTGGTATAGATTGTTTAATTTGTCTAATGCGACGTCGGTCTCTATTCCTGCCTGAGCCTTTTCAGAGCACGGAGACATGGAATGACTGATGCTAGCCTGACCGGCGCTGCCTTGACCGGATTTCTGTCCGGGCTGAGCCTGATCGTCGCGATCGGCGCGCAGAATGCCTTTGTCCTGCGGCTGGGGATCCTTAGATCCCATGTCCTTCCCGTCGTGTTGCTCTGTGCCCTGTCGGATGCGGTACTGGTGACGGTGGGAGTGTTCGCCTCGGCAGGGGTGAGCGCGATCGTGCCGGGGGTTCTGCCGATGATGCGGTGGGGTGGGGCGGCGTTTTTGTTGGCCTATGGTGCGCGATCCGCCCTGGCGGCCTGGCGCGGGGGCACTCATCTTGACGCCGCTGCTCAGGGCGCGCGGCCTTTGGCGGCGACGCTTGTGACCGCGCTGGCACTGACATGGCTGAACCCGCATGTGTATCTGGACACGGTTGTTCTGCTGGGGGCGATTTCGGCGCAGTTCCCCGACGCCCAGGGGGCTTTTGCGCTCGGGGCCATTCTGGCGTCATTCAGCTTCTTCTTTGCGTTGGGATATGGGGCCCGGTTTTTGGCCCCGATCTTTGCCCGCCCGCTGTCCTGGCGGATCCTCGATGTGGCGATTGCCCTTGTCATGTGGACTATTGCCGTCCGCCTTGTGCAAGGCGCCTGAGTTGCCAAACGGCGCGTTTTGGCGCATTGGTCGCGCATGAACGCACCGGCCAAACCCCTTCAGGGCATCCTGTGGATGCTGTTTACCACGCTGAACTTCGTGATGGTCAACGTGCTGGTGAAATACGTGGGCGAGGGGCTGCCGGTGCTTGAATCCGCCTTCCTTCGGTTTCTTCTGGGGTTGGTCTTTCTGATCCCGGCGCTGAACACCGTGCGTCAGACGCGCTTTACGCCCCGGCTTTGGAAGATGACGATCAGCCGGAGCCTGTTTCATGCGCTGGCGATGAGCTGCTGGTTCTTCGCTATGACTCAGATCCCCATGGGCGAAGTCACGGCAATGAACTTCATGAACCCGATCTACATCACCATCGGTGCGGTGGTTCTTTTCGGCGAACGGATCGCCTTGCCGCGGATCACCGCACTGTGTGTGGCGTTTCTGGGCGGGCTGGTGATCTTGCGCCCGGGCTTTCGCGAAGTCGATCCGGGACATCTGGCTATGATCATCTCGGCCATGGCCTTTGCCGGGTCCTATCTGATCGCCGGACGTCTTACGCGAGAGCTGCCACCGGCGGTGGTGGTGTTCCTGATGTCGGTCACCGTACCGGTCATCATTGCACCTTTTGCCCTGATGCACTGGCAGACTCCGACGCTGCATCAGCTGATCCTGCTGTTCTTCACCGCAGCCTTTGCAACGCTGGGCCATTATTCGATGACACGGGCTTTTGCCGCAGCGCCGCAGACCGTGATCCAGCCGGTGGTCTTTGTGCAATTGGTCTGGTCGATGACGCTGGGGCTGGTGCTGTTCGGCGAAGCGTTTGACCCCTATGTGCTGGTCGGAGGCACTATGATCATCGGGGCGATTTCCTTTATCACCTGGCGCGAAGCCCGTGCCAGGCGCCGTCAGCGCTGAGGCGCAGTGATTGGAAAACATTCATATTTATTGATCCGTATCAAGGCACGTGCTGGTCCGCCCTGTTCAAATCGGGACATAAGTTCCGATCATTTCAGGAGGCGCACATGTCCAACACTCCACATCAATTGATCGCTGATTTTCCCGAGTTTGCCGATGCCATCGCGGCCCGCAAATTGGACGACGCAAGGTTTTCCAGCGTTCTGAACGATTACAACTTGGTGAATGAACAGGTCCATCTGGCCGAAAGTGACATGCAGCCGATGGAAGATCTGGCCCTGAACGCCTTGCGTAAAACCCGCATGTCTCTGAAAGATGAACTTTATCGCATGTTGACCGAGCCGGCATAGTAACTCCTTCCAATCCAGGCTCGGCAGAGCGCGCGGGGTTTTCTCCGCGGCCCTTGTTTTTGCCCGACCGATCCGGCAGAGAGATCTGCGTGAGGTCGGGTGTTTTTCAATATGTTGCCGCGTTTTGCGCGGCGCTTGGTGTGGGGGTTGGAGGAGCTGTGTTTCGGCCCGCCGATGCTCCGGCGACACGTGCCATGGCACCTCAGTTCGCCGCCGCCCGACTGCGGGGCGATGTCCAGAGGGTACATGTGGCTGATGGCGACACCTTCACGTTGGGAGAAACCCGCATCCGACTTTTCGGGATCGACGCGCCGGAACTCGCGCAACAGTGTCGGGATGCCGGGGGGCAGCTCTGGGCCTGCGGGCGCTGGTCGAAACAGGTGCTGGAAAAGCTGGTACAAGGGGGCGTGGACTGCGTGACGCAGGACACCGATCGGTATGGGCGTACCGTGGCGCAATGCGAGGGCGCGACAGGGGATCTCGGAGCTGCCATGGTCGCTGCCGGGGCGGCCTTTGCCTATGAAGACTATTCGCAGATCTACCTGCCCGCCGAGGACAAGGCACGCCGTGCAGGCATTGGGTTGTGGCAGTCCACGGTGCAAGCGCCTGAAGACTACCGGGCCGCCAAACGGCAGGTGCGAACGCCGCAGGAGGCACCGGAAGGCTGCCTCATCAAAGGCAATATTTCTGGTTCGGGCAGGATCTATCATGTGCCGGGCGGTCGGTGGTATGACAAGACGCGGGTCAGCCTAGACGACGGTGAACGATGGTTTTGTAGCGAGGTCGAGGCGCGCAACGCCGGCTGGCGCAAGTCGCGGCAATAGCGTTGGGCGGGCGGATGGCCCTGGCCGAGCGTGCTCGTGAGAAAACTTGAGCGCGCCTCTTGCACCCCTGCGGATTTTCCCCTAAATGCCTGCGCACCGGGTCGTTAGCTCAGTTGGTAGAGCGCTTCGTTTACACCGAAGATGTCGGGAGTTCGAGCCTCTCACGACCCACCATTTCTCAATCACTTAGCGGATTTTCCGTTTTCGTGTTTCCCAAAATCAGCGGCATGTTTCCCAAAGTCCGGCAACAGCAGCACGGTTTCCCGATTCATATGCTCGACTTCTGCGCGTCTGGCGTAGTGTTCAGACATGCGCTTTGACAGGTGCCCCAGCATGGCACGGACGCGTTCGATCCCGCCGAACAGATCGGGGTTTTGCGCCACCGCATTTGCGATGACAGTCGCATTTGTCGTGCGCAGGCCATGCATCGTGGCGCGGAAATCTCCCTCTTTCAGATATTCCTTCCGCTTGGGTTTCAGATTCAGGCGGATCAGCTCTGTGCGCCAGCTTGCGCCAAGGCCCGTGGCGGTCCATGGGGTTCCTCGACTGTTTGTCAGCAGGGGGCGGCGCGGGTCGACAATTCCCGCCTCTTTGCGGGCTTCGCGTTCTTCCTCAATGATGGCCAGAACCACGGGGTGCAGCGGCACCGGAACGATCGTGCCCGTCTTGCCCTGCTTCGTCAGCCAAACCCCATTCTCGATGTCGGTGTCCGCCATCTTGATGATGTCGCTGCGGCGCTGGCCAGTGTAGAGCGCGGCCAGAGTGACTTTGACCAGGTGCGGGCGCCCTTGTTCCAGAAGAATGGCCAGCTTGTCGTCAGGCCACGGTTCATAGCCTTCATCGCTTTGCACACGTTCGATGCCGATACAGGGGTTTTCCTCACAGAACCCTCTGACCCGCCCCCATGCGAACACCGCACTCATGTCGTCTAGGCGACGGTTTGCGGTCGCCGGTCGCTCAGAGAGTGTGTCATAGACGGCCTGAACATGCTTGGGCTGGATCTGGTCGGCATCGAAGGCGCCCCAGCGCGCCTTCATGAGGTCCAGCGCATAGTCCCGCAGGCGGCGGCTGGCCTTGGGCAGGCGTTTGTATTTCTCGCTGTCGGTGTGGTCGCGGGCGAGCTTGGTGATCGCGCGCGGGCTTTCGAACTCTCCCGGCACTGTGCCAAATATATGCTGGTGTGCCGCATTATATGCGGCCCGATACTCTGCCTCGAACGGGTGGGGCAGGCGGATGCGGGTTTCCTTGCCGGACCTCACGACACGGAAGAAAAAGTATTCCCGCCCGCGTGACAGCTTGCGTTGCACGTATTTCTCAAGGCTGATGTCAGCTGCCACGGCTTGCCCTCATGATGGGATCGTCTTCTGCGGGTGATCCTGACGCGTTTTCGATGGACTGCTCAACCTCGACCCATTTCCAGCGGGTCGATCCGCTGGCGAGTTTGCGGGGCTTTGGGATATAGCCCTTGCGGGCCCAGTCCCAGATCGTGCTCTCGGAAACGCTCAGAAGCTCGGCCATCTCGCGCGCACCGACATAGGCGATCATGCGTGGCGCTGATGGCTGTTCTGGCATCTGTGAAAGTGACAGTCGACTGATCTCGCCCATATCTCAAACTTCTCCTGCCTGGATCTTGTCTCGCAGCTTTCCCAATGCACTAGAGATTTGCTCGTCGGCGCCCATGAGCGGGTGACCATGGGCGTTGGGCGTGGCGGCTTCGATGATCCGAAGGCAGCGCTGACGTTCTTCCAACCGCGCGATTGTGGCCTGCAGCTTGCCTGCCAGCTCCGGGCGCCGGACCCGGCAGGCGTCGGCATAGGCGCGCAGGGCCGGGAGGGCGTGGGGGTCCTGGTTCAGATGCAGCGTCAGCCGCTCGTGCCCTGCCTCGCCCTCCAGCTGCGGGGCGTTCGTGTCGTGTGCATGGCTCATTGTACGCGCTCCCAGACGGAGACCGGGCGGCGGTCTTTGAGGCTCATGCGGCCCACCTTTGCCACGCGACCCTCCGCTGCCATTTTGCTCAACAGGGCGGGCGTGCGGTGAAGTGGATAGGCGATGGCCTGCGCGATCTCGCTGGTGATGCGGCGCTGGCCGTCGGCCAGATAGCGCAGCACGGCCTCTTTCTGCTGAGATTGCCCTGCGGTGCCGCCCGGTGCGGCCTGCGTATTCGGGTTGAACATCGAACAGGTCATCGGCGCGGTGATACCGCAGCGGCGGCGCATCGCCTCGTTCTCGCGCCGGGCCAGTTCGGCCATGCCCAGGGTGGGGGTCGGTGTGGATGCCATCATGCTGCGCTCCTTTGCTGTGCGGCGCGACCCCATTGGTCGGCCATGGCGGCGGCGAGGCCGGGGAAGAATTTGGAGCGCAGCTTCCAGCGCTCGGGTCCGGGGGAGGCGTGATGCACGCTGGCGCGGGCAGTGCGGCCATCCAGAGTGCCCGTTGGGCGCAGGGGCGGCAGGTTGTGCAGCCAGAAACAGGTGCGCTTGCGCTCATTGTCCGGCCCGGTGTCCTCCGTGCCGAACTGCCAGGGCTGCACCGTCTGCGCGGGCGGGCGGTAGTTGGTGATGCGCGCCTTGGCGTGGCGGTGCATCACCGGGTTCTCGATGGCGCGGCAGGGGATGTGAGCGGCGTTCCAGAGAGCCGAGAACAGCGCAGCGCCTTCGTCCAGCTCGTGCCACATCTCGGGAAGGCTGCGACCGCGCGGGGGCCGCGTCAGCCAGCGCACGCCGGAATTGCACAGCCGGGTGCAGGGCGGATGCATGACCGCCATCAGATCCCAGCGGCCCTGCATGACCTCGCGAATGTCGCCGGTGATATGGCGGTTCGAACGGTCGTCTGAGGGCAGCAGGTCGCAGGACCAGGCATCACAGCCCGCCGCCAGAAAGGCGTTGCGTACGATGCCGGAGGTCTCGCAGCCGATCAGAACGCGGGGCATGTCTCAGGCCTCCATGATCTCGAAGGCGTGGCCGTGCCGGGCCAGCAGGGCGACGGCGGAGAGCGCATTGCGCACGCCGAGTTTGCGCAGGATGTTGACCTTGTGGAACTTCAGGGCCGAGAGGCTGACGCCGAGGCGCTGTGCGGCGATCTTCTCGGGCTGTGTCAGGAGCGGAATGGTTTTCTGTTCGGCAGGGGTAAATGTCATGGGCGTAATTCCTTGAAGGGTCGGTCTGTCACATGGGATGGGGCCGCACTCTGTCGGCCCGCACCGATGGGTCAGCGCATCCCGAGGGCGTCTTTGTACATGTCGAGAATGGCCTCTTCCTCTGCGATCTCGTCGGAGGACTTCTTGCGCAGGGCGATGATCCGGCGCATGGCCTTTGTGTCGTAGCCACGGGCTTTGGCACTGGCCATCACCTCTTTCTGCTGATCGGTGATCTCTTTCTTTTCCAGCTCCAGCCGCTCAAAGCGTTCGATGAACTGGCGCAGCTCGTCGGCAGCCACGCGAAAGGCGGTGTTTGTGACGTCGCGGTCAGCTGCAGTTTCCTTCATCGGCAGGCCGGACCCCGAGAGGCGCCGACTGTCGATCTCCTGGGCAAAGGCCTCGGGCAGCTCTGCAGCCACCACATCGCGCCGCCCGACATGATCGGCAGAGGTGACAATCCCGTCCTCTTCCATGCGCTCCACGAGGCGCGCGGCCTTGTTGTAGCCAATGGCGAGCCTGTTCTGGATGTGTGAGGTCGAGCAGCGCTGCTCCCCGATCACGAGGTGCACAGCCTGCGTGTAAAGCGGATCCATGTCGGGTGTTTGGGTCATCATCATATCTGGCCTCAGCGGTGTTTTGCGATCTTGCCGGACCATGCGTCGAAGTCGGTGCGCAGGGCGGCGAATTTGGTCCGGGCGGCCTCACTGGTGGTGAGATCGCGGCGACTGGGGATCTGGCAGACCTCGCGCAGATAGGCGGCGGCATCGCTCGTGGTGAAGCTCTGGCCCGGCATGCCGGAGCGGATTGCGGCAAAGGCCTGAAAGCGGGGATCGTTGCACATGATCCCGGCCTGCTGCGGCAGGGGCAGGGTGTCGAAAGGCTGTTTGCTCATGCCGCGTCCTCCTCGGCCTGAACCGCGACACTCAGCAGACGGTCGGCGCCCTTGATCCAGTTGCTGATCGCGTCCAGTTCGCCCGCGCCATGGGCGGTGATGCCATGGAGCGTCAGCTCGTACAGACAGGGCGCAGGCCATGGGGCGCGGGACCGGGCATAGGTGCCGCCGTTCTCGATCACCTCATTCTGGACCGCGTCAAAGCGCTCTCCCCAGTCCAGTTCCACCAGCCGGTCGCGAAAGCGGCGCAGGCGGTTTTCGATGTCAGCGGTCATTGCGCCACCTCGCGACGCTGGGGGCGCTTGGCTTGCAGATCTTCCAGCAGCTCAGGCCGCAGAGCAGCCCGCTGCGCATTGCGGTTGCGCAGGCGCAGGAGCGCGCGGCGGCGATGAATGGCGCGAGAGCGGCGCAGCTCGGCCTCAAGTCCCCAGATCCGGGCCCAGAGACGGTTGCGGACATAACGGGCGAACTCGGGACCACGCAGTCCGGCCAGCACGCGCAGCTCGGCCTTGCGCTCGGCAAGGGGCAGGGCGGCGAGATGGGACAGGAGCGCGATCATTTGCGCCCCCGTTTCTTCACACCGTCCAGCTCACCGTTGAGCCGGATCAGCATGACCGTGCCAAGGGCGGCAAAGCCAAAGCCGACAAAGAGGAAAAACGAACTCATGCCGCAGTCCCCCCGTGGTGGCTGGATGCCATGCTGAGCACCAGCATGCGGGCCGAGTTCATGGTCTGGCCGCGCTCGGCCTTGAGCGTGCGCCAGGCGAGGGCGCGGAGGGTCTGGGAATAGCTCTGCCCGCTGAGGGCAATCTGCCGCGCACCTTCAGGCGTGGTTGCAAGTCGGGAAATCTGCATCGTGATGCCTCCTGTGTAATGGGAGGCAATATGGAAGGGAGAGTTCCCCCATTTTGCGATTCATGGAGCAGTTCATCTCAGACATCGAAACCTATGCGTCCCGTGTCGGTCGCTCTCCGCAGTCCATTTTGCGGTCTGCGATCAATGCAAAATGGGGCACATGGCAGGCATGGAAGACTGGCAGGTCCAGCCCGACCATGCATGTTGCGGACCGGGTGCGCGCATATATCTCCGCTGCTTCTGACCGGAGTGCCGCATGATCCGGGGTTTCGCGCATTTCCATTGCTCCAGCTTTCTCACTGATCCCCCCGATGTTCCGGCATGCGGGGTGTTCTGTCACGTCAACACAACAGGGGGTTTTTAACATGCGTGGTGTTCGGGCGGGGTCGATACAGAGCGCGGTGCGGTCTGTGTTTTCGGGGATCGGGGGGCTGGAATGCGCTTCGGTGGATCTGGGGGTGTCGGTGTCGACGCTGTCTTACGGCACGGCAGTGGACGAGGCGCGCCCCGGCGGGCTGGGGGTCAACTATCTGGACCGTCTGGGGCGGATGCACCGGGCGGCGGCGCTGCCGATGGCGCAACATTTCTCGACGCTGGCGGGCGGGTTCTTCCAGCCGGTCGACCTGAGCGGGATGGAGAGCGTGGCGATCCACGACCTGACCGCCGAGTTCGCCGAGGTGCTACGCGACCATGCCTTCGCCCATTCCGAGGCCTCGCCGGATCCCACGGGCTACACCGAGGCGGAAACCCGCCAGATGATCGAAAGCCTGTCGCGCCTCTCCAAGGCGACGGCCCGGCTGCGCGCCGGGCTGCGCTTTGAAGTGGAGGTCTGGGGATGACAGGACTGACTGTTGTGGCAGGAAGTGACGCGGGCGCGGGTCTGCCGCGCTACCCCTATGGGATCGAAGATCGGCTGGACAGCCATCACTTCGTGCCATGGGAGCGCAGGCGCTGGCTCAACTCGGACATGCGGTTGCGCGGCGATGCGGAGTGCCGGGCGCATTATCTCGATCTGATCTGGATCTCCTATGATCAGTCGCCGATCGGCACCTTGCCCGATGATGTCGTTTTGCTGGCCAAGATGCTGATGGTGGAGCGCGAGCGTTTCGAGACGCTGTGCCGCCTGCCGTATGGCCCATTGCACAACTGGACGCGCTGTGAGTGCGACGGCGGAGAGGTGCGGCTGTTCCACCCGATGGTGCTGCGGACCCTGACTGAGGCCATGGCGCGGCGCGAAGACAATCGCGCGAAGAATGAGGCGGCCAATGCCGCGAAGCGCATTCAGCGGCTGCGGATCTCGCTGGCGGGCTATGATGCCAAACTGGCGGAGAACGACGCCGCCGTGCGCTGGATCGATGAATGGCTTCTGAACCAGAGCGTCAATTATCGGGCGTCGAGCTGGATCGAGAAGGGCATCCGGGCCTGGGCGGATCATCGTCTCGGCCTTGGGTTTCGCCGCAAAGAGTAAATGTCCCCAAGTGTCCTGAAGACAGTTCAAGACAGTCTCAGACTGTCCGGCACGACAGGGACATAGACAGAGACATTGAAAAAGACATTGGCACTCGCCGGACGGTCTGGCGGGGCGCGCTGTGGATAAGTCGGGATTTTGCAGAGAAAGGGGGCAGAGATGGCAGAGGCAGGCAAAGAGCAGCAGGCGGGGCAGCAGGCAGGACAGGTGCAGTCCGAGAGCGGGCGGGGGCGTGTGCGCAGGCTTTTGATCACACCGCTGGAGGCGGGGGGCATGCAGCGCAAGCGGGGCAGGAGCGTGGCGGACCACGAGAAGATGCTGACCCGTCTGGCGGACAAGCTGGGCTACATGTCGGATCGCGGGCTGCAGGGGCTGGCGATGTATCTGGTGCGGATGGCGGGCGAGGGGCAGATCTGGCCGGTCGAGAACCTGATCCTGCGCACGGCCTGGTCGATGGAAACCCCTCCGCCGCGCGACAACGCCTATCTGATCAGCCTGATGAAGTCGCGGGCCGGGGAGGCGGCACTGGAAGGGGGCTATGTGCTGGAGCTTTACGCGGAGGCGCGCAGGCTCGGCCCGCCGCCCTCGCGCCACCAGGTGCTGCAGCTGAAAGACCGCGCGGCGCGCAACCGCGACCGGGCGCGGGTGATTGCGGATCAGATCAAGCGCAACGTGGCGCCCGCGACAGACCGGGACTGGCTGGAGGGCTATCACCGGCTGCGGGCGGAGGCCGAAGCGCTGGTGCTGGAAGGCAAGAGGGAACGGGAGCAGGGGGCGACATCATGAAGGTGAGATTTGTCAGCGTGGCAGAACGTCAGGCACGGGTCAGAGCCGAGGCGCAGGCGGTGGCGCGGGTGAAGGCACAGGGGCAGGTGCCGCGCGCCTGCGGGACGGAGATGGCCGAGGCCCCGGCGCGCGGGGCGATCCGTCTGGTCACGCAGGTGGCCCGCCGGGTGGTTAACACGCCCGAGGATGGGCAGAAGCCCGGGAATGCAAACAGGCCTGAGGGCGGCAACAGGGTCGAGCGTCATGATCTGGGCTATGAGGGGCGCAAGGCGGCGCAGATCTGCGATGTCTTCGATCTGATGGCGGTGCGCGCGCGACGCACGCAGTTCACGCGGGCGCAGATTGCCACGGCGCGGCGCTATGCCGGGCTGGTGGAACGTCACTCCAAAGGGGCGATGAAATGCAGCTCGATGGAAAGCGCCCACGGCGGCTCGGGCGGCAGCGGCGGGCAGGGGGCCTTCATGGACAGCTACCTACAGGAGGGGCGCGAGATCGAACGGCTGCGACGTCAGGCCGGGTTCGATCCGGTCACCGGCGCCGCAGCCGTGGTGCTGGCGCGCAAGGATGGCACGGGCCGTCGGGTCATGGCGCTGGACCTGCTGGACCGGGTCTGCCTTGCGCAGCACACGCCCACACAGGTGCTGCGCGACCTCGGCTGGTCCGCCTCCACCCGCCACCTCGCCCGCTGCCGCAAGGCCCTGGCCGACTGTCTGGACCGCATGGCGCGGTGAGGGGCAGGCCTCAGCTCAGGGCGGGCATTCGCGGGGCGCTGCGGATGCTCGTCTGGAGTGATGGAGGTGGGCTGTTTCTAGCCCGAACCCGCCCTTCGTGCGAAGCGCGGCGAATGGTGGGAAAGAGCCCAAGGTGTTAAATGCTGCACCGAGTACGAAAGTCAGCTTCGGTGGCAACAATACGCAACCAGCTGCGTTGCCGCACGGCCTAAAAGGTGGCAGGGTTTCGCCTTAATGACACGAAAGAAAAGGGCATGAACAAGTCTGTCGAGGGGAAAAATACCATGCGCGACTTTGTCGTTTCCCAACTTCTGGAGAGCGCAGATGACCTCATAAGGCTCTGTCGGTCGGATGATTTCGGCGATAGTTTCCGATCTGCGCAATATAGATTTCTTTGGAGTGCTAGCCTCGCTGATCCCGAAGCGCTAGAAGCGGCGTATGACCGAATGGCTGAAGACGGTGCGTGCTATGATATGCCGATTGATAGCAACGCGGTGTTCGGACGGATCTTGATCATGGCAATTGCACCAGCCAATCCCACAAAAGCTGCTGAGGTGTTTGAAACGCTCATAAGTCTCTATGCGGACCCCGGTGAAGCTGATTACATCAAACGTCAGTTACTAGGAAAAACCTAGCCCCACACAGGTAAAGCTCTCTATTCGCCAAACCGGACATTAGCGCTTATGCAGCGAACGGCAACTAGGTCCCGCATTGCTGACACTGGAACAGCGCGCGGCGGACGTCCATTTTCCCAGCGCACCGCCGCACTGTGAACGGCTTCAATCTCCGGTCAGTTGGAGCTTTCTATGCCGTCGTTTTAGGAGTTTTGGACAAAAAAGCTGTGGCCAAAGAAACTCACTGCGAAGAGTTCGTTAACGCAACGTTAAAAGAGAGCTTCAAATTTTTCCAGAAATCCTAGAAGTTGTGCTGGCTTGAGAACCTCCGGTGCAACTGGCCTCACCGGTAAAATGTCGGCTTTGGGAAGATCCGAAAGGGCGCGTGTCCTTTTCCGTCGCAAGCAACTGGCCCAATGAACGCGGCGCGGTCGAATGACTGCGTCACCATTGGGGTATGTTGTTTGTTCTTCATGCCCCGGTTTTATGGGGAAGAAGATGACCGCACGAAGTTTTCTAAAATACATGTCACTGGCTTTGGTCGCACTGTGCTGCGCTGCCATTGCCGTCGATAAAGCCCGCGCACAGGCGACGGACACAACGCCGCCACGCGTTCAGTCGATCACACGTTTTGATCCTGTGGGCGAGTTTACCAAAAGTAGCACCCTGACTTGGAAGATTACCTTCACCGAAGACGTTACCAAAGTAGGCCTTGAAGATTTTTCATTCGACCACAATTTGCCCGGCTTAGGTACGAACAGCGGCGCCAGAATTGCCATATCGCCGAGCGTTTATCTTGTTAGACTTCAGTTCAGTTTGCCGCTGACAAATGACACAAGCTATATTCAGCTTGTTCCAAGTAACGGTGCCTCCGTCGCCGACTTAGCGGGCAACTCCATGACCGATTTCACGGTGATTGATGCCGCTGAGCGCTACTACACTGACAACGCGGCCCCGACGCTGTCGATCTCATCTTCCGCGCCGCTACCGACCAACGCATCGGTGATCCCGCTCACCTTCACCTTTTCCGAAATTGTGACGGGTTTCGACGCGAGCGATCTGACTCTCAGTTCCGGCACCGGTTCTTTCTCGAATTTCAGCGGCAGCGGGTCGACCTATACCGCCGATTTGACCCTCAGCTCTGCAGGTGCGTTTCAAGTCGCTGTTGCGGATGCAGCCGCCATCGACCGCGCTGGCAATTCGGGCACAGGCGCGACATTCAGTGGGTCTCGGGATGTGACGGCGCCGAGCGCTGTGCTCTCCACCATTCCCTCTGAGGTGAATGGTCCCTTCGGTGTGACAGTGACCTTCAACGAGGACATGACCGGATTTGCGCTTGGCGATTTCACCGTGGTGAACGGCGCCGCGTCAAATCTGCAAACCGTTTCAGCGCAGGTTTATTCTGCCACCGTGACGCCGGATGCCGATGGCACGGTAACCGTGTCTGTGGGGGCAGGGGTCGCGACCGATACGGCGGGCAACGGGAATACCGCTTCCAATTCCCGAAGCACCACGGCGGATGTCACCCGCCCGACAGTCGCGCTCGACGTGCCGACAGGGCCGGTCAACGCGCCCTTCACGCTGACCATGACCTTTTCTGAGGCGGTGAACGGCCTGACCGTCGGAGACATCAGTGTCAGCAATGGCGCGGCCTCGAATTTGCAATCAACCAGCACGACCGTTTACACGGCGACGATCACGCCCGACGCAGACGGCACGGTGACGGTCAATTTTCCTGAGAATGCCGTGACGGACAATGCCGGGTTGGGCAATGAAGCAGCGACGGCTGCGACCAATACGGCTGACCTGACCGATCCGACGCCGACGCTTGCTGCAACGCCGGACTTTCCGGGCACGCCCTACACGGTGACGATCAGTTTCGACGAAGATGTGACAGGGCTGGAGTTGAGCGACTTCACCACCTCGAATGTTGACCTCGCTTCTCTGAGCGGTAGCGGTGACACCTATACTCTTCAGGCTACAGGGACAGATTTCGCGCAATCCATACAGTTGCGCGCAAATACGGTTCTCGACGCTGCGGGCAATGCCAACATTGCCTCGAACATCATCTCCGTGGTGCCCGATGGCGTTGCGCCGAGCCTGACGATTTCGGGCGTTCCGGGGACGATCACGCGAGGCGGGAGTTTCGTTGCGACCTTCACCTTCACAGAGGCTGTCGTTGGCTTCGAGGCGTCGGACATTTCCCTCACCAACGCGACGATGGGCGCACTCTCAGGAAGCGGGTCGGTCTATTCGGCCACCATCACCCCGGATGATCGCGGTGATGTCTCTGTCTCGGTGGCAGGCGGGGCGGCACGCGACGTCACGGGCGAACTGTCCGTGGCGGCCACGGCTTTTGCTCAACTCGACACATCGGCAGAAGAAAGCGAAGCGATTGCGCATTTCCTGGAAGCGCGCGCGCGCAGTCTGATCCAGAACCAGCCGGACGTGTCCCGTTTTGTGACGGGGGAGAGCGCGGGCAACGCCGCCGTAAGCGTGTCGCGTGGGGCAGGGGAGTTCTCGCTCAATTCACGCGGCAACGGTCCTCTGTGGATGGCAGTTTCCGGGTCCTGGTCTGACAGTGATACCGAAGACATGAGCTATGGCCTTGCCTCCATCGGCTACCACACCGAACTGTCTTCGGGCACGCTCATCGGTGCGATGCTGCAATACGATATCGCGAAGCAAGAGGACACGGCAGGGACGACCGTTGAAGGCAGCGGGTGGCTCGTCGGTCCCTATTTCGCAACGCAGATCGGTGATCATCCCTTCTATGTCGACGGGCGGCTGTTGTTTGGGGAGACAGACAACGACATCACCCTGTCGACAGGTCAAACGGGCAGCTTCTCGGGCGACCGTATGCTGGCCTCTCTGGGCGCGCAGGGGCGTGTCGAGATGGAACAGGGCTGGACCCTCATTCCCAATCTGACGGTCAGCCACGTCAGCGATGCGCAGGACGCTTATGTCAGTGGCAACAATATCGTTCCAGATCAGAAGGTGACGCTGACCGAACTCGAGGCAGGGTTGGATTTCGAGGTGCCGATCTTTGTGCGTCAAGGCGATCTGATGCTCGATTTCGGTGTGTCGGGGGTTTACGGGCACACCAAGGGCAGCGGCGCGGCCAGTGCCTATATTGCAGAAGAGGAAGGGTATCGCGGTCGCATGGACATCGGTTTAAGCTATGACAACGGCAATGGCGTCAGGTCGTCTGGTTCCGCCTTTGTCGACGGTCTGGGCGGTGATACCGATGTGTCCAGCTATGGCCTGTCTTTCGAGGTGGCCTTTACGTTCTGATCAAGGTCATTCCAAGAACTGAAAACAAGCAACGCCCGCTGACCATTGGTTGGCGGGCGTTTTGCTTTGAGTGAATATAGGGGGGTGGGTTCAAAATTTCAGCCCGGAAGCCCCGACCGGAGAAGGGACAGCTTTTTTTGTGGCGCTGGAATTGAGAAAAAAAGCCCACTTGTTTTGAGGGGCAGGGGCAACATTATCTGGTCGCCCCCATCGATGTTGTTTGGAGCGCGCGGTCAGTCGGGCGCTTTCTCGATGGTCAGGTGCGGCGTGCCGTCCGACGTTTTCCGGGCGCTGCGGCCATCTTCCCCGACCGTGCCGCGTATGCGGTGGCGCCAGTTCGAAAAGCTGTCGAAGCGCACCGTGTCAACCGGCTGGTCCAGCGCGATCTCGACCTTACGATGCGTGGCCGGTCCCGACAGGGAAACGACTTTCCCGCGATAGGTCTGCCCCAGATACTGCCCCGTCACCCGGTCGCCCAGAGCGAGTTCCGGCGGCGCATTGCGCTGGATGAGGCGGGCATGCAGCGTGTTCCAGTCCCGTGCCCCGTGTTGCCGGGCGACAAGCTCCAGCGACTGGGCATGGCTCACCGCTGTTCCCTGCGCCTGCAGGGCCTGCCGGAGCGCCTTGGCTTGCGTTTTGATGGCTTCAATGGATGGGTGTTTCATGTTGCCTCCTTCACAGCTGTGGCCGCAGATACGGGCGCGATCAAGGCGTTTCTGAAGATCATAAGCAGAGCCACGACGAGCAGCACGGCATCCGAGATCGGGAAGGCAAGCCACAGGCCACCTGTCCCTGCCACGGCATTCATGATGACGAGCAGGGCCGGTGTCAGCAGCCACGGTTTCGTCAGGGTCAGAGCCGCCGTCCGCAGAGGATACCCCATGGCCTGAAAGTTCAGCGCAAGCACCAGAATGGGGCCTGTGATGGCGTAGAGCGCAGTCATCGGTCGCAGGATCGCGGCAACGCTCGCAATGACCGCTGTGTCGCGGGTGAACAACGCGCCAAGGGGCGCGCCCGCAAAGGTGCCGACCAGCGCCACGCCGAGACACCACAGAAACGCGCTTGCCATCGCCAGCCGTAGGGCTGTGCTGGTTCGATCCACCCGACCAGCCCCAGCGTTGTTGCCGGTGATGCTCTGTGTGGTCAGCGCAATGGCCATCTGCGGCAGGAAGGCCAGCCCGAGAACCCGCGTCACAACGCCATAGGCGGCGATATAGGTGGCATTTTCGGTGGCAGAGGTGCCGAGGATGCGAACAACCGTGCCAGCGACCAGAGCCATCCCGATGAAGCTCAGGCAAAGTGGCAGGCCGAGGGACAGCATTTGCCGCCATCCCGTCAGCCAGCTGGTCTGCCAAAGCGCGCTCAGCGGCAGAAGCTCACGATCACGCAGTCGGATCGCCAGCACGAGCAACAGGCCAAGGGCCTGCGCCCCGACAGTGCCGAGCGCGGAGCCTGCGACACCCATTCCGAGGATCACAATGGTGATGAAGTTTGCGCCGACGTTCAGCAGGTTCACGAGCACTGAAAGCAGGGCAATATGCCCGGCCCGGCCTTCGTTGCGCAGGGCGTCTGCATGCAGGCCCAGCCCGAACTGGATGGGCGCGCCGATGATCAGGATCAACAGGTAGTTCTGCGCGGATCCGGCCAGCGCCGCATCCCCGGCTGCGAGGGCGGAAAGGATGCTAGGTCCGATGATCAGCGATGCGACAATCAGCACCACGCTGAGGGTGAGCGCCAGCCCGTGGCCGCCCGCGAAGACTTCTCCCGCCGCCCGGCGCGAACCGGCGCCCAGATGACGGGCGAGAAGGCTGGACATGCCGCCTCCTGCCAGCGTGGTCAGCGCCGTCAGCAGCATGACAATCGGGAATGCCAGGCTGACAGCGGCCAGGGCATGAGCGCCGACAAAGCGCCCGACGAAAATCCCGTCGATCACATTCAACAGGCCGCCCGTAGACATGACGACAGCCATGGGCAGAGCATTTGACAGGAACAACCTTCCGACCGGGCGGGTCAGAAAGCGGTTTTCAACAGCATTTGGGGCGGGTCCAGCGGACATCGCACACTCCTTCACAGAGGCATTCCGGAACGGGAGGGAGCCTGCATTGCCCACCTGCGAAATGCATCGAGGGTGAGATGTCGTCTTGCTCCGGGCTTCACCGTGACTTGCGTCCGCAGGCGGCAGGTGCCCGGCACCTTGAGCGCGGGATACAGGGAAATCCCGGTTTAGGCAAGCCAGAGCGCCGTCGGGCGTGCGCGACGGCGTGATCGCCTGACCCTCTGTCTTGCCTTTTTCTCCCATCTTTCGATTTTTGGCTTTTCTGCAGGGGACTTCTCGCGTTAGTGTTCAAAAATGGACGGTTCGTTTCTGACCAGCCGCTTTACATTGACGAAGCATAAAGAAGATGCCGCAGGTGATCGCAGTCACCTTCGGTGCGGTAGCTATTTTAGGGATTGCCAGTTTGGCGCATTGTGGAACGCGTTTGCCTTCCTGTGGGGAGGGGGCAGACAGTGGCGCGTGGCATAAGGTGTGTGGATGACCGAAAAACGCAAAGCTTTACAGGAAGACATGAGATTTCGCGTCTTGCGTGCTCTTGAAGAAAAGCCGGACATGTCCCAGCGCGACCTGGCGCGCCATCTGGGCGTCAGTGTCGGGCAGACCCATTACCAGCTGCGCGCATTGGCCGAGAAGGGGTTTATCAAGATCCGAAACTTCTCCAACTCGCGCAACAAGATGAACTACAGCTATCTGCTGACGAAGCGGGGCGTGTCCGAGAAAATGGCCCTGACGCATCGGTTCCTAGAGCGCAAACGCCTGGAGTATGAGCTGTTGAAGGCGGAAATTTCTTCACTGGAAGAGGAAGTGGCGCTCGGGGTGGATATGGCGCCGCGTGGGATGGAGGAAGATTGAGTGATGGTTATGGTCCGGGTGTTGTGCAGAGAGGTCCAGCTTTTTTTGAGGGCTGACTTCGGTTTGTTGTGCTCCAAGAAATTGAAAAGTATATGAAAAAGGTCCGACTTATGCTCTCTTTTGAAGTCTCTGAAACTGCCTGAGTAGTTATATGAAACGACAAATAGATTTTTTCATTGTGGGTGCGCCCAAGGCTGGGACAGATTCTCTGCGAAATTGGTTGAATAAGTGCTCGATGGTGCGAGTTTATGGTCCCCAAGAGCCAAACTACTTTTGCACTGATATTTTAGGCGAAGAAAAAAGTGTTGATGATTGGACGCGTAAAGTCCTGCGGCAGGCTCGTGGACACAAGATCGTCGGAGAAAAGTCAACTTGGTATCTAGGCTCCGAGGCTGCAATCCGGAACATCTCTGACAAGTACTGTGCAGCGAAGATCATCATACTTGTGCGGGATCATGTGCCTCTGTTTCTTAGCCTACACAGTGAATTGGTAAAGCTTGGCGTCGAAACGGAACTTGATCCGCTGAGGGCTTGGCATGCAACCTTGAAAGATCCTAAGAGATTGGATTTCGACAATTTATCTCTGGTTAATTACCCTCAGTCTTGCCAGATAGGGCGGCAAATAGATCGTTGGATTGATGCTTTTGGTCATGAGCGGGTGCTTATCGGCAGTATTCTCGATCTAGAAACAGACGCAGGCCGGGCGCGCTTTGCTCGGTTTTTGGGGGTGCTTAGATATCCGAATAGGCCTGCAGCAGTAGCCAATCAAAGGATTTCCAGAGCAAGTCAGAGTGATCGAGTAAACGGTACACTCAGGCGTGCGACTGTAGCGTTGGGCAAGCAGTTTCAAAACTTATTGAAGTCTGGTCGACGCTTTTTGCGAACTGGACGATGGAGTCTCATTCAAAATCAGGCGCCACGAATAGCGTATAGACTGCCGTTGCCAGATGCGAAAAAGGCATTGGATTCTTATTTCGTGGAAGACTGTCTTAGGCTTGAAGTATTAAGGCGAGAGAATGCGCAATATCACCCGTAAAAACGGAAGCATACGATGAGTACTAGACCAACTATAGCGGTTGAAAATTCGACTTGGAATAACATCGGGGATGCATTTTATCAAGAAAGCCTCATCAGTGCATTTCGAAAGGCATTTCCTGCTGCCAACGTGGTCAGCATGGATGGCCCTAGTGCTAGGGCATTTCGGATTGGCTGGGTCGGTTCCGATCCGTTCGAGGCCCGCATGCGTACGGTTGCAGATCATTATGTTTTTTCCGGGCCGATTATTGGACCCAATTTCATGAGGCTTTATGCTCCACAGATTGAGGCCATTGTTCGAGCGGGAAAGAGCTACAGTTTGATCAGCGTCCGCTCAGGCGTGAATGGCGAAGCTTTAGATGTGGTGCGGGAGTTCTTGCGGAAGCATCCCCCACGCGCAATTTACACGCGCGACCCTTCATCCTTGGTCAGATTGTCGGGCATCGTGGATCAAGAATGCAGTGGCCCTTGCTTTGCTTTCTTTGTCTCCAAGCTTAATGGCATTCCCGACGTGTCGGAGGACAGGCCTTATCTGGCTCTTAGTGTTTATACCTCGCGTGAACCGTGTCTTGTCTCTGAGAATAACAGCCAGTCTATCGGCAAGCTGTCGATAGACTGGCGAGATCCTCCCAAAAGCCGTAGGTGGAGAGTGTTGCGGCATCTGGAGTGGCATTCTAGCCTAAGAATGGAACAATCAGTACCTTTCGGTATTGTGCGCCCCGTTCAAAGCCACAGTCGGCTATCGCATGTCACTTTCGCTCGGCCTAATTCGTATATTTCCTACAATCCCTTATGCTACCTAGGAATTATTAAGGGCTGTGCCGCCGTTATAAGTGATCGCGTTCATGCAGGGGTGAGTGCCCTTTCTTTTGGGCGTGCGATGCATGTGCGCCCTCTTGACGAACGTTATGATCTATTCACCGATATTCCTCTCCAAAGGGTTGGTGAATTCCAAACTCTAGATACTCAATTTGTCGACGATAAATTTGAAGAGGCCATTACATGGCTACAAAACATAGAGTTTTGATCTGGTTCATCTGTCGCGAGAGTTGCGAAATAAAAGACCTGTAGAAATGACAGATACTCAAGTGTCCCGAGCGAAAAATTCTTTTATGTCGTCTCTTCTAGGGACTTCTTTAGCGAGTGCAGGCTTGCTCGTGGTAACTTTTTTTTCTGGAATTATTCTTGCTCGGGTTCTTGGTCCCGAGGCTCGTGGCGAGTATGGTGCAATATTGATGTTGGCACAGACAGGTGCTGCTATAGGGACGTTTTCCTTTTTCGAAGGGGCGATTGTTGTGATCCGCCAGAAGGGTTGCGATGCTCGCGCTATGTTGCCCACACTACTGCCGGTCGCTGTAATGTTAACGTTCGCAACTGCCTGTGCGATGCTCATTTTCTTTATCGTTGATCCGGGGATGCAGACCGTTAGCAAACTTGAGGTTTACGTGATCGCCGTGCTTGTCGTCGTGGCCAACTCAATTTCCGCTATGTTCAGCGCGGTTGAACGAAGCCAGATGAGATTTAAACTGGTGAATTTTTCAAGGTTGTTGGCGCCTGCAATTTTCAGTGCTTTACTCCTTGGCTCTTGTTTTTTTGATCCGGGAGGTCTTTCGACGCTTTCAGTCTTATTTTTGTTTCTGATCTCCAAGGTTCCGTTTCAGATTTTCTGGATAGCAAAATACCTGCGCGATTTGATCGGATGGCCGAGCCTTTCAGTCGCCGGTGCTGCTTTGATGTTGGGCGTTCGATTGCATTTTGCAGCGGTACTCACCCTACTGTCGGGACAACTAGACCGTTTGTTCGGTATCGGTTTGTGGCCCAAGGAGCAACTTGGGCAATACTTTGTCGCCTTCTCTGTAGTTGGCGCAGGTTATTCTGTGGTTACAACGGCTATGAAAACGGTGGTTTTCCCATATCTTTCAGGTCTCAGCGACGCGGATCGGACGCGCCAAGTCGCGGGGCTTTTGAAAGCTACGGTTTTGTGCAGCATTGCCATCGTTGTTGTCGGTGGCGTTGTGATCCCTGTCGCGGTGCCGTTGGTATATGGGCAAGCCTATTCAAAAGCCGCGCACTATGCTTTTTTGTTGCTTTTCAGTATGTCTGTAGTCCCACTGCAAGCTATGATCTTCGAAGCGCACCGGTCCCGGGGGCGAAGCTTGGCATCAACAATCATGTCTCTCGCGCCAATTATTGGAATGCTTATTGGTTTTTGGGCGACGTCCTATAGCGACCCAGAAAGTCTTATTAGGGCTTATGGCCTCGCGAATACTCTATCCGTAGCGGTGGGTATCTTTTTCCTTTTACGGTCTGGAGACATAAAGTCGTCGCGCGATCTCGTCCCAGGCAAAGAGGAACTCAAATTGGTGTTGGCTCTTTTGGGTCGACGATGATTATTAGCCTCAAGTGGTCGGTGCGGTGGATTATGTGCGCATCCTTGGCTTTTTCTAACATGCTTAACGATCTCAAAGCAGGGCGACTGTTGAGCGCCAATGCGAGATCTCCAGAACTCGGAACTGGAAGGACAACCTGTGAATAAAATTTTTGACGCTGCTGGGATGGTTCACCTTGACTGCACTTTGCGCGATGGGGGGTATTATAATGCTTGGGACTTTTCCAAGGAGCTGATCGAAGAATACCTGCAGGCGATGGCCGCTGTCGGTGTAGATGTCGTAGAGCTTGGTTTTCGTTTTCTGGCTAACAATGATTTCAAAGGCCCATGTGCATTTGCTACGGACGATTTTATTCGGGGCCTGGATGTTCCCGAGCGGCTTACTATCGGGGTCATGGTCAATGCAGCCGATCTACTTACTGACCTAGGGCTTGGAGCTTCGCTTGAGAAGCTTTTCCCCAATTCGGCTTCCGACAGTCCCGTTGAATTGGTGCGCATTGCCTGCCACGCTCATGAATTCGAGCGGATATTGCCGGCTATCGACTGGCTTGCTCAGAAAGGCTATCGCGTTGGCCTCAATTTAATGCAGATTTCTGAGCAAAAGTTCGAGACGATCAATTCCATTGCCACAGCGGCGAGTGCCCACTCAGTCGAAGTACTTTATTTCGCAGATAGTCTAGGAAGCATGACGCCCGAAGATGTGGTGCGCATTGTGGGGTGGTTCCGCACGAGTTGGGATGGCCCTCTAGGCATCCATACTCACGACAATATGGGCTTGGCGTTGTCCAACACATTGACTGCGATTGGGCGTGGTATCTCTTGGATTGACAGTACTGTGACCGGTATGGGACGTGGCCCCGGTAACGCGCGTACCGAAGAACTTGCGATCGAGCTGGGAGACGTGCGTGCCCCAATTTCTGGGATGAAAGTGTTGATGGCGCTTATCGGGCGTCATTTCGCCCCGATGAAGCGGAGACATCAGTGGGGATCAAATCCGTACTATTACCTTGCTGGCAAGTATTCGATCCATCCGACATATGTTCAGGAGATGCTCAGTGACCCGCGCTACTCAGATGATGATATCGTTGCTGTAATTGAACATCTGAGACGACTCGGAGGCCAAAAATACAACGCTGCTGTGCTGGAGGAGGCGCGCACTTTCTATGCCGGGCCAGCAAAGGGTGAGTGGAACCCAAAACAAAAGCTGGAAAACCGCGAAGTCTTGCTGCTCGGGACTGGTCCTGGGGCGGAGCGATACCGTGATGCATTGGAAGACTATGTGCGTAGAGCGGGGCCCGTGGTCATAGCCCTCAATACGCAAACCGCAATTGCGCCCGAAATGATCGATCTGCGTATCGCATGCCACCCGGTTCGTCTTCTTGCTGACAGCCATCACCATCTATGTTTGCCTCAGCCATTGGTTACGCCCGCATCGATGTTGCCCAAACCAATCCGGGAGGCACTGGCCCAGAAGGAACTTCTTGATTTTGGCCTTGTCGTTGAGCCGGGAGTATTCTTCTTTGGCGAGTTCCATTGTGTGACGCCGAATTCCTTAGTGCTTTCTTATGCTTTGGCGCTATGTGCGGCTGGCAATGCTACGCGGGTGCTGATGGCGGGCTTCGATGGTTATCCGCCAGGTGATGCGCGTAACGATGAAACTGCCGATATCTTGCTCAAGTTCAACGCTAATAGCGATCTGCCACTGCTTGCCGTCACGCCCACTTGCCACCGTCTAGCATCTGCTAGCATTTATGCCCTGTAGGATTTGTCATGTCTGAAATGCTTACCTGTTTCCTTCCTTGCCGAAAGGGTAGTGAACGCGTCCCCCGTAAAAACATCAAACCCTTTGCGGGCAATGATTCTGGGCTGGTTGAGGT